>JAICXK010000091.1 GCA_025980435.1 Bryobacteraceae bacterium
GTACTGCCGCGCCTGAACAAGCGGATGACTCTCCAGCAGTTCTCATCAGCCGCAGAGTGGCTGCAGGAGAATGACATCGATCTTCGCGCTTTTATCCTGATCAAAACGCCATTCATGGACGAGGCGGAAGGTCTCGAGTGGACGGAACGCTCTCTCGATTTCGCCTTTGATTGCGGAGCTATGGCTGTGTCGCTAATCCCGACTCGCGGCGGTAACGGAGCGCTGGACGAATTGGAAAGAAATGGCGAGTTTTCACCGCCACGAATGAAGACCGTGGAAGCTGCTCTGAACTACGGCCTCGGTCTCAAGCGTGGGCGAGTCTTCGTTGACCTCTGGGACTTGAAAGTACCCGGCGCCTGCGAGCCGTGCTATCGCGCCCGGGTCTCCAGGCTTACGGAAATGAATCTGCGCCAATCGATTCTGCCGCCAGTTCGCTGTGATCGCTGCGGAGTCGGCACTTGAGCGAACCTGTGTACGATATCGCCGTCGTGGGCTCAGGATTCGCCGGCTCGCTTTTGGCTATGATTGCTCGCCGGCTCGGCCGCTCAGTAATTCTTCTTGAAAAGGGCAAGCATCCGCGCTTCGCAATCGGAGAGTCATCGACTCCTTTGTCAAATCTTCTACTGGAGGATCTGACCACTCGTTATGATCTGCCCAGACTGAAGCCGCTCACAAAATGGGGGAGGTGGCAGCGAGCGTATCCCGAAGTGGGCTGCGGGCTCAAGCGGGGATTCACGTTTTATCACCACGAGCTGGGCGAAGCCGAGACTAATGATTCGGATAGAACCAGGCAGCTACTAGTGGCCGCCAGCCCACATGATGAAATTGCCGACACACACTGGTACCGGGCCGATTTCGATCACTTTCTGGTGCTGGAAGCACAAGCGGCAGGCGTCTGTTATCTCGACGAAGTTGGACTCCACGCCGCCTCCGAATCAGAGGAAGAGATCCGGATTGATGGGACAAGGAATAGCGCAAAGTTGACCGTCCGCGCAAAATTCGTTGTAGACGCGACCGGACCGCGCGGCTTTCTGCATCGCGCGCTCAGCCTGCGGGGACGGCCGCTCCCCGGTTTCCCCCACACGCAAGCTCTGTTCAGCCATTTCTCAGGGGTGCGTCGACTGGACGAGCCGCAGGCCCAACCCTTTCCTGTGAACGCCGCGGCGGTTCATCATGTCTTTGATGGCGGTTGGGTTTGGGTCCTCCAGTTCAATAACGGTATCACGAGCGCGGGTACAGCAGTAACAGACAGGATGGCAGAGCGCTTGAAACTTGCGGATGGCGCACCGGCATGGGACCGGGTGTTAGAGCTTATCCCCGTGTTGAAGAAACAGTTCGCCGCCGCGAGGCTGGAGCGCCCGTTTATCCATGTGCCGCGGCTTTCTTTTCGTAGCGGCTGTATCGCGGGTAAGCGTTGGGCTCTCTTGCCGTCGGCAGCCGGATTTGTCGATCCGCTACTTTCCACGGGCTTTCCACTGACTTTATTGGGAATCTCTCGTCTTGCGGAGATCATCGGGACGGATTCATTCGGCGCAGGATTATCTGCTTACTCGGCGCAAACCGATAGCGACTTGCTGGCCGCAGCGCGTCTCATTGGAGCTTTATACAAATCAATGGCGAATTTCCCGTTATTTGTTTCCATTTCGTTGCTCTATTTTGCCGCGGTAAGCTTTGCGGAAATGGCTCGGAGGCTCGGTAAATCGCGCCTGGCGGGCTCCTTCCTTTTGCACGATCATCCGCTTTTCGGCCCCCAGTGCAAGGCGTTGCTGGATAGCATTTTGCGCGCTGAATCCCTTGACTCGCAGGACCTGACCGAACGGATCTTACGCATAATTGAGCCGTTCAACGTGGCCGGTCTGGGCGATCCCGCACGCAGGAACTGGTACCCCGTCGAAGCGGAAGATCTGTATCGCGGCGCGTCGAAGCTAGAAGCAACGCCCGATGAAATTTCCGCTTACCTCGCCACAGCGATGCCCGGATCATACTTCCAGGCGGTCTGAATACTCGCCTTGTCGGAAAATCGCGTGTCCGTATACTGATCGAACTCGATCTTCTTGTGCAGCACGCCCGTTTCGATCATAAGATCGCGTACCAGGTCGAAATCGGCCTTGCGGGGCGCGAGGGGGCTGTACATCACGCGGTTCATCGGTTTCGTAAGCGCCCAGCGGAGCAAGGCCGGCTTCTGGTTGTAGTAATAGCGCCCCACGAAATCCGCGGCGTCCTCGCGGTATGGTTTTCCTTTATCCAGCCAAAGACCGGACCGCGCGATACCATCCACCAAAACCTGCACGACATCCGGGCGGGTGTCAATCAAATCTTGCCGGACGACGAGAATGCATGACATGTAATCCGGCCAGTAATCGCGGGCCTGGAAAAGAATCCGGCCATAGCCCGCCATCTCGGCCTGAGACGGAAACGGTTCGCCCATCGAGAAGGCATCGATAGCTCCGGCAGCAAGCGCGCCGGAAACATCCGGCGGAGCCATCTCCACCATTTTGATGGAATCCGGCTTCATCCCCCAGACCTTCATGGCGCGAAAGAGGATCAGTCGCTCGTCAGAAAAGCGGCTGGGAATGGCAACCGTGCGGCCCCGCAGATCGGCGAAGGTCTTAACCGGTCCGTTTTTCCGAACGACGACGGCGCTGCCGTAGCGATGCCCGAGATAGACCACCTTGATTCGAACGCCCTGCGCGACCAGCGCAATCGCCATGGGCGCGACAATGAAGGCCGCCTGCACCTTGTTCGAAATTAGCGCTTCCTTCATTTCCGGAAACCCTTGGAACATGCGGGGCAGAAACATTTCACCGTTTTCCGAGTACTTCGAAATGTAATCCGTTACCGGGCAAGTAAGCTGGCACGTGACCGGAATGTAGGCAACAATAATCTTGCGCTTTGCCGGCGGGCGATAGTCATTCAGAACAGCGGCCCAATTGACGTTCAGATATCCATGCAGTACGGAGACAAGCACCAGCCATCCGGCCGCGCACAAAAGGATCTTCTTCTTAAGAGTCATCCCGGAAACCCCATCGAACGGATTTGATTCTTTCGAGCTTGCGAAAGCCTAAATCGAGGGCCAGGCCAATCACCCCGATTAACAGCATGGCCGCAACTACAAGGTCATAACGCTTTCCTGAATTTCGCGAATCGATGATCAGATATCCCAGTCCGGAATCGACCGCGATCATTTCCGCCGCGACAACCACCAGCCAGGCGATCCCAAGCGCAATGCGCAAGCCCACGATGATCTGGGGGAGTGCAGCGGGAAAGACTACCTTGGCGAGAAGCTGCAGGGGCGACAGTCCAAAGTTCCGGCCCGCGCGGCGCGATACGGACGGGACATTCGAGACGCCATCGGTACAGGAGACCACGATCGGGAAGAAAGCGCCTAAAAAGATCAAAAAGATGGCCGCGTTATCTCCGACGCCGAAGAAGATGATGGCGACCGGAATCCAGGCGATCGGGCTGATGGGCCGGAGAATCTGCATTGCCGGGTTCACGACCTGGTTGGCCGCCGGATACCAGCCAAAAATCAATCCCAGCGGAATTCCGAGCACCGCGGCGGCGCCGAATCCAACCGCCACGCGCCGGAGGGAATCGACAATGTCGCCCCAGAGGACATTCTGCCTGAGGAGCTCGGCCATACCTCGCTCTACCTCAAGCGGCGATGGAAAGATTCGGGTCGCCGTCCAGACAACGCAGTAGTGCCAAAGCGCAAGAAGCAGCGCGCACACGAGAACCGGCCAGAAGAACCGTTCCCATGTTCGCGGCTCAATATGCGTCATACCCGGTGCGCCAGGCCGATCTGTTTGAAGATGCCATCCCGAAGCTCCAGATAGCGCGGCGAGCTGATGTCGCGCGGATGCGGAATATCGATGGACACGATTTGTTGAACTGAAGCGGGCCGGGCGCTCATTACGACCACTCGATCGGCAAGTTGGACCGCTTCGTCAATATCATGGGTGACAAAGATGATCGTTTTCCGTTCGGCTTCCCAGATGCGAAGGAGTTCGCCGCGCATGATGAGACGGGTTATCGAATCCAGAGCGCCAAACGGCTCATCCAGAAACAGCATGTCCGGATTGACCGCCAGCGCGCGAGCCACTTCGAGCCGCTGTTTCATACCACCCGACAGCTCGGGCGGATAGGTCTTCTCAAAGCCCTGCAAGCCCACCATTTTGACGTAGTAGGCGATGCGCTGCTCGCGTTCCGGGCGCGGCAACCTAAACAAACCAAATCCGATATTCCCCTCGACTGTCAGCCAGGGGAAGACGCCGCGTTCCTGAAAGACGAAGATGCGGCGAGGGTCGGGCCCACGCACAACTTCGCCGTCTATTCGTATGTGCCCACTGGTTGGGGTCAGAAAACCCGCCATGATGCTCAACAGCGTTGACTTGCCGCATCCTGAAGGGCCGAGCAAGCACACAAACTCGCCATCTGAGACTTCCA
The DNA here is from genome assembly GCA_025980435.1 of Bryobacteraceae bacterium. Classification (GTDB taxonomy): domain Bacteria; phylum Acidobacteriota; class Terriglobia; order Bryobacterales; family Bryobacteraceae; genus Bog-105. Next base: position 4,447 of record JAICXK010000091.1, read on the forward strand.
GGTTGATGTCGTTCAGAACCTCCGTGGTCTTGGTGTCGCGATGGAATACCATGTCCACGCGCTCGGCGCATAACTTTGTCTTAAGGGCAACCGGCTTCACAAGAGTTTCCATCAACGGCAAAGATTAATCCTCCGAATAACTCCAGCGGAACGACTTCACCCGCTCCAGGGAACGTATTCCCACATCCAGAAGCAAGCCGATAATTCCGATCAAAACCATCCCGGCAACGACCAGATCGTAGCGGTTACCGGCATTGCGCGCATCCACAATCAAGAAGCCAAGGCCCGAGCTTACCGCGATCATTTCCGCGGCCACGACGACCAGCCAGGCGATACCTAAGGTAATCCGCAGCCCAACGATCAACTTCGGAATGACCGCGGGATACAAGACCCTGTAGACGAGCTCAGCCGGTCGAAGGCCGAAATTCCTGCCGGCATTGATGTAAACCAGTGGAATACTCTGGACCGCATTAATTGCCGTCAAAAGTAACGGCAGAAAGCAACCCATAAAAATTAGAAATATAGCGGCGAGATCTCCTACTCCAAACCATAAAATCGCGATGGGGATCCAGGCCAGGGGAGAAATAGGGCGGAGGATCTGAATGATGGGATTGAAGGCCATTTGAGCGCGGCGGTACCATCCGATGGTGAGTCCGATGGGAATGGCAAAAATAACAGCCAACACGAATCCCCAGGTGACACGGAACAAGGAAGCGACTACGTATTTCAACAGCAGGCCATGGCGCACCAGATCGGCGATGCCGCCAACCACTTCTACCGGATCTGGTAAAAGGTGAACCGCGTGCCGGCTAACGGCGATTTGCCAGATAAGCAGCAGAACCGCTATGAATGCAATTGGCCGAACCCAGACAAGTGACCGAAGACCACGCAAGCAAAAGTATAACGTCTGATCAATCCCCCCAATACAGGACAAGCGGGCTTTTAGTTTAGGACGACCGGGCAGTTCTTGTCATCGGGCCCAGGGTTGAGTTTGTTGTACAACTACGGATCTAACGCCTTCGAGAGCGCATTTTGCAAATGGTTGAAACGATTCGCTGAGCGCGCGGTCCAAGAAGTGTTATACACTGCAGAGGCTCAATGTCCGTGCGTGTCCATTTAGTCAACCCAAGCGATCTGTCTTTCGGCACGGCCGTCATCACGCCGCGCTGGCTCTACGTACTGGCCGCGGCGACGCCGCCGTCTTTCGGAGATCCGATCTTATGTGACGAAACGCTGGAGCAAATCGACCCTTCCAGCATTGAGGCCGGCGACATCGTCGGTATAGGCGTCCATACGGGAAACGCGCTGCGCGGCTATGAAGTCGGCAGAATGGCGCGCGAGCGCGGCGCATGGGTCGTGTTTGGCGGAATTCATCCCAGCTTGTATCCGGACGAGTCTTTTAGCCGGGGCGGAGCACATTGCGTGGTCAAGGGCGACGGCGATGCCGTCTGGTCAGAAGCGCTGAAGGATTGCCTGAACGGCGGACCCAAACCGATCTACGAAGGGGGACGGATCGAGGCCAGCCAGTTCTTGCCGGCGCGCTGGGACCTGCTTCCGGATAAGAAGTACATGTGGGCTTCCGTTCAAACGGTCCGCGGGTGCGCCAAGCATTGCTCGTTTTGCTCGGTTTGGCGAACAGACGGCCAGCGGCCCAGACAGCGGGCCTCGGACGGCGTGGTCCGGGAAGTGGTAGAGCTGCGACGCAAGGGCTTTCGCTTCATCTTATTGGCCGACGATAATTTCTATCCGGTGACGCTAACCGATCTGAAAAATGCGGAGCGGCAAGGCAACCAGAGGAAGCTTGCCGAACTGCAGTCTATCCGGCGCGAGCGATTTGAGTTGATGGCGCAGTTGGCCGAATTACCCGAGGACATGGTGTTCTTCACGCAAATCACCATGGAGAGCGCGGAAGACCCGGAATATCTCGATTGCATGCGGAAGGCGCGGATCAGGGGGGCGCTGGTAGGCGTTGAGACCGTGACCGCCGATGGGCTCAAAACCGTGTTCAAAGACTTCAACTGCGTAGGTGAGATGCTGGTCAAGCGTTTGCAAACTTTTCGCCAGCACGGCGTACATGTTCTGGGCTCATTCATCTTCGGTCTCGCCAGCGACCGTGAGGATACCTTCGAAGCCACCGCTGTTCTCGCTCAACAGGCTGACATCGCATTCGCACAGTTTGTCATGCTTACGCCGCTCCCGGGGACGGTCGATTTCCAGCATTGGGAGAAGGCGCAGCAGAATGATCCGCCAAAGGTTGGCGATATCCCGATCACACGCTACTGGCTGATTCCGTCCAAGGTCAGACCGAGAATGTTCATGCCGCACCCTTCCATGACCTCCGATGATCTGCGGCAGCGGACGCAGGGTGTCTGGGATCGCTTCTACAGTTTGAGCTCCATCTGGAAGCGATCGCATTGCGTTTCCTCCATTCGCGCCCGGCTCGCATTCCTGTTCATATCGAAGCTGTATCGTCAGATGTATGCCCGAACCGGGATCGCAACGGACAGCGCGCGTCAAGACCGGGCCCAATTTTGGGCGCGATTACTGGCGAAACCCTGCCAGCGGTTGTTTCAGGCGAAACCGATGCCGAGCCTGAAGGTTCCGCAAGCACCAGCCGAACTGCAGACCAGTCCTTTCCAGGTGCTTGGCTAAACGCCGCTGCCCAAGTGTCGAGACGAGTCTCGATACGGCACGCAAGAGTGCGTGCGCCACAGGCTTAGCAGGCGCAGGACCTTCCAGCCGTCCTTACCGAGTCTTCTACAAACGTAGGGAGTAAGCAATGCGCCCGGCGATCGGAGCGCCTCACGGAATGTGTTCCTGATCCAACCGCGTCTACCGATGGTCTGAATCAAAATCGTCAGGGTGATGCCGCTGACGAGATTGCGCCTGCCACGCTCTAATTCCTGTTGAGCCTCCGGACTCCCGCGCACCCGGGCGCAGGCCACAAGCTCGGCATGTACAACGCGCGCCCAATCCTGCCATTCGCGAACGGAGGATCTGCTGGTTGTAGTACCGTGATGGTTCGTGTATTGAACCAGCGGTTCATTTATACAGGCAACATAATCATGGGAAAGCGCCGCTGAGCCCCACGCGCCGAGATCACACAGGTGCCCATGCCGTTCCTGAAAACCGCCGGCAGCAATTGCGTCCGCGGTGCGCATCAAAATGCCGCTTAGACGCGGCCCTCGTCTGCCTGCCCACAACCCGGAGAGAAGCGCGACCGGCGATTCGAGTTCGGGCCCGGCCTCGGTAATCCAAAGCTGAGCGCCATCGGGACGGGCGATACGGCAGGGACACCAAGCCAGCCCGATCGATTCGGGCTCGATCCCGCGCGGAGGGCGCAAGAAAGGTGAAAGCAGCCGCTCAACCGCTTGCGGGAGCAGAACGTCATCATCTCCGAGGAGCAGAAAGAATTCGCCGCTTGCATGCCGGAGACAGAAATCAAAATTGCCGACCAGGCCGAGGCGCTCCCGCTGGGCAAAGAACACCAGCCGCGCATCATTGATATTGCCGATCGATTGCGCGGTCTCGTCGCCGGAAGCATCATCGGAAACCAGAACTTCCAGATCCGAGTAGCTCTGAGCCAGTGCGCTATTCACCGCGCGAACCGCGAGGCGGGCACGATTGAAGGCAGGAATAGCTACTGTTACCAGTCCCGGTACTCCCATTGCTAATTCGAAGGTTGCCCCTGCCCCGCGGTTACCGGGGAGGGCGCCGTGCGGGAGAGACTGAGCGCAACCTTAAGGCTCATCCGGCGGGACTGAGCGAATGCGAGCAGGCCCCAGAAAGTAATCACAACGTACTGAAGGGCCTGGAAGAGCAGAATCAGGGCGATTGCGTCGGCTTTACTGAAACCGAACGGATCAAGAACGCTGACCGCGACAAATTGATAAATTCCGACGTACCCGGGCGTAGCCGGTAGCGCACTACCCAGTCCAAGGCCGGCGATGAGAAGAAAAGCGACGGGCAGATTCAGGTGGAGCCCCAGAGCTTGCGCGCCGACCATGATACCCAGGATGTCCGTATACCAGATGACAGCGGTAAAGAGAATAAATGCCAGCAGGCGGGGGCCGCTGTGAAAAGCCCGCATCCCTGTCAAGATCTGCCCGATCGCGCGGAGCAGCTTCTCTCGAATTGATTGCGGCACGGGCGTGCGGCTTACGATGACTGTCCACAGCGATTCGAGCCGGGGCGTAATGGCGATCGCCGCGACACCGGAAAGGCCAAGTATCGCGAAGGGCTTTGCGGCGTGCGCAAACCAGCCAGGAGGCGAAGGCAGGGTAAGTAGCACAATGGAGCTGAACAGAACCAGCGCAACCGCGTCACACAGCCTTTCGAGAAACGCAGTCGTCAGGACGAAGGTTTTGGTGAGCCCCGCATGATAACTCACCATCACGCTCCGGATCAGTTCCCCGGCGCGAGCCGGAAGGTAGTTATTACCGAGATAGCCGGCAGCGGTGGCCCAGAACGCGGTTGAGACCTTGACCGGTGCGGCGGAACGCAGAAGAATTCGCCATCGTAAAGCCCGCAAGAACAAAGAGCCCGAGCTTAGCAGAACCCATAAAGCAATGTAACTTGGCTTCGCGCGGGAAAGAGTAAGCCACACCTGCTTCCACGCAATACCGCGCAGCGAAAAATAGAGCAACGCGGCCGCAAGAAGAATCGCAAGGATCCAGTAGAAAAGCCGGGTAGGTTTACGGTTATACAAGTTCGGCAACGCGGACCTCTTCGGGGTACGGTTCACCGGGAGCGTATTCGAAATTCACGCGTTCTCTTTCGATGGCGTACGGGCGGTTTTGCACTTGCGTGTGAATAGCGCCGATGTACTCGCCGAGCATCCCCATTGCAACCATCTGAATGGATGCGAAGAAGAACAGACCTATAACAAGCGGCGCGATGCCAACGGAAAAGCTCTGCCAGAAAACGAGTTTATAGATGAGATAACCAACGCCCGCCAGCAGCGAAAGAAATGCGCTGACGAAACCAGTGAATGTGACGATGCGCAGCGGGACCTTCGAGAAATTCGTGATACCGAGCATGGCCATGTCGTACAGGGTATAGAAATTGTTCTTCGTGATGCCACGTTCGCGGCGCGGTTGGATGAATGGGATCTCATAGTACTGAAACCCGATTTCCGCCAGCATGCCGCGAAAGTACGGATAGGGGTCGCTAAAAGACCGGACGATTTCGACGACCTTCCGATCGTACAATCCGAATCCGGTGAAATTTTCGATCGTTTTAATGGAAGAGAGTTGCTGCACCAGGCGGTAATAACGCTTCCGGGCCCAGAACATCAAGGGGCGTTCTTTGCTCCCCTTCTTAATACAGAGAACAAGCGGATAACCCTGTTCCCATTTCTCGATCAGTTGAGGAATCATTTCCGGCGGATCCTGCAGGTCCGCGACGATGCCAATGACGGCATCTCCGGTGGTCTGCAGCAATCCATGATGGGGCGAACGGATATGGCCGAAGTTGCGGGCGTTAACGATGACCTTTACGTTACGATCGCGGCTGGCGATTCGCTTCAGGATCTCTACTGTCCGGTCGGAGGAATTGTTGTCGATAAAGAGATGCTCATATTTATAGCGTCCGATTTTAAGCATCTCGGCGCGGACTCGGTTATAGAGTTCTTCAACATTATCTTCTTCGTTGTAACAAGCAGTAAGAATACTAATGGTGCGCAAAAATTCACCTCGTATGCCGGGCGACTTATCCGGCTAATGGCTTTATCATCATGTTCGCGAAAAATTCCTCACGCGGGAGAAACGGCCACAGATCCTCCAGCGGCCGGGAAACGAACGAGCCGTCCGGATTTTGGCGGCTCGCGAGACGAGGCGCCCGGATTTCATCGGGAATAACATGGACGTCACAAACTACGGGACCGGGCATGTTCAGCACGCGCCGGATGTCGGCGCGCAAATCTCTCTGGTCTTCTATGATGGCGGTTGGGATTCCATAGGCGGCGGCAATTTTCGAGATATCAGGGATCGTGAGTCCCGTCCGCGCGTCGCAGCCGATACGCGCCTGGCCAAAATAGTTGGTTTGCGAGGCTCGAATAGACGCGTATCCCTCATTATTTAGAACAAAGAATTTAATGGGTAGATCCAGCCGCGCCACAGTTTCAAGCTCCTGAATATTGAATTGAAAGCCGCCGTCTCCATCCACACAGACGGTGCGACGCGTTCCACCGGCCAGGCAAACGCCAATACTCGCCGGCAGGCCGAATCCCATGGCACCCAGGCCGGCCGTGTGATAGATCCGCCGGCCGGCACGGCCCGGGCAGGCAAGCAGGAAAATTTCGATTCCGCTGCCGGAGCTTCCCGAGACCAACCGGTCATCCGGTTCCATTTCACGGTCTATTACTTCCGCCAGATGATAGATGCTGACACGGCCTTCGGGTTTCCGATGCTCATCGGTAGCCACCGGGTAGCGAGCCATCCAGTCCGCGCAGCGCGCCTTCCAGGCGCATCGCTCTTGTGGAAGAACCGCATCGGCCTGACGCAGGAATTCGCGGAGAAATGCCCGGGCATCCGAACAGATCGGGCTCTGCACGTGAGGGTGCAGCTTGCGCAACTCGGCTGGGTCAACATCGACGACTGCTTTATGCGCCCCACGAGCAAAGTCGCCGGGGGCATACCCGGTAATGGCAAAATCCAGACGGGCCCCAATCGTCAGGAGGAAATCGCAATTTTGAAGCGCGAAATTCGCGCCGCGCGATGCGATAGAGCCGGGCCTGCCAGCGTACAGCGGGTCATCGCTCGAAACGAGATCCGCCGCGCACCAGGTGGCTGCAACCGGAATCCTCAGTCGCGTAATCAGCTCGGCGAACTCCTGCTCAGCGCGCGCCAATCGAATACCATTTCCGGCGAAAAGAAGCGGACGCGCCGCCGTGTTCAGCCGTTCAATAACATTTCCGACCTGGCGGGAGAGATCGGAACCTGGCGGCGGATCACCAGATTCAAAATCATCGAAGCCCTGAAGCGTTTCTAATCCAATCGGTGAAGCCTGGATATCGAGAGGTATGTCGATCCATACCGGCCCTGGCCGTCCGGTGGTCGCAAGGTGCAGCGCCTTTTCCAAGTGATAGCGGATGGTTTGAGGAGTAAGCACCGTGACGGCATACTTGGTCAGCGGTTTGACGATGGATACGATGTCCACTTCCTGAACCCCAAGTTGGCGCACGCCGAGCGGCTTGCCATCCGGATCAAACATGCGATCCGAACGCTTGACCTGACCGGAAATAAACAAGACTGGCGTAGAGTCAAGCCAGGCTCCGGCGAGGCCTGTGACGGCATTTGTGCCTCCGGGACCAGTGGTGACGAGGGCGACGCCTAAGCGGTTCGTCGCCTTCGCGTAACTCTCGGCGCAGATGGCGCTTGCCTGCTCATGGGAATTGCAGACGGCCTGCAGGCGTGAGCAGCGGGCGAGGGATTCATCGAGGTGCATGGCGCCCCCGCCGGTTACCAGGAAGACATGCTTCACGCCTTGATCCGCAACGAACTGGATCACGTAGTCAGAAAGCTTTGGCATACGTAATAGCTGTCGCGCAACAAAGATTCATGCGGACACTGCGCTTGCGCCGGCACGGCGAAGCTTTTTCATGACCGGATATTCGTCCTCCACGACGCGCTTTATGCCGTCCCCCAGTGAGGTCTCAATCAGGCGAATATCGTGCACAAGGCGGGTGATGCCGTTCGGCTCAAGCGAAGCAGCCTGATCGCTACCCCACATGGCCCGGTCCATCGTAATGTGTCGCTCGACACAGCAAGCTCCCAACGCCACGGCCGCAACGGTGGACGGAAGACCGGTTTCGTGGCCGGAATACCCGACCGGCAAATTGTAGCGCTGGCGGAGAGCCGGTATGGCGCGCAGGTTCAGTTCGTCGTAGCTGGCAGGGTAAGCGCTGCACGCATGCAGCAGAACCAGGTTCTGCGGTCCAAGCAAATCCATGGCATGGTCAATCTGTTCGAGGGTGCTCATTCCGGTGGAAACGATCAACGGTTTGCCGATCCGGCGAACATGGCGGAGGAGCGGATCGTCAGTGAGACATGCCGAAGCGATTTTAAAGCAAGGCACATCAAACCGGCTAATGAAATCGACTGAATCGGAATCCCAACAAGAGGCAAACCAGGGGATCTGCGCCGCCTTGCAGCAGGCGTCAATCTCCTCATATTCTCTTTGTCCGAACTCAAGCGCGCGTTTGAGATCTCCATTCGTTTCGCCAAACGGACTCTCGCGGATCCTGGCAAGCTCCTCGGGCGTGTAAACGATATCGACAGTGCGCTTCTGAAATTTCACCGCATCGCAACCCGCCGCGGCCGCGACGGCGATAAGCTGTCTGGCAAGATCGAGACTCCCGTTGTGATTGATCCCGATTTCGGCAACGATATAGCAGGGTTGGGCATGGCCGACGAACTTTTCGCCAATTTTAACTGCCTTCTGCGATATCATCTGGCTCGCCCTCCGGCTTTCTTACGATTGTGTCACGCGACGGCGCTGACCAGGCGGTCCAGGGGGTCCGCCCCACCAGGTACGCGGCTTCGCGGTCCTGTTTCAGTTCGGTCGCGTGTATGCGAGCGAACTGTTCCGGGTATTTGCAGCCAGGTATTTGCAGCCAAAGGCGTGGCAGTATACGATGCTGTTCCAAACGATTCCTTGTAAGCTGATGAAAATAAGGACGATTTAGGTTGTGGTCGATTAGTGTAGCATACGGATATGGCAACCGAAGCAGTTGAGCGGCCTGCAGCTTTCCGTTTTGGGCAGCAGTACAAGTCCCAATTGATGCGTTCCTTAGATACGGTTGACCTGGAAGCGGTCGGGCGGGCGATCGAGCTCCTGGCAGAAGCGCGGGATAGAAACCGGCACATTTTCGTATGCGGGAACGGCGGCAGTGCTTCGACCGCATCGCACTTTGTGTGCGACATGGTAAAGGGCGCAAGCTTCAACCGGCCGTTACGGTTTCGCATTATGGCGTTAACCGACTCGCTGCCGACCCTTACGGCGTACGCAAACGACGTGAGCTACGACTGCGTGTTTGCGGAGCAATTGAAGAATTTCGCGCAGCGGGAGGATGTCTTTTTAGCGATTAGCGGATCGGGCAATTCGCCTAACCTCATTTGCGCTATGGAGTATGCGAATTCAATCGGGTGTAAGACGATCGCCTTAACAGGACGTGACGGCGGGAAGCTTGGTCCGATGGCAAACCTGGAAATCCGGGTGGCAGAACCGCATATGGGCCGGATTGAAGACGGGCACATGATCGTTTGCCACATGCTGTGCTATTACTTCATGGATCACGGTCAGGCGGGCTAGGCATGCCTTGCCCCTGCGTAATGAGAAGAACTGTGTCTCGATGGATGCGAGATTCGCGTCGATAGATCGAACGAGGGTGCATCGGCGGAATTTCGACTCTTGTGCAGAGATTTTTTAAGTCTCTGAAAAACTTGGATTTAGACTGTCCTGTCTGGAAGGAGTTTATGAAGTCAACCGCACGCCAGCGTGCTGTCATTGTCGGCGCGGGGCCTGCCGGCCTCACGGCGGCTTACGAGCTACTGACGCGAACGGACATTGTGCCGATTGTGCTTGAAAAGAGCGAGTACATGGGCGGGATTTCCCGAACGGTCAACTATAAGGGCAACCGCATTGACATCGGCGGCCACCGGTTCTTCTCGAAATCGGACCGCGTGATGCAGTGGTGGCTCAAGATCCTGCCCATGCAGGCAACCGGGGAGGCCAGCACACAGATCACCTATCAACGCCAGACTTCCTCGATCCCCGCCCCGGCCCAAACCGCCGACCCGCACCGGGAGGACAGGGTGATGCTGGTCCGCAGCCGGAAATCGCGCATTTATTTTATGCGGCAGTTCTTCTCGTATCCGATCACTTTGAGCGGCGATACGATTCGGAAACTGGGCATCTGGAAAACGATGCGAATCGGGTTCAGTTATCTCCGCTCGCTCGTGTTTCCGATCCGGAATGAGAAGAACCTGGAAGAATTTTTCATTAACCGGTTCGGCCGCGAGCTATACCTCACTTTTTTCAAATCCTACACAGAAAAGGTTTGGGGAATCGAGTGCAAAGAGATCAGCGCGGAATGGGGAGCCCAGCGCATCAAGGGTCTGTCGATCTACAAAACCATCACGCATGTTCTGAAGAAGCTGGTTCAGAGACAGAAAAAGGATATCTCGCAAAAAGACGTAGAGACTTCGTTGATTGAGCAGTTTCTATACCCGAAATTCGGGCCGGGCCAGATGTGGGAAGAGGTTGCCGAACGGATACGCACGCAGGGAGGCGAAATTCTGACGCACTGGTCCGTGGAGGGCATAGAACATAGCGGAGGCGAGCGCGTATCCGCTGTGTTGGCGCGGCACACGCAAACGGGCGAAAGCCGCCGGTTTGAAGGCGATTACTTCTTCTCGACGATGCCCGTGAAGGAACTGGTGGCCGCTATGAATCCACCCGCCCCCGGGAGTGTCCGGGAAATCTCGGACGGGCTGGTGTACCGCGATTTCATCACGGTTGGAGTTCTGTGCAACCGCATCAAATTGCAGGAGAAATCGGGAGGACTCGTAAAGGATAACTGGATTTATATTCAGGAGCCGGATGTTCTCGTGGGGCGTCTGCAGGTCTTCAATAACTGGAGCCCGTTCATGGTTTCGGATCCGAACAAGGTGTGGATCGGACTCGAATATTTTTGCAACGACACCGACGCGCTTTGGAAAAAGAATGATGAAGAAATGATTGCGCTGGCAAAATCCGAGCTCGCAGCCATGAATATCCTGGAGCCGGAGGATGTGGCCGATGCCACGGTGATTCGGATGCCGAAAACCTACCCGGCGTACTTTGGCTCGTACGACCGGTTTCCGGAAGTCATCGCCTGGGCAAACGGATTCGAGAATCTGTTTCTGGTCGGTCGCAACGGGATGCACAAATATAACAACCAGGACCACTCCATGCTGACCGCCATGACGGCGGTGGATAACATCATTGGAAACGTGCGGAGCCGCGATAATTTGTGGGCGCTCAATACGGAGCAGGAGTATCACGAGGAGCGGCACGACGATGTAGCCGCGGAACAGCCCGCCAAGGAAGATGACAAAGCGGTGGCGGTCCCGAGCTGACACAGGTGACGCCGCCGCCGGAATAGATGAGACCGCGGGGCGCTCAACGCCGGGAAGAGGAGTTGACGCTCTGCGCCGTAGCGGTCGGGGACGCCACTCGAGTCTCTCGCCACAAGCGCTGCGGCGGCACAAAGAAAACTGCGATTCCGCACAATGCCGCCGCGACGAGCACAACGAAGGCCCGGATGAGGGAGGAAAGCCGCTTCACCGGAATACGCTCCGGAATCAGAGGGTCGATAATCGCCAATCCATAAAAAGCGGTCTGTATGACCAGGGCAATTCGCCGCCACGGTTCAGGAAGTCCGAAACTGCTGGCAGCTATCGCGATAAGCGCGAAAGGAAGAAACAACCGGCCGAGCTTATGCGAGAGGAAGTGAACGAACTGCCGGTTTCCGGGCCAGAGCAGCGCCGGGAAGCGCATCAGGGTCTGATAGACGCCTGCCTGGGTTCGCATCTTGCGCCAGAATTCGGAACGCAAAGCGGTGGGATAGTCGTAGGCCTTCGCCGCTTCCTCAAAATAAATTCGAAAACCCTTAAACGCGGCGGTCAGTGGAAGGTAGACATCGTCGAGCAGGATGCCGGGAGGAATGGGCGCGGTTAATTCGCGGCGCATTGCGTAGATGGAACCGCTTGCGCCCAAGAGGGCATCGATGTGGCTGAGATTCTTGCGGATGGCTTTCTCGTAACGCCAATAAAGGCCCGTGTTTTGTTCTTCCGAATTGTGCCCTTCACGGATGTAGAGCTGCCCTGTAACGACCCCGACTGCCGGATCGGCGAAGCAGGCTACCAGACTGGCCAGGGCGTTTCGATCGATCTCCTGCCGCACATCCGTGAAGGCGACGATCTCACCCGAAGCGATTTCGATTCCACGCCCAACTGCGGTCGCTTTGCCGGAGGCGGGCAGGACGAGAAGCCGTACGCGCGGATCCGAATTGGAGCGAATGATGGCCTCGGTCGCATCGGTCGAACCATCGGAAACGAAGATGATCTCAATCAAGTGACCCGGGTAATCGGAATCGAGCAAGGATTCGATTTTTCGCTCGATCCAGTTCGCGCCATTTCGAACCGGAATGATTACCGACACGGTCTTCGGAACGAACTGTTTTGAAACGGGCTTCGGGAACAGCCGGGCCCATATCGCCACAAGGGCCGGATAGCCCAGCAGCACGTAGAGGATGAGGGCCACACTGCAAGCGAAGATCGAGATCGCCAGGTTCATGAGCCGGCGCTACGCCTCAACCGGTCTTTCGAGGTTCTTGACTACTACACGCGCCGGATTTCCCATGACGACTGAATAGGCGGGAACATCGGTAATCACCACGCTGTTGACGCCGACAATGGCTCCCTCGCCCACGGTCACACCCTTCAGAATGAAACTGTTCTGGCCAATCCACGCCCGCCTGCAAACGCGCACCGGTTTGATCTCTTCCGGTTTCGGCGGTAAATCGGCGATCCTGTCCTTAGTATCGCGGGGATGAGCGTCGGTGTCCATAAAGCGCACACCCGAGGCCACGTTCACGTCGTCTTCTATGACAATTTCCCTATTGACCACAAATGTGACGTTGTGCCCGATATCAACTCTGTTACGGAGAATCAGCTTCGGCTCATCGAAGATACGGCCGCTGAAAATATCCACTTTCCCGAAAAAATTTACGTCATCTCCGATGAAAATCTTGGTGTGCCCGACGACGAAGGGCAGCCGGAACATCCGAAACCGTTTGCCTACCGATTCACAACGGCCTCTAAACAGCGGCTCGCGGAAGAAATAGCTGAGAAACCAGCGGCCGGCGTCTGCAAGCCCGCTCACGAAGTTGAATCCGAAACGGAGCAGCGGGTGTATTA
>JAICXK010000031.1 GCA_025980435.1 Bryobacteraceae bacterium
ATAATCAGATGGCCGCTAGAACCGGAGCCCGCTCCTCCATCTCCGCGGGCCCGAGGCTCCTGTAAATCTCCAGGAGTTCGTTGACCCGGTGCGCGCAAGTGTGGCGCCCGCGGATGGTCTCCAGCCCGCTTCGAGCCAGTTGAGCCGCGAGCGCCGAATCACGCAGCACGTTTGTAAGGTGCATCTCCATTTCATTCCCGTTACCGGCCATTAGAAAATCCTGACCAATGCGGAACAATCCTTCGGTGTCTTGCCACGGCGCGGAAACCAGCGGAATGCCGCAAGCGAGAGCTTCGAATGGCCGTATTGTGGGAATACCTGGCAGCTCCCGCGTGTACGGGCGCCGGGGGACGTGGACAGTTGCTTTGAATCGCGCGAAGGTCTTCGGCACTTCGAAATTCGGCAGCCAGCCTCCGTAGGAAATGCCGGCACGATCGAGCTCCTGCAAAGCCGATTCAGAATAACGAACGCCGTAAACTTCAGCTTGGAGCGATAGATTCTGCGCAGGCGCGATAAAGAATTCACGCAGCTCCGCTGTCCTCTCTTCGTCGCCCCAATTCCCGATCCAAACCACATCGCCGTCCTTTGAATCGCAGTGATGCGGATAGAACGTGCGAATGTCCGCTGCCTCGTGCCAAACGTGGACCTGCTTGCCCCAGCCATGGCGAAGATAGGCTTCCCTCAGCGATGCGCCGTAGGCAAGCACAGCGTCATAATTCGACAAGTCGAAGCGCGCCAACTCTTCGCGTGCGGTGAGTGCCCGGTGATGTGTGTCATGGAACAGCAACCGCACTTTCCAGTTGCGCTTTCGATACCTTCCGAGCGCTGATATCAGCCGGGGATCGTTCCATTCATGAACGATGATGAGGTCGGAACCATCCAACATCCGGCTCGGATCGAAACTATCCAGACTGTACCGGAAACTTGACAAATGTGGAAAAGCGCGTTGGAAGCGATCGACGGCTTGCTCTCCATGCTCTTGAACAAGATTTGCGCGGCTCCAACTGTCGTGAGGTTCGAAAACGAGAACCTCATGGCCCCGGGCCTGTAGCTCAGAGGCGATACCGCGCAAAAAATGGGCGTTGCCGTGGTTCCAGTCAGATGCTAACGAGTGGTAGAACAGAGCGACGCGCATATTCAGGCCGCTGCCACCTTTGCCTCGCCGGAAGGTACACCCAGTAGAGAACGATAAACGTTAATGTACTGCTCCACGGCAGCTTGAGCCGTGTAGACTCTGGCATGCATTTGCGCGCGATTCGAGAATTGTTCACGCCGCGCGCTGTCCTCGGCCAGGCAGTTCAGCTCGCGCATCCATGCATTCGCATCGCCGGGGTCGAGGAAGATCGCGGCGCCATCCCAAAGTTCGCGCAAGGCGGGTATGTCGGAGAGCACCAGGCAGCAGCGGGCCCGCGCGGCCTCCAGTATCGCCAGCCCGAACGGCTCATACAGCGCCGGATGCGCGAAGATGGCGGCCGATTCCATGTGCCTGAGAAGTTCGTCATGCGGCAGCGATCCAAGACATGTGATGTTCCGCGTCGAGGCTGCCGAATAGTCGATGCCATGAACGCCTCCAGCAAGACAGATGTCCCACGCCAATCGCGGAGCAATCCGGTTCAACAGGGCTACGTTCTTCGCAGGATCCCAGAGTCGCCCCGCGGTAAGGATGAAAGGTGATTTCCCGGTCTGACCCGTCTGGCTTGCCAGGGTAAAGTTGCGTATGACGGACGTCTTCTCATCGGAGATGCTGTATTCGGAACGGATGCAATCGGCCATGTGCCGGGAAGGGGCAACCACGCGGGCACAAGCGCAAAGTCCGCGGCTCACGCGCCGCCCGTATTCATCCCATTCTGGACCCGGAGCGCAACCGTGGACCGCTCGCCACCAGGAGCGAACACATGAGTGCGCGACCACAAGCACAGGCCTCTTCCACGGCAAGGCGGCGTGAGAGAAACCGTTCAAGTGGATGAGATCCGCGCCAAAATTGCTCTGAAGATCCAACAGCCACTTGCCCGCTGCATCCACATCTGCCCACGGATTTGGCATCCATTCCAGCGAGTAGCCGCCTTCGGCCACGGTCAACCCGGGTATTGACTTGGCCTGTGCCCTCTGCTCACAGGAAGGCTGAGGGCCCAGCGTTGCCAGCAGAAACTCGAAGCGTTGCTGAGTAAGTTGGGAAATCAGATCCAGGCTGTACTGCCAGACGCCTCCCACCGCATCGGCGGTCATCAGGATGCGAATGGGACCGTAGCCGCTGGTTTGCCGTTCAGCGGCCATGGCATGTCGTCTCCAGTTCCACTAAAGGCTGCGGACGCTGCTCCTGGATATCGCTGAACGAATCAAAACCCTTTAGATACGCTTCGTGCGCGCGCTCCCACGCCAAATCATCCGCGCGACCCCACATGCGCGTATACTCGGGCGAACCCGGATAAGGAAATAGCGGGACCGGTTTATTCGCCCAGACTCCGTGCGCCTCCAACTGCCTGCGCCAGCTTTCAATGCTGCTCTCATCGTCCTCGGTCATGGCGAGTAAGTTCGCCTGGACAAATGGAATCAGTTCCTTTGCAAAAATCAGCCGATCACTCAGCTCGTCCGTGCTCAACTTACATTTCTTGTCCAGATAGGCGCGACCGGCCTCGGTGATACTCTCCACTCCGGCTTCTACAGACACGCAGCCCGCGCGAGCGAGCGAGCGAATGGCATCCTGACTCCAGAGATCAATCCGTGTTTGGACGCCAATCTTTACATTGCGCCCGGCGAGGGCCGACAAAAGCTGCATGTCGGGAAGAAAGATTTCATCGACGAAGTAGATGTACTCCGCGCCCTGGCTGACGAAAGCGTCCAATTCCTCAAGGATTATCGCGAGCGGGCGCTTGCGGTAGTTATTCCGGAAATTGTCCTTCGCGCAAAAGGTGCAATGATACGGACAGCCCCGCGATGCTTCCATTTCCGCCGCGGGAGCGGCCGGCGCGGAATCGAACCGGTGGTGATGGTGCGTGTGTCTGGAAATTGATTCATCGGGCCAACGCAGAGCCGGCAGACGCTTCATGTCGGCCGCTCGATTTGGGCCTCTGACCACCACCTCTGCGCCGTCGCGATATGCGAGGGAGGAGAAGTGTTCCGGGGCGCCCGCCAACTTCGGCAGGATCTCTTCGCACTCGCCTAACACGACAAAATCCGCGTCCATCTTTTTCAGAGCTGCGGCCGGCGTTGTCGAACCGTGCGGACCCACAATTACCAATTTGCCGACGAACGGTTTCAAAGCCGCTGCCAATCTCTGAGGAACCCGCATCTCGGGAGGCGGGCAGCGCCAGAACAGATAGGTTGGAGCCGTTGTGATGACGGTAAAGTCAGGCGCGAACCGGCGAATGCGCGCGGTGATTTCGGAATCGTTGAGATCGCTCAGGTGTCCGTCAATCAGTAGTGCTTCGTGTCCATCCTGCTCAAGCAGGGCTTTCGAATAGCCGAGCTCAAGCGGCAGATGCGGTTCTCGGCAGCCGAAATAGATACTGCCTTCAAAGCTCCAACGAGGATTGATCAGGGCGTAGCGCATCAGGCAACCTGAGCCTCCGCTCGTTCCACTAACGCCGGACGGTCCTTATACCAGGCGTGGAGCGCCCTAAGGCCCTGCCGGATGCTCGTTTGCGGAGTCCACCCAAGGGCATGGCGGAATTTCGAAGTATCTGCCACGTACCAGCGCTGGTCGGCAAGGCGCTCAGGGGCCCACTCGACCTTTAGCGAAGCTCCTGTCAAGGTTCGAAGCTGTGCGATCAGCTCCAGCAGGCTGATGCTGTTTTCCACGCCGCCGCCCATATTGAAGGCCTCGCCAGAACATACCGGCATATTTTCCTGGGCGAGCCGCATAGCCTGGACCAGATCCTCAACAAACAGAAGATCCCGAACCTGTTTCCCGTCTCCATAGATGGTGATGGAGCCGCCCTTCATGGCCTGCCGCACAAAATGCGCAACCCAGCCCTGGTCTTCGGACCCTAGTTGATACGGCCCATAAATGCAGCTCATGCGAAACACGGTCGCACGGATTCCGAAGGAATGCGCGTAGTCGAGCACATACTGATCCGCGCTGCCCTTAGAGCATCCATACGGAGAGAGAAACTCCAGCGGTTGATCTTCCCCAGCGCCTGACTTAGCAATTTGGGAATCTTGGGGGCCGTAACGATTCACCTGCTCACACAGGCTAATCCTTCCCAGCCGTCCGTAGACTTTATTGGTTGAAGTAAATAGCAGGGAGGGTTTCAAATCCGATCTGCGGATGGCCTCCATCAAATGGAGCGTTCCGATCAGATTCGTTTGGGCATCCGCCAGCGGATCATCGAGGCTGGTCGTGACGGCGACTTGAGCGGCCAAGTGGTAGATAACGGCCGCAGACCGCACTGCCTCCTCCAACTGACTTCCGTTTCGCGTGTCCGCCTGAGTAAAGAGCACCCGGCCAGGATACGCCTGCAACAAGCCGGAAATGTTCCGCTCAACTCCCGGTCTGCTCAGGTTATCGAAGATGTGAACAGCCTGATTGTCCTCCAGATAGCTGCGCGCGATGTTGGTGCCGATGAAGCCTGCCCCGCCTGTGATCAGAATGTAACGATTACGCATGCCTCACACCACCAACCCGCGCGACATCAGCTCATCGCGCATTTCGTTAAAGTGATCATGCGCGGTCTGCCTTTCGAGCCACGCGGCCAGATCGCACATCCCATGCTCCAGCGTGATTTTGGGCTTATAGCCGAGTTCGCGTTGCGCCAGGCTGATATCCGGGTAACAGTGCCGGATATCGCCGACTCTATAGTTGCCGGTAATCTCAGGCTCAATGCTCTTCCCCAAAACTTTCGCCAGCTTATTTGCGACCTCTCGCACCGTAACAGCCTGCCCGCTGCCGACGTTGCAAATCAGATCATGGGCGCCTTCCGTTTCCAGCGCGAGCCTGCACGCCTGAGCGACGTCATAGACGCTTACGAAGTCTCGCAACTGCCGGCCATCTTCAAAAATGATGGGCCGCTTTCTGTTCATCAGGCGCGAGGCGAAGATTGCCAGCACACCAGTATACGGGTTCGATAATGATTGGAAAGGGCCGTACGCGTTGAAGAAGCGCAATGCAACAGCGGCGATACCGTAAGCCCTGCCTACCATCAGGCACATCTGTTCCTGGTCGTATTTGGAAAGCGCATACACCGAGGCGAGCGATGGTTGCTTGCTTTCCGGAGTGGGGACGGGGCGAAGCGGAACGCCATCCGCAGTGGTCATCTCCCACTCGTGCGCTTTGAGCTGCCGCGTAGTTCGAGCCGCCTGCATGCAAGGCGCGCCGCTCGGCGTCAAATACAGCCCTTCGCCGTACACGCTCATGCTGGAAGCAACAATCAGCTTGCTGACAGGATGTTTCACCAGCCGCTCCAGGAGGACCGCGGTGCCGAGATTGTTAGTGCTGGTATATTCGGCCATCTGGTACATACTCTGACCCACTCCAACCAGAGCCACGAAATGATATACCGCGTCCACACCGGCCAGGGCCTCATCTACTGCTTCGGGATTGCGGACATCTCCCAGGATGAATTCCACGTCCTTCTCGAGGTAAGAGGGCCGGTCCGGAGTTTCGCCGTGAACCTGAGTCACAAGGCTATCGAGGACTCGGACATGATATCCGGCTCTTAAGAGTTCGGATGCGACATGCGAGCCAATAAAACCGGCTCCGCCCGTTATGAGAACAGTTCCTTTCATTATTTGTGTGGTCCTTTTGTTGGTTCGTTGTGTATTAATGCAGAAGGGACTGCAACGTGAGAGTACCGGCAAACTGCATCCGGACGTTTCAGCTCAGGCGCCTTTTGCTCTTCTATAACCAAGGCGTATGTTCCTGTTACATAAGAAGCTTTGTAGCTTTCTTCGTTACGAGTTACGTTCTAAAATTGGCTAAATCGCCCGTATTTGTGCTAGGTTTTTCCGTAACGCTTTGTCATTGCGGCGCAAAAATCGGCATATTCAGCGGGGTCGCGGGGCGGGCTAGTGTGATGCGGGCGAATGCCGCACTGTTGCGGCGTGAAGCAGAAAGTAATCGTGAGCTCGAACGGATCCAGCAAGCGCATCTGGCGATCGAACCAGCTTTCCGCGTCGGGACGCCCGAAGTCAGCCCAACTGAGGCCGGTTCGCAACTTGGTTACGCCCAGATCGCGCAAGATTTGGACCGCAGTTTCAAGCCTATGGTCTTCGAAATGAAACCACTGGCAAATACCTAGCGCCGGAGCATAATCCGCGAAGCGGCGCAGGGCCAGTTTCGAAGAGCCATCTTCGCGAAACAGCCCCATGTAAAAGTGCCGATAGTAGGAAGAGCCTTCGCTTTCCCGGTGGCGCGTCGTTGCCGGCCAGGCCTTCGGCAGGTCAAACAGGCTGTACCAATAAACGTGATCCAGCCTGGGCAGCAGCAGCTCGGCAGTCTTCTTCAACCCGAACTCCTGAACCTCCTCGGCGCCGAAGGAGGAGGCCCCCACTTCGGAAACCCACACCGGCTTTGAGGTGACAGCGCGGATTTCGCACAGCTTTTCCGGCCAATCGTGAATCGTCCAATGGTTCCAGTCGAGTGGGAAACCGTGGATCGCAACCACGTCCAAATGATCAAGCGCCCCTTTGTCTTGCATGCGCACAATGAATGCCGGATCGATAGGAGAAATGCCTCCGAGCACTCTAAGAATCTTCGGATTTTCCGCTTTGACGGCGCGGGCAGCCAGTTTTACCATTTCCGCGTAAGCCGACCAGTCGGGATCGATTTCGAAATCCCAGTGGGAAAGGTTATTAGGCTCATTCCAGAGCATCACGGCTTCAATCATGGCGGACTTGATGTGGTGTGATGCGTAACGAACCTTAAGTGATACGAAATGGAATCGGGTCACGATGGGCCGATTCATCACAGCGGCAAATGAAGACTTCCGATTCCGGGACGCTCTCAATTCTGAACCCGGAACTGCGGAGCACGGCTTCGATGCAGGAGCGATTCGGAATCCACCAGTTCGTTGGATCCTCCGAGTAGCAGCTTTCTATAAAGTGCATTTTAGGAAATCCGGGTTGATCGAAAACTCCACGCTCCGCGAATGGATAATCGGCCTCGATCCGGGGTACCGTCCTACTCCCGCGCAACATAGACTGAAAGATGAACCAATCCTTCGCGACATGCTGGCGCAACAAATCCAGCGCGAGCAGAGGATAGCGGAGATGATAGAAAACACCCATGAACAAAACCAGGTCGAATCGCTCCTGCAGCTTCGGTGCGTCATACACCGACAGGAGCTCGAATGAAATATCGAAACCGAGCATTTCAGCGGCGAATCGGGCCTGATCGAGATATTGCTCATCATGATCGATGCCAAGCACGCGCGTTGCGCCCCGCCGTTTCATTTCAATGGAATAAAAGCCGCCATTGCAGCCGACGTCCAGAACACTCATGCCAGTGAGATCCCGCGGGATAGCGTCCTGAAATTCGCGCCATTTAGTGGACGGGTAATCGCCCAGAAAGTGATTGGGCGCGGTCTGGACTCCCCGCAATGAGATGTTGTGGAACCATGGACCCAGCTCATTTACTCTTTTTTCAATTTGTTCCAGCGTCGGATTGGTTGCCAATGCGATTCCCTTCCCCTCTTTTATGATTCGTATTCTACTCATCCGCCACGGCGCGACCGATCTGCTTGGTCGAGTATTATACGGCCGCATGCCAGGGATCCATTTGAATTCCGAAGGTCTCCGGCAAGCCGAACAACTTGCGGCCGTTCTTAACTCCCGCTACAACATCGCACGGATCGTCTCAAGCCCGCTCGACCGAGCCATCCAGACAGCGCAACCGATCGCCGAGATCCGAAACCTGGCCATTGAGATAGACGAGGGGATCACGGAAATTGATTCGGGGTCCTGGATGGGAAAGGCGTTCGAAGAGCTTAACGGGTTGCCGGAGTGGAAACGATACAATCGGTATCGCTCCACAAACCGTGCCCCTGGTGGCGAGTCGATCATGCAGGTTCAAGAGCGGGCCTGGAAGGCAGTCGACCGCTTGGTGCAATGTCATCCGCCTCCTGAGGAGCCGACGCTTGCGGTCGTCACTCATGGAGACGTCGTTCGCGGCCTGCTATTGCTTTTGTTGGGCATGCCAATTGACCATATTCATCGGCTCGAAGTTGCGCCCGCTTCCGTAAGCGAAATTTTGCTTGGCTTGCACGCGCCGGTCGTGCGTAAAATGAATGAGTTTTTCTATTGACGTGACGCGATGAAGGACAGGCCTGACGTTTTCGAACTACTGATCAATGAGCTCTCGGAGATCGTGATTGTCCTGCTTGACACGGAAGGAAGATTCATTTCCTGGAATCCCGGTGTGCAAATGCAGTTTGGGTATACAAGGGACGAATTCGTTGGACAACATCTGCGCATTTTGTTTCCTGCCGCTGACCGCGCCGCAGGGGCCGCGGAACAAGAATTACAACAGGCCCGAGCTACCGGCCGCGTATCGGATACCAGGTGGCTGGTTAATAGAGACGGACAGCAGGTATTTGCCGAGGGACTGATCGTTGCCATTCGCGATAGTGCGGGTACCGTGGTAGGTTTCGGCAAAGTCATTCAAAACGTAACCGGGCGGAGGGTTGCCGAGCAGGATCTCGAGCGCGCTAACGAGCGGCTCAAAAATATGGCGGACGAACTGCAGCGATCCAATGAAGATCTCGAAGAGTTCGCCCGGATCGCTTCTCATGACCTCGGCGCGCCGATTGTGAGCACCCGCTGGCTGGTCGATCTGCTTTCGACACGCCATGGGTCGGAGCTGGATGCTGAAGGCCAGAAGTGCCTGAAGCAGATTAGGCTTGGTCTGGAGCGCATGTCCGATCTGGTCGAAGCCGTCCTGGCACACGCGAGAGCCGGAAAGGACGCAATCCGGTCCGCTGAACCCGTGCCGGCTGAAAACGCCTTTGTTGCCGCACTCGAAAATTTAAGAAAGGATGTCGAGACCTCCGGAGCCGTAATCAGTCATGACCGGTTGCCGGACCTCTTTATCCAGCCCCAACCGTTGACACAACTCTTTCAGAACCTGCTATCAAATGCGATCAAGTACCGGCGCGCCGATCGCCCGGTTCAAATCCGCATTTTGGTAACGCGGAAAGGGCCCATGTGTCAAATCGGTGTTATCGATAACGGAATCGGTATTGAAAAGGAATGGTTCGAACGAATTTTTCAGCCGCTGCAGCGCTGCCACGGAATGGATGTGCCCGGCAGCGGAATCGGCTTGGCAACGTGTAAGAAGATCGTTACGCGCGCGGGGGGAAGAATCTGGGTTGACTCGGTCGTGGGCTCTGGTTCTACGTTTTATTTCACTTTGCCCGGACCACCCTTTGAACCGTACTGACCTTGCGGAGTTCCTGATCGACATTTGCGACGACGCTCGCCCAAGCTCCCGGCCGCGGCTGGCGAAACAATCGCATGGTAGGGTACCAGGGCGAGTCCGCTCGGGCGGCCATCCAGCGCCAGTCGCACGCAAACGGAAGCAAGGTCCAAACCGGGCGCCCCATGGCTCCAGCCAGGTGCGCCATCATCGTATCCACGGTAAGCAGCAGATCGAGGGATGCTAAAGCGTTCGCGGCATCCAGGGGACAACTGGCGGCATTGTAGATGTCGCACACTTTGCCGCTCCAGACTTGGAGATCAGAACGCTCAGGAGCTGCCTGCAGGCTGTAAAAGCGAATATCGGGGATGTCGAAGAGCGATGCGAGTTGCTTGAGCGGGATGGAACGCGCGGAATTATAGTTGCCGGACGCCCACACTAAACCGACGCGTAGTGGTCTTGCTTCGTCGTGACGAGAAATCGACTGGATAGAAGGCACGTTGAGATAGGGGACGAAATCGGGAATCGAATTGAGCGTCGTTCGAAAAACTCGCGGCAGCTCGACAACCTCAATCTGTTGGTCCCAGAACGGTTCAACCTCGCCCCAAGTGATCACGTGGTCTGCGATTCGCGCCTGCTCGAGTAGAGCCTTCAACGGCGGCTGCGACTCAATGATCAGAGAGCGTGCTCGCCGGCGGATGAGGGAAGCATAGCGAACAAATTGAAGGGTGTCGCCCAGACCGTGCAAACAGCGAATGAGCACGCTCCGGCCGTCAACTGGATTCCCATCCCAGAAGCGATTTGGATCCGGTCTGCCGCGAGCCGCGATCCGGTCGCTTTCCTGCCAGGCGGATTCGTATTGCCCCCGCAGCATGTGGCAGATCCAGCGTCCCGCGGAGCAGCCGTCCGGGTCGTACCCGCTGCGTTCCGCCTCATTGAAGCATCGAATGGCGGCCACCGGACGCATTCTTCGCAGTTCACGATTTCCCTTTGCAAAATGATCTCCCGGTCTCAATCCATCTTCTACCTTGGACAAAACGAATGGCATACAGAATACCCGTAATGTTTCCGTCATCCGGGCGTCAAGTAAGCAGGTGAGAGATCTTCGTTCCCCCGCGAATAGTCAGACGGGAAACGAATGGTGAGCGCTTCATCGGTTTTATTGCAGAGTTATCTTCAACACTCGCCGGGAAGGAAAGCAGCATGGGAGAGGAGCAGATTACTAAGGAAATCGAGTCCCGGCGAAAAGTTTTGTTCGCGGATGATCATCACCTTGTGCTGGACGCCTTGGCCTTTGTAGCGAGTCCGGAATATGAGGTACTTGCGGTTGATACGCTGCAAGCCTTTGAAGAAGCTATTGACCGCTTCTGTCCGGATCTTGCCGTGCTCGATCTTCGCATGCCGGATGGCGATGGGTTCGAAGTCGCTCGCCGCGTCCTGGAAAAGCGGCCCGCAACGAAGATCATGTTCCTTTCCATGCACACTGAAGCCAAATTCGTGAAGAAGGCGATCGACACGGGCGCCCAGGCATATCTCTCCAAACGAGCGCCGCTCGAAGAGCTGCTGCTGGCAATACGAACGGTTCTGAATGGCGGCAAATATATAGGTTCGCGCGTTCAATTGCCGGATGAGGATCACCTGTCGCCTGAAGGAACGCTAACCGAACGCCAGTTAGAGGTGCTTCGCCTGATATCCCAGGGATGCTCCGCGAAAGAGATTGCAAGCAAGCTGAATATCTCCGTGCGGACAGCGGAGTTTCATCGAGCCGCGATCATGGATCGGCTGAAACTTCATTCAACCGCGATGATGACGCGGTATGCGGTGGAACGCGGCATCGCGTAACCGGGAATTGCTTCCGCCGATCACCGGCAGCACGATGACGGAAGCATAGCGGCTGTCGTGAAAAACGGTCTGGCGCGCTTTGACGGCTTTGGTTTGATTGGCGTTTGGCCCGGTTGAATTCAGGTTGCGGTCGAATCGTGGGAAGTTGCTGCTGGAAATCTCCAAACGCATACGGTGCCCGCGCGAAAATACATAGCTTGTGACGCCGGCATCAATACTGATTTGATAGGGCGTATTTCGCTTTACAAACACCGGATCAAGTAACGAGAGCCGGTATCGAAGCCGTTGTATCCCGTCAGTCACGATAAGAGGAAGGCCGCCAGGGTTCACGTCCACAAGCTTCGCGGTAAAGTCGGTGTCGTTGGCCGATGTCGAGGCATAGAGCACTACGCGCACGTGGCCGGTCACCTCAAGATCTTCGTTCAACGGGGCGGAGGTATAGACCAGCACATCCGGCCGCGTCTCGACGACGGCCTGATTGAGAGGGCCCGGCGGCAGCACTTTCGGATCGCAACAGATCGCGCCTCCTACAGTAGGCACGGGATTCCTGGGATCGTAGACAAACGTATCGGACTTTGAGCTGCGCGGCGGCTCCCATTGGAGCACTCCATCTCCTGTGGCGGTATTCGCACGTCCCCGGCTTTCCAAATACAGCGGCGTGTAGCGTGTTCGTGCAAGGGGCCACTCACGCTCCTCGCGCCAGACGTTCGGCCCCATAACGAAGATGTGCAAGGAAGGCCGGTATGGCGCCGCATCGTGCGCGCCGGGCAAAGGAGCGAGCCAGCGGTCAAACCATTCGGCTTGCATGCTGCGAATCGGGATGGATGCTTCCGGCCCAAAATCGCGGGTCGGGAATCGCACGGCGGGATTGTGCGCCCAGGGGCCAATCCACGTTTCCACGCGCTTGTGCTGCGAAGCCAACCGCGAAAAGGCGTCCAGATCGCTCTCCACGTAGTCGTCGAACCACCCGCCCAAAGACAGCACCGGCGCATTCACATGCGCGGCTCGCTCACGGATGCTTAGCTTCTTCCAAAATGGATCGTAGGACGGATGATCCAGAGCATCCTGCCAGGCAGGCAAAGTTATATCAGCGGCCGCCACATCCGCTGTGCGCAGCGGCAGATGATTGATATAGCTTCTGAACAGCGGCCGGAGCCGTGAGCGGGGCGTTAAGTTCTGCGAGAGCCACAGCAGCCGTTGTCCTACCTTCAAAGCGCCCCCGGTGGAATAATAACGGTCCAGGTACTCATCGTCCCCGGAGCACATCGGCGAGATCGCATCCAGATGCGGGTTCCCCTGCACGGCCGCCCACCACTGAACCATTCCAAGATACGAGCTACCCGCCATCGCGACGCGGCCATTCGACCAGGGCTGTTCCGCGATCCAGTTGATTGTGTCGTCGCCGTCTGGTCCCTCGCGGTCCGTCGAGCTGAAGACTCCTTCGGAGGCATAGCGCCCCCGCACGTCTTCGGCGACCACCGCAAATCCGCGATGCAGAAAGAAAAGGTAGCTCCGGATAGAACCGGCCCTTCGGCTGTACGGAGTGCGAACCAGCACGGTAGGCCACCGCCCAGCCGCTTCTGGAAGGTAAACATCGGCAGCGAGGCGAACACCGTCGTGCATGCGCACCGCGGCGCTGAATCGATTGGCGCCGGACTGCATTTGCCGCTGGGTATTTGCCAGGAGCGTGCAGGAAACCAAAATGGCGAAGGTCCCGGCCAGCAGGTGATAACGCATCATGGAGGCGGAATGGCGTTCTCGCGGGGTTTCGGACGGGCGCCGAATAGAGCGGTCCCCACGCGAATGATCGTTGCTCCTTCTTCTATGGCGACCTCGAAGTCACCAGACATTCCCATCGAAAGCTGAGGCAACCCGTAGTGTTGCGCCAAGCGGGCTAGTTCCCGGAAATAAGGCCGCGAACGTTCCGGATCGTCGGACCACGGCGGCATCGTCATGAGTCCGGACAGCTTCAGATTCGAGCACAATTCGGCCGCTTTTAGCAGATCGGGAATCTCTTCAGGGCGAGCCCCCGACTTACTCTCCTCGGTGGAAAGCTTGGTCTCGATCAGGACCTCCAGAGCATGGCCTCTCCTTCCGGCAGCGTCATCCAGCCGCCGCAGCAGGCGTTGAGAGTCAATCGTCTCGATCACATCGAACAAATCGCTGGCCTGGCGCGCTTTATTCGCTTGCAAATGGCCGATCAAATGAAAACGTGCGTCATTGAGATCCTGCAGCAGCCGCCGCTTTTCGGCGAATTCCTGAACGTAGTTCTCTCCAAACACCCGGACACCGGCCTGATACGCTTCCCGCAGCCGGCCGGCAGAAAATTTCTTCGAGACAGCCACTAAGGTTACATCTGAGCGACTACGGCCACTTCGTTTCAGCGCAAGCTCCATGCGGGCTTCTACGGCCCGTAAGCGACTCTCGAAAGTGAGTTCGTCCGTTGGCAAAACTCCATAATAAGGTCATCGCAGTCAGGGGCGGCAGGGCATCCCGCCAACCGGAAGATGCTGATGCGCTGCTCGCTGCCATCACTTGCTTCTTAAGCACATGCCGAAAACCGGCGGTGTTGGAATACGGCGAGCAGCCAATCGCTGTGGCGCCCGGCGAATTCGCGCTGGAAATTCGTTCCGGCAATCTTTGGATCGAAATCTGGAATGACACGCGAAGTATTTCGCGTAAGATCCTCTCGATCGAGCGGCATACTACGGGAGCCCTGGACTGCAGCATCCAACGCTTTGGCGGAAAAACCGGCAAGCTGACGATTTTGGATTTGGATCGCCCCCAGGCCGCGCATCGGTCTCTTCGAGGGCTTCGGGAGAACTTTGCGGAGCAGTTTCGCCGCATGCTGTCGCGGCAATTTCCTGCCTGGGGGATTTCGTCTCTTTCCTCGAGTCCAGATCTGCAACGCTCCTTCTCATCCAGATTTCCTCGCGCCCGGCTCGAGCGCGGAAACCTCGGGATGGCCGCCTTTGCCTGCCCCACTCCTGACGACGAAGAAGATGTATTGAGCTTCGCTCTGATCTGGTACGACCATGTGCGGAAGCACTCGCGGTCCGGTACTCGCGTCGAGCTTTGTATATTTTTGCCGGAAGGTTCGGGCAGGCTGAGCGCCCAGCGGCTGCGATGGCTTACAGGCCAATCCCTCAGCTCGCGGCTATTCTTATTTAACGCCCACGGCTCGGCGGGTGAAGTAGACCCGCGGGACCTGGGGAACGTAGAGACAAGCGTCGCTTCTCACTATCGCCCGCTGCGACTGGACGCTTCAGCCGCGAGCCTGCTCGCCCGGCTCAGGGAGACACCCGGCGTGGGGTGCTCACCCGAGCTGAGCGGGACCATTAGCGTACGCTTCCGCGGGCTTGAATTTGCGCGCATTGAACCCGGACGCCTCATTGTAGGTATCGAAGAAAGACGTGAGCTCAGCGCATGCCACACTGAAGAGGTGTGGAACTTCGCCGCACATCTGGCAGCGCTTTGCACAGGCCCTCAACCACTCGCAGATTCTCCTGGAGGGGCCGTTCCGCCCTCATTCCCCGAAAAGTGGCTGGAATCCTCCGTCCGGTCTCATCTGCCGCTGATCGACCCTTCGCTGCTGCCCGATCCGGTCCACGGGCAGGTGCTGACTACGGCGGCAGGCGACCGCGACTTGATTGATCTACTGGCGATCAACTCTTCCGGCCGCCTTTCAATCCTTGAGCTTAAGGCCGCTGAGGACATCCACTTGCCTCTTCAGGCTCTCGACTATTGGATCCATATCGCCTGGCACGCGGAACGGGGCGAGCTGAAGCATCTATTCCCCGGAGCCATAATCGGTCGCGGAACACCGAGGCTCGCGCTCATCGCGCCGGCGCTGGCTTTCCATCCATCCAATACGACGATCCTTCGCTATTTCTCACCGGAGATCGATGTGGAGCGCATTGGAGTAAATTCAGATTGGCAGAAGAATTTCAAGGTGGTTTTGCGTCTTAAGGGTGCAGAGAGTCCACAATCGCACAGGAGCCTCAATGAAGCTTGACGCTTTGGTTCACATCAGGAAGGCCATTGGCACGCTGAATCCTCACCAGATCCGCGAAGCGGCCGAACGCCCGGTGCGGGTGGCGTTGCACGCGCAGAGTCAAGAGGCTTACCAGCGAATGGAGAACTTCTTTCTGCAGGATCTGGCGCCGGGCCGGCGCCGCCAATCGGCCCTACAGCTTGTACGCGCACCCATTCCGCTGTTGGGCCAGACGTTCGATATCGCTGTTTACGATGACGATATGATTTCGCCGCAAGGCGCTTTGGTTTTTCATCCGGCTCACACCCGGGTTCTGATTCACCGGACGCTCGCCGAACACGGCGAGTTGGGAATCGGGCTGGCGAAATCGTTCCTGCCGTTCCGGCGGCCGTTCGTGGAACGCGTCATTGCGAAGACGTGCCGCGAGAATACGTTGTTTTCGATCACGACCGCGCTGCCCGATGTGATTCCCAACGTGATCGAGCTACCCTGGGCAGTCGCGGAGTTCGCCTCCGATACGGCCTTCCTGACTGTCAACCAAGTGCGAATGGCTTTCATGATTGCAGCCGCAAGCGATCGGGAGGTCGGTTACCTGCAGCAAAAATCGGAAGTTGCCACGGTTATAGGAAGCGCTTTCGGATGGCGGGCGCTGGCCCGGCAACTAGTCGGAAAGATCCCTTTCGGCGGAGGGCTGCTTGCGAAGGCCGCCGTCGCCTATGCCGGGACCAAGGTCCTGGGTCTATCGCTCGACCGCTTCTACAGCATTGGCTTCACGTACACGCGCGAGGAACGCGACCAGCTTTATACAGAGGCATTCCGGCAGGGCAAGAAAGTCGCGACGAAAATGGTCCGCTATCTACGGCCGGATCTTGCGGCGAAGTGCGCTCCCCAGCCTCTTCAGAACGCGCTCGACCTGTAACGTCAGGCTTCTTCGAGTATTTCCGCTACCGCCAGCTCCCCTCCGAACAGATGGAGTTGCTGGATGACATCTTCACGTTCCGGCAGTTCACGATACTGCTCTACGGTCATCAGTAATGGTTCCGCTACAGCGGCCACAGTTCACCTCTTCTATACTATGGAGCCGATTGCGCACGATAATCTTCCAATATGGAGCTTCTTGATCCAGTTGAAGTGCGCGTCCTGGGAGCGTTGGTCGAAAAGGAAGCGACCACTCCAGAGTATTATCCGCTTTCGCTGAATGCGCTTGTGAACGCGTGCAATCAGAAATCGAATCGCGATCCGGTGGTGGATTACGACGAGGACACAGTGCAGGATGCGCTGGACCGGCTTCGTGAAAAGAAACTGGCGGTGATGATCACCGGCAGCGGGCGTGTGGTCAAGCATGCACAGCGAATTTCAGAGACATTGAATCTCGGGCGACGGGAACTGGCCGTGCTCTGCACACTTCTGTTGCGAGGTCCGCAGACACTAGGCGAGTTGAAGGACCGAAGCGAGCGCATGTTCTCGTTTGCGGATCTGAGCGAGGCGGAATCGGTGCTGGACAAATTGGCAGAGTGGCCGGGAGGAGCGCTGGCAAAAAAACTTCCGCGGCAGCCCGGCCAGAAGGAAGCACGTTATGCGCATCTTCTATCAGGCGAACCGGTCCTGGAAACAACCGCGGCACCGGCAGCTCCGACCCGGATTGCCCAGCTAGAACAAGACCTCTTACAGTTGAGACTGGAATTCGAAGAATTAAAGCGGAAATTCGAGGAATTGGAGGCACAGCTTCGCTGATTTCGGCGCGCTTTCGCCGTAGTGGTTCAACCTTGGATGGTCCCGCTAATCAGGCTGAACAGCAACACGGCAAGGACAATCGAGGTAATCACCACGTACGTCCGGTCGCGCTCGATTGCGAACCCGACAAGCGAAAAGGCGACCCGCAGAATCGGCGTCGCAATCAGCAGCAGCAAACCAAATTGAATGATAGATCGCGCCCTTAAACCGATTGCGCCTTGCACGATTTCAGGCACGATGCGATCAATCGCCGGGGTTCCCCGGAAGATATGATGGCTCTCGGGCTGGCCGCCATGCAGAATTAAGTAACAAATACCTCCGATTAGCACAACGGAGCCCGACACCAGGACCCCGATGCGCAGAAGAATGCTGATCATGGACTCGATCGATTTATCGGTGACTTTATGCGTCTTCATATACGGCCCAACACTCCGCTGACGATCATTTGCAATGCGATGACACCGACGATCACCGCAAACACACGGCGGAGAATTCGAACGGGAAGTCGTGGCAGGAATCGCGCCCCAAGCAGAGACCCCGCCAGTACACCCAGCATCACAGGCATCGCAATACCAGGGCTGACATATCCGCGGCTGAGGTAAACGCTCGCGCTGGCCGCGGCCGTTACTCCAATCATGAAGTTACTGGTAGCAGTGGAAACCTTGAAAGGAATTCGCATGGCTTGATCCATCGCGATGACCTTCAGCGAGCCCGACCCGATTCCAAGCAGTCCGGAGAGAATTCCCGCGCCGAACATCAGGCCAAAACCTGTCTTCACCCGATAGACCGCATAGCTTTCCGAGCCAGCGGCGGTATTGTACGTTCCGTTCAATTTCAGGCGTTCGCCCAGAGGATCGGGCGGATGCGGTTTGGCGGAGGATTTGTGGCCGCGACTCGACTGCCAGGCGGCCTGCAACAGAACAACTCCAAAAACAATGCTGAGCGTGCGCGTAGGCACGTGGGTGCCGAGATACGCGCCGGCAACGGCGCCGAGGGTGGTCGCGATCTCCAGAAACATGCCTATGCGGATATTCGATAATCCATCCCGCACATAGGCGGCAGCCGCGCCCGACGACGTTGCAATGACCGATACGAGAGTTGCGCCGATGGCATAACGAAGATCGACGCCCAGGAATAACGTCAGAACGGGCGTTACGATAACTCCGCCTCCGAGTCCGGTCAATGACCCGAGGAAGCCCGCTGCGAACGCCGCGCCCAACACGACGGGCGTGAATTCAGCAATGGTCATGCAATCACAGGTTACGTGACGCAAGGTTCTGATATAGATCAGAGAACATGAAAACGTTACTAATCATCGCCATGGCGGCATCGGCGGGGTTCGCCCAGCAGCGCCCGCCCGTTCTTCAATCTCCAGAGATCACCAGCGACGGACACGTTACGTTCCGCTATTTCGATCCGGATGCGCAGAAGGTGGTTCTGAACCTGGAGGGGCAGGCGAAACCGCTGCCGATGCAGAAGGACCAGCAAGGAGTCTGGAGCGTAACAAGCGGCGTCCTCGCTCCCGAGCTATATGGATACTCCTTCGAAGCGGACGGAATGCACCGCCTGGATCCGCACAATACGCAGATCAAACCCAATCTCCTCGGTCTGAGCAACCTTGTTCACGTGCCCGGGACGTCGCCGATGCGATGGGAGCAGCAGGATATTCCGCATGGGGCGATTCAACATCACTTTTATAAATCCAGTGTGGTCGGCGACAATCGCGATTATTACGTGTACACGCCGCCCGGGTATGATCCGGGTGCAAGCACTCGGTATCCGGTGCTCTATCTGCTGCACGGCTATAGCGACGATGCAAGCGCCTGGACTGCGGTAGGAAAAGCAAATTTCATCCTGGATTCCCTCATCGACGAAGGCAAAGCCAAGCCGATGATTCTTGTAATGCCCCTCGGCTATGGGGCTCCGCAAATTTTGCAGCGGACGCCAGGAGGCGGCTCTCCGTTCAACAGCACCTCCCTGCGGGAGGAGAATTTCACCAAGTTCCAGCAGACTCTGCTAGACGAAGTACTTCCGCAAGTCGAAAAGGCCTACAAAGTGGATTCCAGCCGCAACGCACGCGCTGTCGCCGGCCTTTCCATGGGAGGCGCGGAGTCTCTGCTGACCGGTCTCAATCATCTCGACCGGTTTTCCTGGGTAGGGTCATTCAGCGCGGGCGGGCTGGGGGCAGATTTCGCGGCTGCTTTTCCGCAACTGACTCCCGCCGCGAATGAGCAGTTGCACCTGCTCTGGATCGCCTGCGGAACCGAGGACCACTTAATTACCGCAAATCGCAACCTGATCACCTGGCTGAAAGGTAAAGACATTCATCTCACTCAGATTGAGACGCCAGGAATGCACACCTGGATGGTTTGGAGACGCGACCTGATTGAATTCGCCCCGCTCCTGTTCCGATGAGGCAAAGAGCCGAACGGACCACGGTGGCCCGTTCGGCCTCTCATCAAAGGAGCGATGGAGTTTACGACTTGAGAGAGTTTACTTAACGGAATCACCAGGCTGCTTCACAGCAGCAGTGCCCGACGCGCCCGGCGTCGACACGACGCCTTGATTGACGAGCAGTTTTACTTCTACTCGCCGGTTCAGCTTACGACCCTGCGCCGTGCCGTTGTCGGCGGCTTCATGCGAGGTTCCCATGCCGGTTGGGGTCAAGATGCGGTGAATCGGAATGTTGCCGTTCTGTTCCAGATATCGGGTGACAGCTTCGGCGCGCCGGTCACTCAGCCTTTGATTGAGCGCCGCGTTTCCCGTCGTATCGGCGTATCCGGCGACTTCAACCGCGTATCCTTTTGCAGACTGAGCCTTCTGCGCTAACGTATCCAAATCCTGTTTCGCCTGGGGGCTCAACGTCGAACTATTAATTTTGAAATAGACTGTCGCGGTATCGGCAACCTGATAGTTGTCGAGATCCGAAACACGCTTGTTGACATCCGTAACACCCTGCGTTGCCTGATCGGCGGTGGTCTTCACCTGCCCGACCTGGGTTTGCACCTGCCCGACCGTCTGATCGGTCTGCTTCTGCGCCGACTCGAGTTGACCTTGCCGGTTCTCCATTTGATTGGTGCGGCCCTCAAGCTGTCCGGCGCGATTCTCGAGGGTGCCCTGACGAGCCTCTATCGGCGAAACAACGGTGTCGATCTGCCGGGAAGCGCGCATGGAATTCGGATCGAAGATGACCCGATCCGCCACGAGGTCGCCCTTCTCATCACCTTTGCCCTGTGCCTCAACAGTCAGGCCTGGAACCAGCTTGGAAACATCCATGGCCTTCTTGCGGCCAAAGATGCCGTGCTTCAACTGAACCTTGGTGGTATCGGTCAGATCGATAGTGCCGACGGAATCGTCTTCAGTCCGAAGCTTGAGCGTGTTGCCATCGCGAGATATGATCACGCCCTGCACTTTGGACTTCTCATTCGCCGGAAATGTCCGCGCGTTTGGGGTGACCATGCTCAGCGCCAGGGTGGCGGTTAAGAGCGCCTCCGCGGAAATCAGCGCGGTAGTTCTCATTAATCGTCGCGCTCTTGAATTTCTGTGCATCATCATTAAGAAAGTGCCTCCAATTGTGAATTTTTTTTAAGGCAGTGGCGCTCAAATCGCGTCTATAGTGTTCGCCAGTTAGACGCGTATTTCTTCCGGCCGTAACCGGGAATTTGGCCTGATGGTACTAGACCTTCTCTTTCAGGTGCTTAGCCCACGGGTGATATAACCGAAGAGCCGTGTCCCCATTCAAGCGTCATCCGTCCCACCGAAAGCAACGCTTTCGCGGTCCCTGGATCCTCGCTACTGCCTTCGTCACCTTCGGCATAGCCGTCGGTATACCTTACTATAATCTCCCTTTCTTTTACGACTATTTTCAGAAGACGTATCACTGGGATCTAAGTCAGATCACGCTCGGATTCCCGATCGCCGCGCTTCTGACCATTTGGGTTGGCCCGCTGGTTGTACCGCGCTTCAGCCCGCGGAAGCTGATTATCGCCGGCACTGGATTTACGGCCATCGCCTTCTTTGGATTCGGGAAGATGCATGGCGCGCTTTCCGTGTACTTCGCGCTGTACTTTCTCTACACGGTGGGCTACATCTTCTCAGGACCCATACCGCACCAGATTCTGGTGTCGTACTGGTTCCACAAGAAACGTGGCACGGCAATGGGGATCGTTTACGTGGGCGTGGGTTTGTTTGGCGGCCTGGGATCGTTTTTCGTCCGGGGCGTAACGGAGCGTTACGGATTCCATGTGGCGCTGATGGCGCTCGGGGGGTTGCTGCTGCTGACGTGGCCGCTGGCTTTTTTTGTCCTCAAAGATCGTCCATCGCTGCTGGGCCAGCATCCGGATGGAGCCGATGAGCCCCCCGCCGATGTGAAGCTATCGCCGCACACGTTCCGCCAGTTGCTGCGAACGGGCTCTTTCTGGCTGCTGCTGTTCGGCAGCGTGTGCTCGATCGGATCGATCGGGTCTATCAATATACACATGAAATTCGTGTTCCGCGATGCCGGTTATACGAACCAGAGCGCATTGAACGCGGCCTGGACGACGGCATCGGTGCTCATTTTGTGGTCGAGCATCGTTGGGCGCATCGGCATCGGCTACTTCGCCGACGTATTTTCGAAGCGGCGTGTAATGATCGGAACGTATTTTCTGGTCGCGCTGACGATTCTCGTTCTGTTCTGGGTATCGCCTTCGCGTCCGGTATCGCTGTACGTGTTCGCGCTGGTGTTCGGGTTCGCTATGGGAGCGGATTACATGCTGATACCGCTGATGGCGGCCGAGCAATTCGGAGTCAACACGCTGGCCCGCGCCATGGCAGTGATTCTACCGGCGAACACGATCGGGCAGACATGGTGTCCGTATCTGATCTCGGCGCTGCGCGAGCACTATGGCAGTTATTTAGT
Organism: Bryobacteraceae bacterium; assembly: GCA_025980435.1. Taxonomy (GTDB): domain Bacteria; phylum Acidobacteriota; class Terriglobia; order Bryobacterales; family Bryobacteraceae; genus Bog-105. The sequence continues at coordinate 21,820 of JAICXK010000031.1, forward strand.
TCCGCTGTCGATTGTATTCGGGATTGCGATGCTAGGGGCAATCGCAATTGCGCTGATGCCGCGGGAGGGCGTGATGATGGGAGGAACGGTAAACCAAGCCGCACTGCTTGCGGCGGAACGCCGCGATTCGCTACGTTAGTGGCTGGAGGAATGGCCGAGCGGTTGAAGGCGGCGGTCTTGAAAACCGTTAACGGGGTGACTCGTTCGGGGGTTCGAATCCCTCTTCCTCCGCCAGAAAGTAAGAGCTCAGCGCAGCGGTGGAGTGGAACCGATCAGCGCGATTTCGGACATGACATTTTTTTTGGTTGCTCTGTGGTCCCGCCAGACAGAGGCTGTACTCCAACAGGACACGCGCCTCAATGATTTGAAGGAGGCGGTCGAAACCGCAGCGCGGAAGTTTGCGGAGGTCAACAGCGCCGAGTTCGACGGTCCATTTAAATCCATATTTGTCGCGCCGGAATACCTTTTCACCACCGAACGCAACGAAGCTGAGGAGAGTTCCCGGGCCCTGACCACCGATCAGGTAAAGGGGATTACTAAAGAGCTGATCGAAATCTCGCGAGCCCAGAGGGGAATGCTCCTGCTTCCCGGATCCGTGATTTATCAACACGCCATCGAGAAACAAACAGGCGGCAAGGCAGCAGCCGTGAGCGCCGTTCAGACATATCAAAGCAGCCTGAACCCGGAGACTGCGAGGGGCCCCGTAAAGAGCGCGCGATCCGGCCTGGTGAACCGTAATGACGACGCATCGCCCGCTTTGAAACTAGAACAACTGACTCAGACCAATAACATCACCCATGTAGTCAAGAACCGGTTATATGTATTGCTGGATGGCGAGGTGGTTGCAAAATACGGCAAAAAAGCCGACAAGAACGAAGTGATGGGAGCGAGAACCGCTCTGTTCATTCCGGGACAGGACAGCGGGTTCGCGACCATCGGCGACATTCAGCTGGGGTTTGAAATTTGTTTCGATCATGAGCTTGGTGTACTGAAAGCCATCTCGAACGACATGAAGGTTGATATCCATATCGTCGTATCCGCCTGGACGACGAACAACCTGTCCAACATGCAACTGCGCCCCCGGGGCTATTTTCTGCACGCTTCGTCTGCCGCGGTTCACACCGCCGTTTACTTCAAACCTGCACGAGGCCTGGCGCAGCCAGTGACGGAACAGACCATTCAGACGTTGAACGACCTAAATGGACATGCTGTGGCCATGAGCGAAGTGAACTGCGCCGGTGGAATCCTGCGTTGCTATAAATTGCCGTACTTCGCACGGTAAAGATAGCCGGGTCAGGGGACCCGGCGCGGACGAGGGCGTCCGCCCCACGCGGAAAGCGCGCCTTTTCTACCCCCAACACCCTAGGCCGCAACTCGACACTCCGGGATGGGGAATAGTATCGAAGGTCCTGTTGCTTTAGTTTAGAAGTCGAGACTATCGCGAAGGGAGCAATCAATTGGAAGAACTCATGCGTTGGATTCCGCTGGCAATCGCGCTGGCGGCGGTATTGACGGTTCTGCTGCGGCACCTGCATGTCACAAAGGAGCGGCGCTCTTTCGGGCAGTTGATGATTCTCGGCTTTTACAAATGGATGCGGTACCTGTGGGCGGTCGTGCGGGCGATCGATGTCGGTTACCTGGAATACCGCCGGGTCCTGGAGGATACGCCGCTACAGATTGAGAACGAGAAATACCTCGGCAAGCTGGTGAAAGCATCGCTCGGCGAGAAGTCGGCCGTATACGGCTGGCAGGAATAGTACCCGCCGAGCGGCTTGGATAATGTGGGGTCAACGGCGGGAATCCGCCGTTCATCGCCTATGGACCGGCTCTGGAGCCGCGGCGGCCTTTCGTGGCCCCAACTGGTAAAGCGCACCTGGCACGAGAGCTGGGAGGACGAGGTCTTCGGCCTAGCGGCACGTTTGGCGTTCTATCATTTCCTAGCGCTGTTTCCGGTGCTGCTGCTGCTTCTTCTTCTGCTACTAAAGTTGTCCGATGCCGGCCCGCAGCTGCGGAACACGCTGACGGATTCGTTATCTCAATTGCTGCCGCAACAAGCTGCACAGCTTGTGGGCTCGATGGTGGGACAGCTCAACCACACGGCGGGCCTGGGAGCAGGCATCTGGTGGGCGGTATTGGGGTCCACCTGGGCGGCCGTCAACGGCACCTGGGCCTTGATGACGGGCCTGAACATGGCCTACGAAGTGAAGGAGAAGCGGCGCTGGTGGAAACTGCTGGGGCTGGCGCTGGTTCTGACAATCTGCCTCGCGATCCTGGGATTCGCGGCGCTGGCCTTGATTCTCTATGGCGGCCGGGCGGCGCGAGTGATTGGACCGCACCTCGGCATCACCGCGCATGGATGGCTGCTTTGGAGGCTGGTACAGTGGCCGATCATTGCGATCCTGCTGCTGACGGCCTTTGCGATTCTCTATCGTTTCGCTCCGAATCTCGACGATCGGAAATGGCAGTGGAGCACGCCGGGCGCGGTGGTGGCGCTCATTCTTTGGGTGGGGTCGGCACTGCTACTGAGGGCATATTTTGAGTATTCCCGATCCTACGAGCGGATGTACGGGACGCTGGCAGATGTGGCGATTCTGCTGATGTGGCTGTATTTCACAAGCGCGGCTATTTTAATTGGCGGCGAGATGAATTCTGAGATTGAAAAGGCAGCGGAGGGAGGCGCCGGGCAGCGGGATCAGGCGAAAGGGTAGCGTTTTGCCGAACGAACTCGAAGGTAATGGTAAGGCACGACCACAGACGACAAACCCCGATCGTCTGCGCCACTCAATCCACCACCGTGACAATCGAAGATGATTTTGTTTTTGACGCAGAATCAAGCGGTTGCGGTGTTTTTTCGCGGTGTGCGATGCGGCGGGGTGCGGATACTCGGGCGAGATGGCGAAGAAGCGGGGAGGCGGTCCGAAGACAACAGAAGGCAAAAGGAACTCGAGCCGTAATTCGACCACGCACGGCTGCCGTTCGAAGACCGTGGTCATCCTGAAAGACGAGGAGCAGGAAGACTACGACGAAATGGAGCGCGAATGGAACGATGAGTTCGGGCCGGAGACGTACATGGAGCGGCGGCTGGTCAAGATTCTGGTGGATAACGACTGGATGCTGCGGCGGACGGTGCGGCGGCTGCATGAGGCCGAAATTGCGGGAGACAACATCGAGCTGATGCAGCGCTATAAAACGACGGCGGAGCGATCCTTTTACCGATCGTTGAATGCGCTGCAGCAGTTGAGGAAGGACTTAATGCGACAGGACAGGCATGCGGAGTGGTGGAAGGACCGGGCCGGCAAGTTAGAAAAAGAGTTGGAAAAGCGACCGCCGGCTCCGGCGGAAGAGCCGAAGGCAAAGCCGGAAGAACCGAAAGCAGAAGAGAGGCGCGTCAGACGGGAGCGGGTTTCGCTAAATCAGCAGCGATTTGAGCAAACTGATCAAGAGCAGCTTGGAGATCCTCAACGATTTCGGCCGCAAGAATGGCGGGATCGGGAAGATTGTCCGTATCTTCCAAGCTTTCGTCGCGGAGCCAAGTGATGTCGAGGCTGAGCTTGTCGCGTTTTTGCAGTTCCTCGTAGCTGAAGCAGACAACAACGGCCGCGCGGCCGTGCATCTTGAGAAGGCTGACAACGTGCGAGGAGCCTGGAAAGAGATCCTCGAGCATCGGAACGATCTTGCGCGAGATGTTCGCGTCAAAAAGCAGCTTCACTAAGTGACTTTATCTTTGAGTTGATACGCGAACTGGAGAGCTGCTTTGATGTCGTCGGATGTCAATTCCGGGTAATCGCTGAGAATCTCGGATTCAGACATTCCCCCGCCCAGCCATCCGAGAATATCCCACACAGTGATGCGAGTGCCGCGGAGGATCGGCTGGCCGGATCGAACGCCTGGGTTTACTGTTACACGCGTTGCTACCAGATCGACTGGCATCAGCAAAATTATCGCACGAGTATTGCTTGATCAGCGGTATCGGATTTGCGCACCCGAAGGCGGCGGGTTGAGTCATGATCGCGTTGCCGGCGGATGTGTTCGAGGAGAACGCTGGCGGGCTCGTCATTCGGATCTTGCGAGACGAGTTGGCCCGAGAAGGCTTTGGCGAGGATGGATTGACGGAGGCGGCGAGCATGGGCGATTGCGGAGTGCAGTTCCGAAGCTAGCGTTGAAATTCCGCGAGTTGCCTTTCGATCTCGGCCACAATTGTTCTTGTTCTTTGAGCGGAGGAATCGGTATTGGAAGAGAGCCTAGCTTCGTGATGTTGATCGACGGAAGATTCGCCGTCTGCTTACCCGGCAAGGGATTGTTCCAATCTGACTATGGCGCGTTTCTGCGCGGGCCAGAGATTGCGGTCATCGAGCGAGGGGAGAGTGCGGAGTTTACCGCGGAAAGTGGAACCTGGAGATTTCAAAATCGGCCTGAATCCACTGCGAGAGAGTTTCGGGCTTGTGAAAGGCGAAAACGGGACGTCTGCGGGCGTCCGGTTCAAGCAGGTTCGTGAAGCGCGTTTCTATGCCTGTGCTTTGGTAACAGAAGGGAAGCGGGCGGCGAGGCGCGGGAATGTTATCGGGAAGGCCCTGGCTGTATTTGGCAGTTTGGATTTCGATGGCGACGAGCGGACTGCCGGCCTTTTTGGCCTCGATCACGCCAATCGCATCGATTTCGGCGCGGGCTTCTTGTTTAGGGGTCATGGATGTGTGGGCAAATGGACATAATAGCGGGAGGCCTTCCGACAGGCGAAAGCGCCTGCCCCACGGTCAAACTCTAGACGTGGGGCACAATTGAATGTGACGCAGGCAAGCGAAGTGCGTGACGCGGCGTTTCGGCGCGTGATCCTGTCGATTCCCAAGGGGAAGGTGGCGACTTACGGCCAAGTGGCGGAGGCGGCAGGATATCCGCGACTGCATCGAGCGGTGGCGCGTATGTTACATACGTCTCCTACGAATCGCTTGCCGTGGCATCGGGTGGTGGGCGCGGGAGGCGAGATCAAGCTACGCTTTCAGGCCGCGGCGGAACAGCGACTCCGGCTGCGAATGGAGGGCGTGACATTTCGCGGCAAGAAAGTAAACCTGAAGCTTCACGGCTTCTGATTCTTGAGCCGCAAGGCGATGCCGTTGCGGAATTCCGGAGTATGGAAAACCTTCTCGCCACCGCGGTGCTGGAAGTTCTCCGGCGCCTCGATAGCGCCGGTTTTCGTATTCACCCAAGCGCCAGAGTAATCGCCAGCGGGCAGATTGAGCGTGAGGTCAACAGGACCGTCGCCGTCCAGATATAGGGCGTATTCGCGGCCAGGATCGGATAGAAGGCGGGCGTACGCACCGGCCGCGTGCGTTACGGTGCGCATATCCGGCTGCATATCGAGCAACGGAAGGTTTCGCAGAAATTCACTCAAGACACGGAGCTGACGCCTGAGCGCGGGGCTTCCGCCTCCCGGGCCGTTCGGGGCAGTATCAGTTCCGTCCTCATGACCAACTGAAAATGAATAATCCAGGTTGTCGAAGGTGCTTCCTCCCGATAGCATGAAATTCCAAGCCTGCCGGCGATAGACTTCATCGTCACGGCCGAGGAAACCGGTTTCGTCGTATGCAATGGCTTTCCGCAAGCCGTAATTCAGGAGCACGGCGTCCGGGTAAGCGTAATGAAAGTTCACAATACTCACGCCCGGCACAAGCTGGCGGACCGGCGCCAGAAAATTACAGTAATTCTGGGCGATGAGGTGCTTGTTGGGGAGCGGGGCTTCCTCGCTGGCGATCCATTCCGCGACGCGCGCCTGCCAGTCCGTTGAAAGCCGATCCGCCACTTCCACGGAATTCGGATATTTTTCGCGAACCTGCGGCTGAAGGTACGGATTGACGACACTGACGCGTACAGGACGATCGGACCAGGGCTCATTCTGGATTTCAAAGATCACGTTGTCGAAGGCGTTTGCCTCATGGACGAGTTTTCGGACGTAGCGCTCCTGATAGCGGAGCATGTTGCCGTTTTCGAGAGTGTGCAGCTTTTTCCAATCGATTGCATTCGTTCGATTCACATTGTTGGCGGGGTTCAGAGCGCAAATGTTCCACTGGGCGGGATCGTATTGCGAGGAAAACAAGGTGATCTCCACGACGACTCCGCGCCGAGCGGCTTCGGAAAGGAAATCGTGGAATCGCTGGAAGTAGGCGGGGTTCCAGCGATCGAGGTCGAATTTGTTTCCGCCGCCCGCGTATCCGGGCTGATCGCTGCGAGCCCAGGGGGCGACGTAGGCTCCGCCCGAGGGTGCCAGAGTGTTTCGCAGGATTCCGAACGATTTTGAGGGCACTTCCAAATAACTGCCGCCAAACATCCGGGTATAGTTCAAGCCGTCGGACTGAAGGGCAGCGAGATAGCGGCGGAAGTCGAAATTCGCATTGAGCACCGCTCCGTAGTGCTCGCCGCTGGTAATGAGGACAACGGCTTTCCCGTTCAGAAGGAAGTAGTGCGGGTTCTTCGGATGGAGCCGAACGGGCGCGGCTCCGGAGGCGAGAGGAACGGCCAGGAGCGCTGCAATGCAGACAGTCTTAGACTGGACGATTTTCATGCGATCAGGACGATCTTACCGATATGCTGCCCGCTTTCCAATCGCAGATGCGCAAGGCACGCGTCGCGCAGCGGGAAGGTCGTATCAATCAGAGGCCGGATAACATCTTTCGGCGGCAGCAGCGGCCATACTTCGCGCAGAAGACGGGCGGCGATCTCTCCTTTTTGGGCAGGGGTGCGAACACGCATGGTGGAGCCCATGATGCGGGCTCGCTTCATCATGAGTTTGGCGATATCTAATTGACCGCTTCGGCCGCCCTGCATGGCGATGATCGAAATGCGGCCTTCGACGGCGAGAGCATCGAGGTTCCGCTCAAGATAGGATCCGCCAACCAGATCCACAACGACATCGGCACCGCGGCCGGCGGTGATGCGCTTCACTTCCATCGTGAAATCAGAGGTTTTGTAGTTGATGGCGTGCTGCGCTCCGATCTTCAAGCAGGCAGCGCATTTCTCATCCGTTCCGGCGGTCGCGACGGCGGCTGCGTCCCAGGCGCGGGTGAGCATGATGGCGGCACTGCCGATACCGCTGGTTCCACCGTGAATCAACACCGTTTCATCGCGCTTCAGAGCGGCGCG
>JAICXK010000097.1 GCA_025980435.1 Bryobacteraceae bacterium
CTGGGCCTCGCCACTCCCATGGCCATTATGGTCGGTACCGGCCGCGGCGCGCAGGCCGGAGTGCTCGTCCGGAACGCGGAAGCGCTGGAGACGTTGGAGAAGATTGACACCCTGGTGGTTGACAAGACCGGCACGCTGACGGAAGGCAAACCGAAGCTGGTATCGATCGGCGCGCTCAACGGCCGGGACGAGACGGAACTGCTTCGGCTGGCGGCCAGCCTGGAACAAGCCAGCGAGCATCCTTTAGCGGCGGCGATTGTTGCGGCGGCGAAGGAACGGAACATTCCATTCGCCGGTGCGGCGAATTTTCAATCAATCACCGGCAAAGGCGTTCGGGGAACAGTGGAGGGCCGCTCAGTGACGATCGGCAGCGCTGCGATGTTCGATGGAAATGCCCCGGAAGCGCGCAAGGCCGATGGCTTGCGACGAGAGGGGCAGACGGTAATCTTCGTCGGCGTCGATGGGCAGCCCGCAGGCATACTCGGTGTGGCTGATCCGGTGAAGGATACCTCGGCCGAAGCCATTCGGATGCTCCATGCAGAGCGCGTGCGGCTGGTCATGCTTACCGGCGATCACCGGGCAACCGCTGAGGCGGTAGGCCGCAAGCTGGGCATCGATGAGATCGAAGCCGGCGTGCTTCCGGATAAAAAGGCGGAAATAGTAAAGCGGCTTCAAGCCCAGGGACATCGGGTCGCAATGGCCGGCGACGGCGTGAACGATGCGCCGGCTCTCGCGCAGGCGGATGTAGGGATCGCCATGGGTACCGGAACCGATGTCGCGATGGAGAGCGCCGGTGTGACGCTGGTGAAAGGCGATTTGCGGGCCCTGGTGCGCGCCCGCCGCTTGAGCCGCGCCACCATGCGCAACATCCGCCAGAACCTGTTCCTGGCGTTCGTTTACAATGCGCTGGGCGTTCCAATCGCGGCGGGCGTGCTGTATCCATTCTTCGGGATCGTATTGAGCCCGATGATCGCGAGCGCAGCGATGACGTTCAGTTCGGTATCGGTGATTGGAAATGCGTTGCGGCTGAGGAAAGCGGAACTGTAGGGCAGGCCAAAGGCCGATTGACAATCGGCCTGCAGGTTAACAACCTGCCCCACTTGGTTAGAGGAAGGTGAATCTGTAGGGCCGGCAGGCCACCAAATGCGATGACCTGCCCCACCCTCAGAAGTAGAACTTAAACACGAACTGAATACTTCGGGCCCCATACAGATAATTCGCATACCCGAAATTCTTGTTCGTCAGCTTGCCGGCTGAATCGAAACTCAAATTCAAGTTTGAATCGCCGCCCGCAGGATTGAAGGCCGTCAGCGGGTGGTTGATGAAGTTGTACGCCGAAATGCGGAACTGAATCTTCTTATACTCCGAGATCTGGAAATTCTTGAACAACGATAGATCGCTATTCCAGAACGGAGGCGCCTTGAGGTACGGGAAAATGAACGAGCCATTGTGTCCCGGCGAGGGGGGCGCGAAGCAACTGCCATTGATGTACTGATTGTTCGCAAGGCCCTTACGCGGATCGCAGGTAAGGACGGGCTGCATGCTGATGGTGGGGCTGCCGGTAATGATGTCGTTGGCCAATCCCACTCCGCTGACATCCACACCATTGGGCAGCGTTGTACCGGGCAGTAGGCTGCCGCCCATGTTGAAGTTTGAGCTGAGCTGGCCCTGCATAGGCGAACCGCTCTGGATCTGCGTCACGCCCGAGATCTGCCAGCCGTTGACCACTCCTTTCAAGAACTTGTTCGAGTGGATCGGATCGGGCAATTGAACGATATACGCCGCATTGAAAACATGCGTTCTGTCATTCGGCAGCGGACCGTAATTGTTCCGGATATTGGTGGGATCTCCTACTCCGTTGTTGCCGCCCTCGCCGAGGATGCCCATTGCTTTGCTGAACGTATAATTCACCAGGTAATTGACGCGCCCGCTTTGCTTATTCCAGCTCGCCTGCAGTGAATTGTAGTTTGAGTAGAGCGTGTGGATGGTCTGATGAATGGTCCCGTAGAGCGGATACGGCTGCAGATCCGTTGTGTTCGGAGAATTGCTGATGTTTCCCGCCGTTCCAAACATCCCGATATTCTGAGGCTGGAATAAAGTCCCATACGGAATCTGGTTCAGGTTCCCAAAGTTGTTATTCCAATTGTTCAGATATCTTGCCTGGTTGCCGACATAGGAAATTTCGACCAGGGACGATCCGGGCGCGCGCTGGGAGATCGTGAAACTGTAGCTGCGGGTCTCCGGCTGTTGGCTGTCCTGCGGATTAAGCGAATTCGTGCCTGGAACTGCGGTGCCGGGGGCTAGAGTTGCCAGGTCGGCGAACGTCAAAGGCTGATTGTTGGCCGGGTTCGGCACCGCATAGGTGAAAGACCCCGCTGAAGTCCCGAAGGCGCTGGCCTGGACGTTCTGTTCGTCGTGATAGCGGTACCAGCCCACTCCGCCGCGAAGAACGGTCTTGCCGCTTCCGAAGATATCCCAGGCGAAGCCCAAACGTGGGTTATAGAAAAATGCGCGCGAACTGGTGCCCGAATTCGGAATCGAAGGATCGCGCTTATGCCAGGTGAAGCCCGTAAGGTCTGAGGCCTGCCCGTTGGGATCGTAAAGGCTTGGCACGAAGACGGCAGCGCCGGTTCCGTTGTCTTCAGTCCAGGGGCCCAGGTGATCGAAACGCAGCCCATAGTCGAGCGTCAGCCGCCGGCTGACCTTCCACGAGTCCATTCCAAAGAACGCGATGGACGTATAGTGCATCGGCAGAATGTAATCGTAGTTTGATTCGTTATAACCGGTGATAACGCCCGTCAACATGTCGGCATACGCATTTCCGGTGCTGCCCTGGTTCCAATTCGCAAATTGAAATTCACCGTTTTGATAGCTGTCGCTCGGCTGCTGGTTCTTTGTGTGTTCCCAGTAGAAACCGAGCTTCATGGTATGCGTCCCTTTGACCCAGGACACATTGTCGGCGATGGTGGGCAGCCATTTGTTGGCATACAGGTTGCCGTCGGCGGCCTGAAAACCGCTGGGGTTTAGCATGTTTGCCACGCCATCGCTCCAGCCGGTCAGCACCGGCAGAACCGTGTGCGGCTGGTTGTTGAACAGATACTTGTAATTGATTCCGGCCTTGGCTGGATCGACCTTCGCGGGATCGACAAACGTGTTCGGCACATACAGGTTCGTGTAGGTGAAAATGAACTCATTCGTGAGGGTAGGGGTAAATACCTTGGTCAGGTTTGCCGAAATGGAATCGGACGAATTGCCCTGCTGGAGAGCCGACGGATAGGGCACAGTCGGATTGGTGCCCCACCACTCAGTGCTGTTGTTGTGGTTCAGTTCGCGCTGGCGGTTATAGCTGACAAACAGTTTCGTATTGTCATTGATGCTCCAGTCGATACGAGGGCGAAGCTGGTACTGGTTATCGGAGTGGGTGGTCGCGAAGATGTAGTTGTATCCGCCCGGGTTTGAAAACGGGCTGGTGTTCGGGAGCGGATACAGGTTCATCATCGCCAGTCCTACCGGGTTGATGGAGCTGGCCGGAATCTGACCGGTCTTGGTGCCAAACGGACCGCTAGTGGCAGCGCCGGTAATCGCTGAACCGGAGTTCGAAGCGGTTACGCTGTTCAAATACGATTGCGTGAAGTTGCCGGCCCGCATTTCGGCTGTCGGCACGAAGGACGTGAACACGTCATGGCTCGGATCCTGCACCTGCTGCTTGTAGTACTCGTACGCAAAAAAGAAGAACAGCTTGTCGCGGTTGTGATTGAAGTGCGTGCCCGGGATCAGGACCGGACCGCCGATGTTGCCGCCCGGGTAATAAAAGTACGTATCCGGCTTCGGCCCGATCGGCTTGCCATTGGCATAAAAGCCGAGGGAATTGTTGTACGCGTTGTTGGCGTCAAAGACATTGTTGCGAGCATACAAATAGGCTTCGCCATGGAATTGGCTGCCGCCCGATTTGCCGACCGCCGAAATCACAACCGGCCCTTTGGCGTTGTCGGCCCCGAAATTCGAGGTCAACACCTTCAGCTCGGACGTCATATCTACCTGCGTGTTGACGGCCTGCCCGCAATTACAGCCCGGGTCGACAATGTGCGCGCCATCGGAGGTGATATCCAGCGCCGCCGTGCGAAGGCCGTTCGCGGAGAAACTGCCGACCGGTCCGCCGCCGGTGCTCTGCTGTTGTCCGTTAAAAGCGGAGGGCGTCAGCGAACCCGTTTGGGAGAAGCCCGGCAGGATCTTGATGAATTCCGCGGCATTCTGGCCCTGGATCTGCACGTTCTGCATCAGCTTGGAGCTGATGACCACTGATTTCTCGCCCGAATCGACGGGAGTGATCGACTCGGCTGCAGCGCTGACCACGACCGTTTCGGTGGATGTGCCGACCTGCATCGCGATATTAGAAAGGTTGCGGCGATCGCCTGGATCGAAGTGAACGCCTGAGCGCTCGAGCTTTTGAAACCCTTTCGCCTCGATCAAGACGGTGTAATCGCCCGGCGGAACGGCGTTGATCGAGAAGAATCCGTCATTATTGGTAACGGTTTTCCGCTCGTCGCCGCTATTGACATTCTTCAATGTGACATTGGCGCCGGGAATCACCGCGCCTGACGCGTCGTCCACGGTTCCGGTCAGCGTACCGTTCGTGCTCTGCGCATACAAGCCGGCGGCGGATAGCAGAATCCAAACCGGCAGCGCGCTCGTAATACCCCGCCTCAACCCTTTAAACATAAATGTGAATCTCCCCCCTTTAACGGGAAATTGCTTCTCTGGAGTATAGGTGGAAGTTCGAACCCGCGACAGGTTACGCCTGTTACTTCCGGGCCGCGGAAGGGTCGCCAGCCAGATCCTTTATCTCACGTGTTTTCTAGTACGTACTAGCCAGTACGAGCGTCGCGTTAGATGTAACCGTTGTGCCTTGTAATCGCTGTCATTTTTCTCACCCGCCATCCCGTTCCTGTGATATATAAGACTTACGTTACTTCTATGGGGAACCCGATTGTGCTACCCGCGGAGCGGGAGCGCGCCGAGGTGGCGGCGGTTCTGGCTTCGGAGCGCTTCGCGCGGTCTCCCCGCCTGGCGCGGCTCCTGGCGTATCTGTGCCACAAATACTTCGAAGGCGAAGCCGATCAGATCAAGGAGTACAACATCGCCACCGAAGTGCTGGGCCGGCCGGCCGAATTTGACCCCAGCCAGGATGCCATCGCGCGTGTTGAAGCGCACCGGCTTCGTAAGAAGCTGAAAGAATACTACGCGTCCGAGGGCGCGCAGCACGGGATCCGGATCGTCCTTTCTCCGGGGACATATGTGCCGGTCTTCACGCGCACGCGCTCTGTTTCCGCGGTGGCGCCCCCAACGCTGCCGCCTGCTGCTCCCGCCGTTCTTCCAACGATCTTTGAAAGGCCGATCCCGAAGAAGCGGCCCTGGATCTATCTCTTGGCTGCTGCCGCACTGGTTTTTGCCACAATCTCGTTCTGGAAATTTTCGAACCGGCTACGGGTGGCATCTCCTCCGCCGGGCCGTGAGATGCTCCTTCCGGTCGCTGCCGCTGCAGGGATGCCGGGCAGTCCCGTGCGTCTTCTGGCAGGCTGTACGATGCGCGGCCACACCGATCCAACCGGTAAGGTTTGGCAGTGCGACCAATATTTCTCCGGAGGCCGCCCCGGAAATTCTCCCCACGAATTTTTATGGCGTACCAACGATCCGATGCTCTTCCAGAACATCCGGACCGGCGAGTTTTCCTACCGCGTTCCCCTGCAGCCCGGCGCCTACGAGCTTCACCTGTTCTTCGTGGAAACCACCTACGGACCGGGAATGAGCACCGGTGGCGGAGAAAACAGCCGCACCTTCCTTATCAAGCTCAACGGGCAGATATTGATGGACAATTTCGATGTTCTGGCGGATGCGAAAGGGCCGAATATCGCCGATGAGCGCGTCTTTCGCGACGTTCACCCGGGCGCCGATGGAAAGCTCAGCCTGGAATTTATCAGCGAGCGCGGGCAGCCTGTCATCAGCGCCATCGAGATTCTTCCGGGTATTCCCGATCGCCAGCTCCCCATCCGCTTCGTAGCGCAACCGACCTCCTTTACGGACCACCTGGGCCGTTTCTGGAGTCCGGATACTTTCTATGGCGGCGGCCAGATGTCGATTCACAAAGACACCGTAAACGGAACACCCGATCCGGATCTCTATGCCGGCGAGCGGTACGGCAATTTCAGCTACGCGATCCCAACCGATCCACGGGACTCTTATAGCGTTACGCTGCATTTCGCCGAGACCTATTGGGGCGGACCCCAGGCTCCGGCAGGTTCGGGCGCGGGCAACCGTATTTTCAACGTGAACTGCGATGGAGTCCGGCTGCTTGAGAATCTCGACATTTACAAGCAAGTGGGCGGGATGCGCGCCCTTACAAAAACCTTTCATGGCCTCAAGCCGAATGCCCAGGGGAAGCTGCTTTTATCGTTTGAGCCAGTGGTGAATTACGCATCCGTTTATGCCGTTGAGGTAGAGGATGAAGGCAAGTAGGGCGCGTGGCGCACGATTTATCGTGCTGGCGGGCAGTTTACTGTCCGCTCCGTTGTTCGGTGAAACCAGCCAGTCGCCCCAGGAACTGTTGAAAGAAGCCGTCACGCTGCAGCAACAGGGCAAGCTGGACCAGGCGATTCGCGACTACGATCTGTTTCTCGATATGTATCCCAATATGCCGGAGGTTCGCTCGAACCTTGCCGCCGCGCTGGTGGGCACGGGCCGGTATGCGGACGCAATTGCGGAATATAAGCGCGCCCTGGAAAAGAAACCCGATCCCGCGGTTCGTCTGAACCTGGCTCTCGCCTATTACAAGGCCGCCAATTTCAGCCAGACCATCCAGGAACTGCAAAAGGTCCGCGAGGCCGATCAGTCAAACGTTCAGGCGCTTTTGCTGCTTGCCGATTGCGATCTGCGCCTGGGCCGGAACAAGGAAGTAATCGACCTGCTAAGCCCGATGCACCGCGCCAATCCCGGCGATCTGGGCATCGCGTACCTGCTGGGGACCGCGCTTGCCCGGGACGGTAAGACCATCGAAGCGCAGATCGTGATCAACCAGATCACCGGCCGGGGCGATTCCGCCGAAGTTCGCCTGCTGATGGGCACCGCAAAATTCGCCGGTCGCGATTACCATGGAGCGTTGAGCGATATCAAGAAGGCGATCGAGCTGAATCCGAACCTGCCCGACGTTTATTCCTATTACGGACTCGCGCTGCTCTACACGGGCGATCAGACCGGCGGCCAGCAGGCATTCGAGAAGGAACTGCAGCACGATCCCAATAATTTCGACGCCAACTTGAGATTGGGTCTTCTGTTGCGGATCGATCAGGAGTACGATCGGGCATTGCCTTATCTTCAACATGCCCTCCAGGTGCGCCCCGGCGATATATCCGCCCGGTTTGAGATCGCCTCGGTTCACTTCGGGCAAGAAAAGGAAGAGCAGGCCAGGACGGAGCTTGAATCCATCGTCAAAACGGCCCCCACGTTTCTGGAAGCGCATGTGATGCTGGCGACCATTTATTACCGCGAAAAGCGCAAGGCCGACGGAGATCGCGAACGGGCCGTCGTCGATAAGTTGAATGCCGAGCGTCAGGCGCAGCAGCCCGCCGTAAAGGCCAGTCAATAATGATGTACGCAGCCGTTCTCCTAATCTGCTTGAGTGCCGCCGCAACTGCGCAGGAAGTCAGGCCACCTGCTCCTCCCGCAAAATCCACTTTCGACAAGCTCTCTAAAGACGCTGAAGCCGCCGGACGGGCGAATCGCGTGGATGATGCCATCCGTCTGTATACCCAGGCGCTCCGCATCCGACCGTCCTGGGAGGAAGGCTGGTGGAATCTGGGAATGCTGAATTATCAGCTTGACCGGTACGTTGAGGGCCGCGATGCGTTCCGGCACTTGACCGTGACAAATCCGAACGTGGCGGTCGCCTGGGCCATGCTCGGGCTGTGTGAGTTCGAGACCAAACAGTATCCGGAATCGCTCCAGCATCTGGAGCGCGGGAATACGTTGGGCTTGGGGCAGAGCGAGCAGATTTCCGACGTTACGACGTATCACCTCGCGATGCTGCTCACCCGGTATGAGCACTACGAACAAGCCATGAAGCTCCTCGTGGAATTTTCGCAGCACGGTAAGGACCTGCCGGATTACGTGCAGGCGATGGGAATCGCGGCGCTGCGAAAACCGCTGCTCCCCGCGGAGGTTCCGCCAGCCGATCACGAACTGGTGATGGACGTCGGACGCGCTATGTTCGATGCCACTGCGCTTCGCATGAGCGAGGCGCAAAACGAATTCAAGAGACTGCTCGAAAAATATCCCAAACAAGCGAGCATCCATTATTTGTTCGGCACTTTTTTGCTGTACAGCGATGCCGATCAGGCCCTGGAGCAGTTCAAGGCGGAGCTGCAGATTTCACCGAATCACGTTCCGGCCCTGGTCACCATGGCGGGCGAATACGCGCAGCGTCAGGATTACAAGACCGGATTGCCGTACGCCGAGAGAGCCGTCCAGGCATCCCGCGACTCGTTTGCCGCGCACGCCGTCCTGGGGCGTATTCTGATGGAAAGTAACATCAATCTTCAGCAGGGAACAAAAGAATTGGAAACGGCGGCCCGCCTGGAGCCCGGGAGCCCGCAGGTGCATTTCTTTCTGGCAGCCGCTTATAAGAAGGCCGGCCGCAAAGAAGATGCTGGACGCGAGCGGGAGGAATTTCTGAAGCTGCGGAAATCGTTTGATGAAAGCGCGGCCTCCTCGGAAACGCGCGAACGCGGCAAGCCAGAGCAGAAATGAGATTGGCGGCAGCCGCATTCGCCGGCTTATTCATTGCAAGCGCCGCTTACTCTGAAACGCCCTTCCGTGAGGTACGAAACTGCGCAACCTGCCACAAGGCCCAGGCGCAGATGCATCCTGCTACTTCCATGGCGCATGCCATGGAAACGGTAGAGGAATGCAGCATCCTGAGAAAGCACCCGGTCCTCACCGCGCAACTGGGGCGCTATTCGTATCGCATCGAGCGTCAGGGCGATCAGAGCATTTACACGGTGACAGACGGCGTGGAGAAATTCTCCATTCCCCTCGGTTGGGCGTTCGGGCTCGGAGCGGCCGGGCAGACCTATGTCTTCGCCAAAGATGGCGCCTACTATGAAAGCCGGGTGAGTTATTACCGGCAGCCTGATGCGCTGGACATGACCATGGGCGCGCAGAAGCTGCACCCGACAACTATATTGGAAGCCGCTGGGCGCTACATGGGCCCGCGCGAAGCTGCGCTCTGTTTTGGGTGCCACAGCACGAACGGCGCTACAAAAGCCAAGGTCACGCTCGAAACGATGACACCAGGTGTGCAGTGCGAACGTTGCCATGGCGCCACTGAGAACCACCTGCAGGGCTTGAAGACGGGCAATACCGCGCTGTTCGCCATGAAAAAGCTACCGGACATGAGCACCGAAGAGACCTCAAACTTCTGCGGGCAGTGCCATCGGACCTGGGCGCAGATTGCGATGAACGGGCCGCACGGCACGGCCAATGTGCGCTTCCAGCCATACCGCCTGGCAAACAGCAAGTGTTACGACAGCGAGGACAAGCGCATCAGTTGTGTGGCCTGTCACGATCCCCATCGCGAAGTGGACCATAATGACGCGGACTACGATTCAAAGTGCATGGCCTGCCACGGCGGCGGCAAGCCGGGAGCAAAAGCTTGTAAGGTCTCGTCGGAAGCGCCCTGCGTGTCCTGCCACATGATCCGTGTCGAGCTTCCGGGCGGGCACCATAAGTTCACCGATCACGATATCCGCATCGCAAGCGCAAAATATCCGGATTGAATTTCCGCTTCCTATACCACCCCATTCCATCTAGTACCATGGTGTTTACGAACCGATGTGCGGCATCGCGGGATTCGTCAGTCATAGCGGTTCGGAACGCGCTTCGGACCTGGCCGGGAGCATGCTTCCGAAGCTGGCGCGCCGGGGACCGGACGGGCACGGAATAGCGGCTTGGCCGGGTGTAACTCTGGTACACCACCGCCTCGCGATTATCGATCTGAGCGAAGGCGGCCACCAACCCATGCTGTCGGACGACGGCCGGGTGGGCCTGGTCTTCAACGGATGCATCTACAACTTCCGCGAGGTTCGTGAAAAGCTTCTCGCCGCCGGTCATAAATTCCGCTCGGAATGCGATACCGAGGTGCTGCTGCGCGGCTACCTCGAGTGGGGAATCGACAAATTAGTCCCTCAACTGCGGGGCATGTTCGCGTTTGCCATCTGGGACAACCCGCGCCAAACCCTCTTTCTGGTGCGCGATCGCTTGGGTGTGAAGCCTCTCGTCTACGCCGAACAGGATGAAGAGATCGGTTTTGCGTCGACAATCTCTGCCCTGCGCGCCGCTGGTCTTGCGCACCACATCGATACCGGTAGCGTGCTGGAATTTCTCGAATTCGGCTACGTGACGGATGAACGCTCTATCTTTCGCGAGGTGAAGAAGGTTCCGCCCGCCACGATTGTCGAATGGAAGCATGGGCAAACCTCTCAGCGTTGCTATTGGTCGCTGCCCGCGGTGAATGAAGCTTCTAAGATCACATTCGGTGAAGCTGTCGAGGAAACCGAACGCCTGGTCGTTGAGTCTGTCCGCCTTCGCCTGGTTTCCGACGTTCCCATCGGCGCTCTGCTCAGCGGCGGCATCGATTCCACCCTGGTCTGCTGGGCTATGACCCGGCTGAATGCCGATGTGCAGGCTTTTACCGTGGGCACGCCGGAAGATTCGTCGGATGAGAGCGCGAACGCACGGGCAATTGCCGAAAAGCTGGGCATTGGGCATCGCGTCGTTACCCTCGATTCAACGGAGCCGCCGCTCAACGATCTCGCGGAAGCTTTCAGTGAGCCGTTTGCCTGCCAATCCGCCTTAGGAGTGATGCGCGTGTCTGCCGCGGTGAAACCATTCGCAACCGTGCTGCTTACCGGCGACGGCGGCGATGATGTCTTCCTTGGCTATCCGTATTTCTACAATGCATGGCGCGCGCAGCGCTTGGCCCGCCATCTTCCCGCCATTGCTCCGGTCTTTTGGCGCGCGGCCCGCCCCTTGGCCGGTCTGGTAGCCCCGCTGAAGCGAGCGAAGAATTTTCTCGACTACACCACCGGAGGCTTGGGCGCATATACCCGCGTCCGCGATGGCTTGCCTTACTTCGATCGGCATGATCTCCTTGGAGACCGCCTGCGCCACCTCAAATTGAGCCAGCGCGAGATGCGCGCTTCGTTTGCCTCCGCTCGCTCGCTGCTTTCTGAGGTCTTCAACTACCATCGCAAGACGGAATTCACCAGTGAATTTATGCCGAAGGTGGATGGTGGAACCATGCACTTCGCTCTCGAAGCCCGTGCGCCCTTTCTGGATCACAAAATGTGGGAGTTCGCCGCCGCCTTGCCGGCCGGGATTCGCTTTCAGGGCGGGCAGCTTAAAGCGGTTTTGCGCGAAATCGTTCGTCGTCGCATCGGACCCGATGTTGCCGCGCGCCGCAAGCAAGGCTTCACAATTCCGGCCGAAAAGTGGCTGTTGACGCACTGGCGCGATTCGTTCGAACGCCTGAGGTCCGATACCCTGCTCGAATCGGAAGGTTGGATACGGAAGGGCGCCATCGCCCCGGAAGTAGACAAGGCCCTGCGGGCTGAGGCGGTTCCGAAGCAACTGTGGTACCTGCTGGTGCTTGAAAATTGGCTTCAGCATCAGGCTTGCCCGGCATCCCCGCTGGACCGGCTCGCGGCCCAGGTCCACTGACCTTCCGGCGCGGCATACACACAACACCATGCGCTTAATGGCGCTCATCGAAGCGTACACGCTCACTGGCCCTGCTAAAAACCTGCTGCGCTTCTGCCGCCTGGCGAGCGCGGACCAGACAAATGGCTGCGATATTTCGTTGGTAACGTTCCTCCGTTCGGACGCAAGCGGCGGACCCGTGTCAAACCGCTTTATCGATGAAGCGCGCTCGTTAGGCTTGCCCGTGCACATTGTCCGCGAGCGCACCGCTTTCGATCCCCGCATCATGGGCCAGTTGCGCCGGCTCTTTCGCGAGCAGTCGCCGGATATTATCCAGACGCACAGCTTGAAGTCTCACTTTCTCGTCCGGCTGACGCACCCTCCCAAAACTCCCTGGATCGCCTTTCATCACGGCTATACCGCCACCGATCTCAAAATGCACGTTTATAATCGGTTGGATCGCTTCTCGCTGCCGGCCGCCGATCGCGTCATCACAGTCTGCTCGCCGTTCGCCGAAATGCTGGCGCGCGGAGGCGTGAACTCGAAGCGGATCCGCGTCTTGCAGAATTCAATCGAATCCCCTGCGCGCCAGGATGCCGAGACCGAATTGTCCATACGCCGGCGCTGGAGTGCGCCCGAAGGCATCCCGACGGTGCTTACCATTGGCCGCTTCTCAAAGGAGAAAGGCCAGGGCCATCTCATCGCCGCTATTCGCTTGCTGCGCCAGAACCGTCCGGACATTGACCTTCGAGTCATTCTGGTAGGCGATGGCCCGGATAGAGCGCCCCTCGAAGCAGAGGTGGCTCGGCTTGGTCTTGAGGATTGCGTCAGCTTCACCGGCCACCAGCCGAATCCGGTTCCTTTCTATGCGCTCGCCGATCTTTTTGTGCTTCCGTCGCTGAGTGAGGGCTCACCCAATGTCCTGTTGGAGGCGATGATGGCGAGAACGCCGGTCATAGCAACTGCCGTCGGAGGCGTCCCGGAAATGGTCCAGGACGGCCGCAGCGCTCTGCTGGTGAAACCCGCGGATTCCGCAGCTCTTGGCGGCGCGATCGCAAAACTGCTTGACGATAAGGCACTCGCGCGCATCCTGGCCGGGAACGCGCATGCCGATGTTCTGGCTCGGCACTCGCCCCAGGCATACTGCTCGTCGTTGCTCGGCATTTACCGGGAACTGCTCGCCTCTTCGGAATGAAAAACTTGTGGCGGCTTTGCCGGCCAAAATCCTCAACGGCGGTTAAACTATTTCCGCTGATGTTCCATCACCGAGCGCAGCAGCGTATTGATGCGGGTTGAATAGCCGGGACCGAAGCTCTGCAGCCACTCCATGACATCGGGATCGAGCCGCGCGGCCACCAGTTTGCGAGCCGGCCGGCGCGCGTTCTTCAATTGCTCTTCTGTCAATTCGGGTATATCGGAAAAGTCGATACCGGAATCGTCGCCGGCGTCCTGCTTCCGTTTCAGCTTGCGCAGAACCGCTTTCTGCTTCGCCGTGAACGGCTTATTGAAAATATAATCGGCACTCACGCTTACTCGCTTCGCGGGCCGAGATGATGCGGATGATTTCTTCGCCATTCGTTCCTCTTACAACATGAACGACGACCAACAGAAGCGCGCCTTCATCAATCGATACCTCGCCAACGGCGTGCCAGCGCTGCTCTCCGCTTTCGTCGTCGATGCGATCTTTACGGAGCAAGAAGTTCGGATCGTCGAACACCATAGCGGCCATCTGAAAATCGACGCCATTATGCTTGCGGATGTTCGCGCGTTCCTTCTCGGGATCCCATTCGAACCGCACCGTACTTACATTGTATAACGAAACGTATAACAAATATAGACGCAAGAAGAAGGCCATCTGAGGCCGCAAAGCGGCATCCCGCTCCGCGGCATGAGCCCTGGGCCAAATGCAGGTCGGATTTGCAAATCCGAGGAGTCGAGACTCGTCTCGACGCCCTCTGAACCTCACCCTGCCAATCGCTTTAAATCGAGCTTTTCCGGCTCGTTCGCTTACTATATTAAGTTGTAGGCTCTGAGCGCGATGGTCCGGGACCCATGCCTCGGACCGGCAATTTTGGGAAGACGTGACCATCTCGGAAGCGCTTGAAATCATTCGCGCGAAGCCACCCGATCCGCAGCAGTCATACGAGGTCGCCCTCGCCTGCAGCTTCACACCCCTGCATCTTCAGACGTTCTTAACCGCTTACTTGCGGCTTCGCAAACCCGCGCTGAACTTCAGTATTAAGCCCGGTACCTTTGGCGACCTTGCCGGTTCCATCGAAGCCGCGGTTTCGAACGATTCGCTGCAAGCTATCGCGATCGCTTTAGAGTGGCAGGACCTCGACTCTCGATTGGGTTACCGGGAAGCCGGAAACTGGGGGCCCTCTCTCGAAACGGTCATCCTGGAATCGGCAGATGCCGCATTACGAAGGATTGGCGCTGCAATTGAGCGCGCCCTCGATACTCTGCCCGTCGCAATCTCCTTGCCTACTCTTCCGTTTCCCCCTGCGTTTCAGGCGGTCGCCGGACAAGTCAATGAATCCGAACTAGTGCTAAGGCAGCAGGTCGCTGCGTTTGCCGCGCGGTTGGCGACCAAACCGAATCTGAGCGTGCTGAACTCGGATTGGCTTGCTGAGGAATCGCCCCTGGGTAGTCGTCTCGATTTGAAGTCCGACCTGCTGATCGGGTCGCCTTATACGCTCCGCCATGCCGCCGCCGTCGGTTCCGGTTTGGCCCGGCTGCTGACTCCCGCGCAACCGCTCAAAGGCATCATCACCGACCTGGACGATACATTTTGGAACGGTCTTGTCGGAGAAGTCGGGCCGGACGCCGTGCGCTGGGATAGCGCCAGCCCTTACCAGTTGCACGGCCTTTATCAGAAGACGCTTTGCGCGCTCGCCGATGAAGGCGTTCTGGTAGCCATTGCTAGCAAGAACGACGCCGCTGTGGTCGACGAGGCATTCAGGAGACCCGATCTCCTTATCCCAGCGTCGAAAATTTTCCCCATAGAGGTCCATTGGGCGCCTAAATCCGAATCCATCGCGCGCATTCTGAAGGCGTGGAACATCTCGGCCGACGCCGTGGCGTTTGTTGACGATACGCCGCTCGAACTGGCCGAAGCCGCCAGCGCCCATCCTGGAATTCACTGCCTGCGGTTTCCGGCCCGGGACTACGCCGGTGTTCTGGCTCTTTTAAAAGAGATTCGAGACCTGTTTGCCAAATGTGGTGTCAACAGGCGCGTAACCGATGAGGACCGGCTTCGCCTGCACAGCCTTCGAAGCGGGGCGGAATTCAGCAAACAAGCGGAAGCCGGTGGCTCCCGCGACTTCTTGCGGGATATCGAGGCCAGGCTCGCCTTCGATTTCGATGTTTCCCTCGCGAATCCCCGGATTCTTGAGCTGGTTAATAAGACGAATCAGTTCAACCTGAATGGAATCCGTGTCACCGCCGCTGAATGGCAAAAGAAACTTTCCAGGCGCGCGGCCTTCCTGTTCGCGGTAAAGTACGAGGATCGGTTTGGCCGGTTGGGTACCATCGCGGTGATTCAAGGTCATCAGGCACACTGCGGAATTGAAGTCGAAACCTGGGTGATGAGCTGCCGCGCCTTTTCGCGGCGGATTGAGCACCAGTGCCTCAAACTCCTGTTCGAGCGATTCCAGGTCCCCTGCATCGAGTTTCAGTTTGCCGCGACCAGGAAGAACGGACCGGCGCGCGACTTTTTTGCCGGGTTTCTCGATGCTCCCCCCAAGAGTACTTTCTCCATCGCTCGCGACCGGTTCGAGTCTGTTTGCCCGCCTCTCTATCACCAGGTTGAACATTTAACCGGAGTCAACATAAATGGATGAAATTCAAAAACGGCTAATCAAGTGTTTTCAGATCGTCTTTCCAGATCTGCCCGATGCGGAGATCCCTACCGCCAGCCAGAGTTCGGTTCCCGCGTGGGACTCTGTGGCGGCTATCACGCTCCTGAACGTGATTGAGGATGAGTTCCAAATCACCATGGACCTGGAGATGGCGGCTGACCTTGATTCTTTCAGACGGATTGAAGAATTTCTCCAGGATCAACTAAGTGCCGTTTAGCGGAATCGCGGCGGACGTGCCGCTTCAGTTGCACCATGTTGGCTTCGTGGTTGCTGAAATCTCCGCCTCGATTAAGGGCTTCCGCGCGGCGCTAAACGCCGCCTGGGACGGCGAGGTTTTCGAAGATCCCAACCAGAAGGTGAAGGTAGCTTTTCTGAAAACACAGCCAGCGGGCGGCCAGATCGAACTGGTGGAACCAGCGGTCGGCGGTTCTCCCGTCGCGAAGTTCCTTGCGGAACGCGGCGGGGGATTGCACCATTTGTGTTACGAAGTTGACGACATCGAGAACGCCCTCGCGGTATTCAAATCGAGGGGCGCCATTGTTGTCAAACGGCCTTTGCCTGCCGTGGCTTTCGCCGGGCGTCGCATAGCCTGGTTCCTTACGGCCGAGAAACTGCTTGTGGAGTTGCTTGAAAAGAGCAGCCGGCCCAAGCCGGACGGCCCGCTTGCATGATCGACGAATTGCTTTTGAAAGTGCGCCGCGGAGAGACTCCTTTCTACCGCTCTCTCCGTTCTTTTGCGCGCAACGTTCAGACCAGTACGCTTCCGCTTCCGCGCCTAATACACCCGCTGCTCCGTTTCGGATTCAACTTCGTGAGCGGGCTTGCAGACGCCGGCCGCTGGTTTCTCAGCTATTTCTTCCGCGAGCCGCTGTTTAGAGGCCGTTGTGAATCGGTAGGCAAACGGTTTCGGATGTTCC
>JAICXK010000214.1 GCA_025980435.1 Bryobacteraceae bacterium
ACCCCGCCCTGTTCGATGTCTCCGGATTCAAGGAGGCAAGCCCACTGGAGGCGGCCACGGCCAGCGCGCAGCTTCATCATCGCCGGCTCACCGATAAGGAGAAGGCTGCCTTAAACCGCTTTGAAAGCAAGTACCAGTCGCTAAAGCCCAAGGCCCCTTAACGGTTGACTGTCAGCGTTTCGAATGCCAGGTCCTTCACCGCATCCGGACTGCCATAGTTTGGAATCAAAGCGCCGATGGGAAGGCTTGTAAGCTGTTGAAATGATGGTGGCCAGGGACGGAATCGAACCGCCGACGCCAGCCTTTTCAGGGCTGCGCTCTACCGACTGAGCTACCTGGCCATATAGTTGGAAGCCTTCAGTTTACCAAACGAGTGACTTTACCCGACTACGCGGTACCAGCGCCAAACTGGAGCCCGGATCCTTGTTTCTGCTGATACAATTTGAACTCCAAGCAGGCTCCCAGTCTGGGACCTGTACTATGCAGTTTCCTCTCCATGGATCTCGATCAGCTCCACACGTTTCTTGAGATCGTTCGGCTCAAGAGCTTTTCCAAGGCTGCCTTAACCTGCTACCGTACCCAACCCGCTATTAGCGCCCAGGTTCGTCAGCTTGAACAGGAGCTGAATACGACACTTTTTGAGCGGTTTGGCACCAAAATATCGCTGACCATTGCAGGGCGAATCTTTGCCGAGCACGCCGAGCAGATTCTGGCGATCCGCCGCCGGGCGCAGGATGCGATCAACGAACTGGAAAAGGTTCCGCGAGGTGAACTGGTGATTGCGGCGAATGAAGCGACCTGTATCTATGTGCTGCCGAATGTCTTTGCCGAATTCAAAAAGCAATTTCCGAATGTACAGCTTTCCGTTGACCGGTCGTACGGGACGCGCGTGGTGCATGCCGTCCTGGATAACCAGGCGGATTTTGGCATCACCCAGCTTCCGGTTCAGGAAAAAAAGCTGGAGGTTGTAAAGATTTATTCGGATGAAATCAAATTGCTTGTTCCGGCCGGTCATAGGCTCGCGTCATATGACCGAGTAGGGCCCACCGACTTGCTCGGTCAGCCGCTGTTACTGCCCAAGACTGGAACCACCCGGTCCCGGCTGAACAGTTGGCTGGATCCCGTAATGGAGGAACTTCACGTATCCATGGAACTGGATTCAACGGAGATGATCAAACGCTTTGTCATGGCGAATCTTGGATTGTCATTTCTGGCCGCATCCCATTGCCTTCAAGAGCAGCAGGAAGGGAAATTGGTTTCCGTAGCCCTGGGACCGGAAGCTATGATCCGTAGTGTAGGTCTGATTTACCGCAGGGATAAATCGCTCTCTAAAGCGGCGTTAGGCTTTATCCAGGTAGCTCTGGATCATGCCGGAAAGCAGATCGGCGGCAGCAATCAACATCTCCGGCCCGCCGGATCATAAGGCATAGAATACAGAGAACGATACGAGGTCCGAAGATGCCGCAGCTTACAGCCAGGAGTTCGACGATCTTTATTGCAACGGGTGAGAAGACCCGCGTTTACCGATCGGTCGGTGACGTTCCACCGGACCTGCGCCGTAGACTCGCGGAATCCACGCACGGAATGAACTCGGCCACGATCCTGATTGCCGATAAGCGCGGTAGGGCAGAGTTGGTACGCGCTTTGCAAGGGCGGTCAAGCGAGGTGCAGTGCAGGTTGGTAGAGGCGCTACGATCACGCCAGCCTGACGAAGTGCCGCAATCTCAAAATAAACGCTTTGGATTTGGTTCGGTGCGGCGGTGGTTGGAATTCTTGCTGCCCATGGCGTTAGGGGCATCGCTCTGGTTCCTGGTTCAATCGCACTTCTAATTTTTCGGAATTTCTCTAACGTGGGTACCGGCTTGCGCCGATGAGTGGGGTGTGACCACCGCATCCGAAGATCATCCTCAATCCGCAGTCATCCAGGTCGCTAGCGGCCCCGGCAATGAAACCAGGACTTGTATCCCCTGCGCATTCAAGGGGATGCAAAATAGACGGCTGATTCTGGGAGCCAGGCAGAAAGTGACGGTCTCAAGCGCGGTAAGCGTTGAATACAACGATGCCCTGTTCCTGGGGGAAGTCATGGCAAGCAGGCCGGATGGGGACAGCGGGTGGCAAGTGGAGGTCGGAGTAGAGCAGATTCTGACTGGCTTGGAAAGTCTCATTGCCCTTCGGTCGCGTCTGCTTGGAGAAAGCGTAAGCTCGACCGCCGCTCTTGTGACGGCGCACGCAACGAAATAGAAACCCGCAGGGCGGGTGGCGGTGGAAATTGATCAATAGGTAGTCCGCGCTGCCCGGCGGACCGTGATAATCTGTTCCGCGTGCAGCGCCTGCTCGATGCTCTACGTGACGAACATTCCAAAGTCACGCTGGATACTGCTGCGCTAGAACTTGCCGGCATCGAATTTCCAGGGCTCGATTTAGGAGCCGCGGAATTTCGTCTCGACAACCTCGCCGAGCAGATCGAATCGCAGCTTACCTCGAATGCCAGCGGCCTCGAGTTCATAAAAGCCTGCAATGAATTATTGTTTGATGTGCTTCAGTTCCGGGGTAACGAAGAAGAGTATTACGATCCGCGGAACAGTTGCCTGAATTCCGTCCTGATGCGGCGACTCGGCATCCCCATCTCGTTGTCCGTGGTTTACATGGAGATTGCGCGACGGCTGGGGAGGCATGTTTATGGCGTCGGCCTCCCGGGCCACTTTATTGTGGCCTACGAAGATGCCCAGGCGCGATATTGGGTCGATCCGTTCCATGGCGGGCGCATCTTATCATTCGCGGACTGCGCCGCGGTGGCAAAGCAGACTTCGGGCGTCGACCTTCGCTCCAATCCGGCGGTGCTTGCGCCGGTGAGCAAACGGCAGATTCTCGTTCGCATGCTCAGTAACTTGAAGGCGATTTACCTTCGCGGGGAGGCCTTCGACAAGGCCCGTCAGGTGCTTGACTTGTTGATCGATGCCATGCCGCAATATGCCGAGGAATACCGGCACCGCGGATTAGTCCATCTGCGCCAACTGAATCACCGCGCCGCCAAAACGGACCTCGAAACGTACTTGCGGCTGGAGCCTAATTCGCCCGAGCGCGAGCAGGTGGAAAAGCAGCTCGTCCTGATCGAGCGATGGAAGGCCGGGTTAAATTAGTGTAGTGCGCCTGTGGCGCGCGCACTCTTGCGAGCCGTGTCGAGACTC
This sequence comes from Bryobacteraceae bacterium, assembly GCA_025980435.1. Lineage (GTDB taxonomy): Bacteria > Acidobacteriota > Terriglobia > Bryobacterales > Bryobacteraceae > Bog-105. The sequence goes on from JAICXK010000214.1 coordinate 3,189, forward strand.
GTCTCGACGCTTGAGAATGTCTGTTTTATTGCTCTCCATTGATTGCGACGCTCATTGAACCAGTTGAGTCCGTCGTGCTGGTGCCCCAGATGGATTGCGTGCCCCAAATTGATTGGGTGCCCCAGATGGATTGCGTTCCCCAGATGGATTGGTCCGGTAGAACGACTTGCGTGCCCCAAATCGATTGGGTGCCCCAGATGGATTGCGTTCCCCAGATAGATTGACTTGAGCAGACCGAGTTATAGCGGCAGAGTATATACGCGGTCCCGGATTGTGAACTGTAACTGGCAACAGGGGAAAGCGCCGTGCCTCTAAAGGGTGTCGCATCCGCCAGAGCGGCCTGGATGTCCAGGTAGCCGGCGCCGACCGTGAAAATATCGTACTCGCTTGTATAACTCTGGCCGGTGGTGGGATCGTATGCGGTGCTCGCAGCCGGGAAACTCTTATACGCCGTCCGCATCAACCGGGCTTTTACCTGATCAGGAGTGAGGTTGGGATGGGCCTGGAGCAAAAGGGCCGCAGCCCCGCTGACGACGGGCGCCGCCATGCTTGTTCCGCTCAAAGTGAAATACGCAGTGGACGGTTGCGTCAAATTGGTCGATTGATAGTAGCTCAAGGGCACCAAATTTTGCGGGTAAAGCGTAGACAGGCTTCCATCCGGCGATAAGAGCGAGGCCACGAGATTGCCTGGCGCGACCAGATCGGGCTTTACAATGTGATCGACTTGGGTAGGGCCCTTGGAGCTATAACTTGCGATGAGATCGTCACCGCGGGCGGGCGTGCCCATCGACTTCATCGCCCCAACGGTAATCACGTAAGGATCGTTGCCGGGCGCGGTAACAGTTCCATATCCACTGTTGCCGGCCGAGTTATCACGGCCGCCGTTTCCCGCCGCCACGACAACCACGATTCCAGCCTGCCACGCCATTTCGACTGCCTGGCAAAGCGGATCGAACAGATAGCTTTCGTAAACCGGCCGCCCGAGCGAGAGATTAATCACGCGAATATTGAAGACGGCTTGAAGCGCGATAGCCTCGTCGATGGCCGCGATAACCGACGCGTCGGTTCCTTGCCCGTTTTCATCCAGAGCCTGCAAGTCGATCAAATTCACTTTCGGCGCAACACCGATGAAGTGGCGTACGCAATTCGCGCAAGCTGAATCCGTTCCGTTTCCTGCCAGGATGCCCGCCACATGCTCTCCGTGACCGTAGTCGTCGTTGGTATCGCCTCCTACGAAACTTGCCCGAAAAACGACCCGGCTGCCATTGCCGCTCTGAAGATCGTCATGCGGGGAAATTCCACTGTCAATAACGGCTACTCCGATACCCGAGCCGTCAAACCCTAGATTCCAGGCCGAAGGGGCGTTTACAGCCGCCGTGGTGTTATCGAGCAGCATGTGAACTTTCCGGTTTGGCGAGATGAAAGCGACATCGGGATTGGCTGCCAGAGATGCCAGGGCGCTGACAGGCACGGAATACGATTCGGCTTTGATCAGGCGTAACTGACGTTTCATCACGCCGCCCAGGTTCATTACCATCTGACGATGTGACCCTGTAAGAGGCTTTTTGAACTGAACGATAACATCTACGTTTGAATTCGGATCTGCATTCTGCAGGTCCCGCGAAAGTTTTGCGCGCTGACCCAGTACTGTGGCCGAGAACACGATTAGGGTTGAAAGCGCGAGGAGGGAAGGTTTCATGGGGGTTCCTGTTTCGCAGACGACAAGCCACAACTTGTGTACGGTCTTGATGGCTTGACAGCCATCCCTGAGATTGATTTATAAGGGGTTGGGCCAAGCTTCGCCCGGCTTATGGGAACAGGCTCAACGGCCGTGGAGTCTTGATCGGTCGGCGACTATCTATAGACTGTCAATTATAGGCCAGATTTCTTAAAAAGTATCTGGACTTAGTAAAAAAAGTCGATAAAATCAAATAGTCCGGAAAAATACCCGGTCCGTTCAGAAAGTGCGATGCAAGTGGAAGGCAATCGCGTTCCCGCTGTTCTGTTGGGCGGCCGTCGCTGTTCATGCCATTGACGCTGACACAGGGCTCGATCCTTCAAAATCAATAAGACAGTTTCATCAGGACGTTTGGGGAACTGAACAGGGCCTCCCCCAAAACACGGTGCCTGCCATTGTCCAGTCCAAGGACGGCTATCTGTGGCTGGGGACAGAACTCGGGCTGGTGCGCTTTGACGGTCTTCATTTCACGGTATTCGATAAAAGCAACACTCCGGAACTGCAAAGCAATAAGATCGACGCCGTGTTGGCAACCCGTGAGGGCGATCTCTGGATCGGTACGATCGGCGGCGGACTGAGCTTTCTCAGTAGGGGCAAGTTTCAGACATTCAGTACAAGCAATGGATTATCCGGCAATTCCATCCTATGCCTCTTGCAGGACAAGTCAGGCGATGTATGGGTCGGGACCAACGGAAGCGGTCTTGACCGCCTCCACAACGGAAGTTTTACCACTTACACAGCGAGAGACGGGCTCCCAGACAATGAGGTGTTTGGCCTTGCGGAAGGTCGCGATGGCACTATCTGGATTGGTACCAACGATGGCTTGAGTCATTTTGCGAACGGTTCCTTCCGCAATTACGGTACCCGGGAAGGTCTGGCCAATTCCAACATCCGATGCCTGGAGATGACAAAGTCGGGGACGCTCTGGATTGGCACAAATGGGGGCGGCTTAAGCAGTTTCCACGAAGGGAAATTCCACTCCTTTACCGTAAGGGATGGGCTTTCAAGTAACGCTATCACTTCTGTTCGTGAAGACCGGCGGGGGAGTCTGTGGATCGGGACGCTGAGCGGCGGGCTCACGCGAATGACTGGAACCAGCTTCAGCTCTTACACGAGCAAAGATGGACTACCCAAAAATGATGTTAGGTCCATTTACGAAGATAAGGGCGGAAATCTTTGGGTTGGAACCGGCGGCGGCGGTCTGGTTCGCTTATTTGACGGAAATTCCTTCACGGCGTACGGCATCGTGGATGGTCTGTCGAATACCGTGGCGCTGCCCATTTTCGAAGACAGTGAAGGCGCTATCTGGGTCGGCACCAACGGCGGTGGTCTCAACCGCTTTCGGGGTGGACGGTTTACGGCCCTGACTGCGAGAAACGGTCTCCCGGACAACTCGATCTTCACCATTTGCGAGGACCACGAAGGCGCTCTTTGGGTTGGTACCCATAAGGGCCTTAGCAGGCTGAAAAACGGGCACTTTACCACCTACACGAAGAAAGACGGCCTGCCAAGCGATGTGGTCTCCGCCAGTTATACCGATCGTCAGGGAACAGTTTGGTTTGGGACTCGGGCCGGACTCGCTCAGTGGAGGGAAGGGAAGTTTAAGGTCTATACAACAGCGGATGGCCTGTCCAGTAATGTTATCCAGGTTATCTGCGAAGACCGGCATCATAACTTGTGGATTGGCACAGGCGGCGGAGGTTTGGACCGGTATAGCAACGGTCGATTTGAGGTGTTTGACTCGCGCCGTGGACTCTCGAATGACGTGGTGCTCTCGATCCATGAGGATGCCGCTGGTGTGCTTTGGATTGGCACCGACGGCGGCGGGCTGAATCGTTTGAAGGATGGCAGGTTTACTGCTTATACGACCAGAAGCGGGCTTTTCGACGATGCGATTTTCCAGATTCTTCAGGATGATTCGGGAAATCTGCTGATGAGCAGCGACAAAGGCATCTTCCGGGCTAATATCGCTGAGCTAACCGAATTTGCCAACAAGAAGATTCATCGCATTTCCACCGTTTCTTATGGGACGGCGGACGGGATGAAGACCAACGAATGTAATGGCGGTTTTCAACCTGCGGGTTGGAAAAGCCGGGACGGTAGGCTATGGTTTCCCACCATGAACGGAGTCGTTGCGATTGATCCTCGCAAGCTCAGCGGCAGAGGTTCTGTTCCGCCGGCGGTAATCGAGGATGCGTTTATCAATCGGAAGAAAGTGGATACAAGCGGCGATATCCGGATGCCCTCCGGGAGAGGAGAACTTGAATTTCGCTACTCCGCCCCGGATTTTCAATCGGCTCGCCGAATCGTTTTCAAATATAAACTGGAAGGCTTCGACCAGAATTGGGTCGAAGCCGGCGGGCGGCGCGTGGCCTACTATACAAACATCCCGCCAGGGCGCTACCGGTTTCTCGTGATGGCGGGCAATGCCGACGGCGAATGGACTTCACCTTCCGCGACGATCGACTTCCGGCTAAAACCTCACTTCTATCAAACCTTTGCGTTCTTCGGCTTCTGCATATGCGGGCTGATCGGGCTCGCCGGGGCTTCCCATCGCGCGCGGGTGCGCCAACTCCGAACCCGGGAGAAGCTTCTCGAATTGCGAGTAGAGGAGCGCACGGCAGAATTGCGCAGCCAGATCACTGAACGAGAACGGGCCGAACTGGAACTGATCAAGGCGAAGGAATCTGCCGAGTCATCCAGCCGGGTAAAGAGTGAATTTCTGGCAAACATGAGCCATGAGATTCGCACACCAATGAACGCAGTCATGGGAATGACGGAACTCGCTCTGGCGACAGAGTTAAGCTCGGAGCAGCGAGAATATCTCGAGATCGTGAAGGATTCCGCCGGTTCGCTGTTAACCGTTATCAACGACATTCTGGACTTTTCCAAAGTTGAGGCAGGCAAACTCGATTTTGATCCCATCGACTTCGATCTGCGCGAAAGCATGGAAGACACCGTAAAGTCCATAGCCTACCGAGCGCACCAAAAGGGGTTGGAACTGATCTGCAATGTGGATGCCGATGTTCCGGCCACGGTTAACGCAGATCCGATGCGGCTGCGTCAGGTCGTTCTGAACTTACTGGGCAACGCTATCAAATTTACGGATTGCGGCGAAGTTGAAGTGCACGTCAGTAGCGGCCCTCGTGATGCGACCGGCTCTTCGCTGCATTTTCTCGTCCGGGATACGGGCATTGGAATCGCCGAAGAAAAGTTGAAATCCATTTTCGATGCCTTTGCTCAGGCGGATAGCTCAACAACCAGGAGGTTCGGCGGCACTGGACTGGGACTTGCCATCAGCCATCGGTTGGTGCAGCTTATGGGTGGATCCATCTGGGCCAGCAGCCGGCCGGGTCGCGGGAGCGAGTTTCATTTCACAGCGAAGTTTGGGATTCCGATTTATCAAAAGCGGCTCCCCCCTGGAGCGGTAGCTACGGAAGAGCATGATGCGTCGGCCGAGTTTCCGCAGGCGCGCACTACGAATTTAAATATTCTGCTGGTCGAAGATAATCCGGCGAATCGGATGGTCGCGCGCCTTACGCTGGAGAGGGCGGGTTTCCGAGTCTGCGAAGCCGCTAACGGACGAGAGGCGCTGGACGCAGTCCGCGGAACCACGTTTGACGCGGTTCTTATGGACTGCAGGATGCCCGTGATGGACGGTTACGCGGCAGCCCGGCAAATCAGGCAATTGCCTGGTCGTACCCGCGACGTTCCGATTATTGCGTTAACCGCCAGCGCCTTCAAGGAAGATCGCGAGAGAGTACTGCAAGCAGGAATGGACGACTTTGTCTCAAAACCCTTCCGCGCCCAGGAACTGGTTGCCAAATGCCTGGCCTGGGGCAAGCCGAGCTCAAATGCGCCGATC
>JAICXK010000366.1 GCA_025980435.1 Bryobacteraceae bacterium
ACCCCGAAGGGTCACATCCTCATCAATCCGGACTACGAACAGTCCGTGCCTCTCATCCGCGCCAGTGTGGAAAAGCTTGGCTTTCATTTCTCTGACATAAAGATCATCCTCATCAGCCATGCCCATGACGATCATGCGGCCGGCTGCGCGCTGGCCAAGAAATTGACCGGAGCAAAGCTCATGGTTATGGATGCCGATGCCGCAGAGGTCGAAAACGGTGGCGCAGGCGACTTTCAGTATCGTCAGCACTGGACGCCAGCAAAGGTGGACCGGATCTTACATGATGGCGACATCGTTACTCTCGGCGGAATTAGGTTGGTTGCGCATCTGACACCGGGCCACACGAAAGGCTGCACTACCTGGACCATGGAGGTCAGAGAGGGTGAGCGCCCGTATCATGTTGTGATCGTCGGCAGCCCCAACGTGAACCCTGGATATAAACTCGTTGGCAACACGCGATATCCCCAAATCGCGAGTGACTACGAACGAACGTTTCGGGTTCTCGCAGGCTTGCCTTGCGACATTTTTCTTGGTGCGCACGGGGCCTACTACGATATGGACAACAAACTCAAGAAGCTTCGAGCGGGTGGCCGCAACCCGTTCATAGATCCGGATGGTTATCGAGCCTATGTTGCAGAGCGCGAGCGCGCATTCCGCGCCGAACTTTCCGCGCAGCAGCAAGCGAACAGGTGAGAATCGCATGGCGTACAGCGCCTTCATCTCTTATAGCCACACCGCCGATAGCAGGCTTGCAGCCGCGCTGCAATCTGCCTTGCACCGGTTTGCCAAGCCTTGGTACAAGCTGCGTGCTTTACATATCTTTCGAGATCAGACCAACCTCGCGGTAAATCCAGCCCTCTGGTCCAGCATTCGCGAGGCGCTCGATCAATCGTTGTTCTTCATTCTGTTCGCATCGCCTGAAGCGGCGGCCTCGCCGTGGGTGGCCAACGAGGCGGAATACTGGGTTGGCAAAAACGGGCCATCGCATATCCTGATCGTCCTTACCGGCGGCACTCTGAAGTGGGATCACGCCGCTGGCTGCTTCACGCCGGAGCACACAAACGCTCTCCCGGCAAACCTGCTTCGTTGCTTTCCCGAGGAACCTCTGTTCCTCGACCTCCGCTGGGCGCGAGACAGCCCCGCACGCCTTCGCATGCGCGAGCCGCGTTTTCACGAGGCCGTCCTCCAGCTCGCGTCTACCCTGCACAACCGGCCCAAGGACGAACTAGATGGCGCCGATATTCGCATGCGGCGGGAAACCCGCACACTGGCTGCCTCCGCTCTGATCGCGATTCTCCTGGCTGCGCTCTTTGCCTGGCGTCAGACTCTGGTGAGTAATGAAAAAGCGCGCCAGAATCTCGCGGCAAGTCTCGCTGCCGGGTCTGCCAAAGTCCTCGGGGAGAGCCCGGATCAAGCTCCCGAGGCTGCGCTTCTGGCCATCGAATCGGACCGCCTTCACCCTTCGTTTGAAGCGAACCAGGCGCTGCGGGCAGCCGTTTCTCTTTTGCCGGCAGACGCTCAATCTTACCGTCCCGAGGATGCGAACCCCATGGAGCGCATTCGCGACATCGCATTCTCGCCTGACGACGCCATCGTCGCCGTGGCTCGCGACGACGGGGCCACCCAACTCATCGATGTTCTCCATCGCAAACCGATCGGCTATTTCACTCCGGATGAACAGCCCGCGGCAAAACTCGAGCTCCCCAGCGCGCAAAGCGCTTCCCTCGACAGCAATTCGGCCGTTTCCGTAGCCTTCAACTCCTCGGCTTCGCTGCTTGCCGCTGGCTCTCGCGATGGCTTTGTTCACATTTGGGCGGTTCCCGGAGGCCGGGAATTGCTGCGCATCTGCCTTAATTCGCCAGTTTCTCAAGTTGCATTCCGCCCTACAGATAACGAACTCATTACAGCTAGCGACGACGGCCATGTGCGTCTTTTCGACACCGTTCGCTCAGCCCTTATAGCCGATTTCAAATGTCCGGACAAGGTCGTTTCGGCTTCCTTCAGCCCCGACGGCAGCCTGATTGCAGGGTTGTCTTCCGACGGCGTGATTTCACTTTTCGATCCCATGCAGCGTAAACTCCTTCGCACGCTGGCCGGCGGTGATGCTGCTTTCAACCTGACATTCAGCCGGGATGGTAAACGCCTCGCTTCGGCGAACGGTGATTTTGCCTTTGTGTGGGATGTAACCACCGGCCGGGAATTACTCAAAGCCACTCATGCCGCTTCGTCCGAAACACTCACACCGCAGCAGTGGATTGTTGATGCGGCTCTCAGTCCCGATGGCCGATTCCTGGCGTACGCGGCGCGTGGCGATGATTCGGCCCATGTGTGGAACGTAGAAACCGGCCGTCAGATCCTTCAACTGAAACACGGCTCGGCTGTCGCCGGCGTCGCCTTCAATGAGAATGGAACGGAACTCGGTACGGGCTCATACGACGGCACCGCGCGCGTTTGGGAAGTCCCGTCCGGAAGCGAACTGGAACGCGTTGCGCATGCCGGGGGAGCCGAAGCCGTCATCTTCAGCCCGGATGGCCGCCGCTTCGCCTCCGGTGGTATCGACGGCTCGGTTTCTATATCTGAAATCCGTCGCGCCGACCGCCCGGTTTCCTTCCATCTGCCTGCGGACGTTCGCTGTGTTGCCTTCAGTCCGGATGGCCGGCGCTTGGCTATCGGAACTATCTCGGCCCACTCGTCGCCACTGGTGAGGATCGCTGAAACCGGCGGCGCTACTCTACGCGATATCGAATTCCACGGCGCGCCGGTAATCGATAAACTCTTTTTCCTCGATTCGAATAATGTGATCGCCCAGTGGAGCAGCAAACTGTTTCTCATCAAGGTTGACCAATCTTCGGTAACTCCGTTGCCTGATGTTCCAGGGGAAACGCGGATCGACCCCTCGGGCAAGCTGCTGGCCCTCCAGGAAGGCAACCATATCCAGCTACGCAGCTTGCCTGACCTTCGACCCATCGCCTCTCTGGACAGCCACTTTCCGCCTCTGCTCCGCGTCGCCGCTGGCGGCAGTCTGCTGGCTTTCGAAACGACGAAACCGTCCGACGAATTCTTTGTCGACATCTGGAGCGTAGCCAGGAAAGCTCGCATCAGCCGCATTCGTTTGCCCTCCGAATTGACTCGTATCGCTTTCAACTCATCTGGCGCCATTGTGTTCACCGCGCAGAACGAGAATCTGCAAGCCTGGGACATACCCTCCGGTAAGCGGCGTTTCTCGTTAGCTGCCGCTGGCGATATTGACCAGATCATTCCCGATCCGTCTTCCGCCTCCTTCGCGACCATTACCAGCGGGCGCCTCACGGTATGGGACGGCAGCACCGGCACAGCTTCAGCGCAGCTTTCCGATGCGGGCTATCTCCGCAGCGCCTCTTTCGGTCCGGACGGCCGGTATCTGCTCACCGGCTCTAACGAAGGGTCCGCCGCCCTCTGGCTTTGGCGGTCGGGCGATCTGCGCGACCAGGCCTGTGCCCGCCTTACTCGCAACCTGTCCCACGACGAATGGTCCCGCTGGCTTTCTAGACAACCCTACCGCCGGACCTGCCCTAATTTGCCGGTTGCCAACTGAATCGCGGGTGTAGCTCTGCAATTGCGCTCGCCCGCGGCAGCACACGTTCATTCTGTTCGCAGGGCCACCATCGGCTCTACTCGCGAGGCTCGCCTCGCCGGGAGCCAGGCCGCGCAAACGGCAACGCCTGCCATGATTGAAATCGTAATGACAAGGGTAATGGGATCGTCGGACTTCAGCCCGTACAGCTCGGCCTTGATCAATCTCGCTGCAGCGATTGCCGCTGGGATCCCGATCCCAAGGCCAATTAAGACGAGTTGCAGTGTTTCGCGGAGGATCATGCCCGCGATCTGTTCGCGCGTGGCTCCGAGCGCCATGCGAATCCCGATCTCGCCCGTTCTCCGATTCACCGCGTACGTCATCAGACCGTATAAGCCCACGGCGGCCAGAATCAAAGCAAGCAGTCCAAACAAACTGGAGAGCGAAGCGACCAGGCGCTCCTGAACGAGAGAATCGTCCACTTGCTCGTCGAGTGTTTTGATGTCATATATCGGCAC
>JAICXK010000124.1 GCA_025980435.1 Bryobacteraceae bacterium
AGTTCCGATCATTTCGTTCGTGGCGGGCGGGTGGATGATGGGCTGGGCCAGCGCTCCGTACGACCCCGATTGGTCCCAACGCTATCCCCATCGTGCAGCGAAAATGGCCTTAGCCGGCCCTGCGGCGAATTTCTTACTCGCCACCTTGGCGGCGATCGGGATTCACGCGGGCATCTGGACGGGAATATTTCATGTGCCGAAATCAGTGAACTTCAGCCGGATGGTCGATCCGTCGACTTCTGGTTTGGGCGACGCTGCAGCTCAGTTGTTGAGTCTGATGTTTTCGCTAAATGTCTTGCTCGGCGTTTTCAATCTGCTCCCGATTCCACCCTTAGACGGCTTCAGCGCCGCCGGACTCTTAATGACCGAGGCGAAAGCCCGGCGATTTGAGGAACTTGGGCACAGCATGAGGGGTTTCAGTTACCTCGGGGTGCTCATTGGCTGGCGCATTTTCGATCTTCTTTACGGTCCGCTCTTCAGCGTCTCATTGAGGTTACTCTATCCATCCGTCCACTACACATAACCTTGATGGTTCCGCAACAAGCTCGTGTCAACTCGCCGGCCCGTATAGCGCCGGAGACAAGGGCTGACCTCGTCTCTTGGGCTTTCGCTCAACACTCACGCGAACTGTTCCGCCGGTTCTCGGTGCTATCTTCAGGAGCGTTAAGGATCGGAAATCTCACGTAATTGCGATAGGTGTCGAACTCTCTGAGGTCCAACCGCCAACGCTGCATATACCCAGCGATCCCCAAGGAAGAAATTCAGCAGCGAGCAAACAGCGATTGCTCCGATGGCCGATGGCAATATGGGAGTTTTGAGCCGTTCGACGAGACAGTAGGTCAGCGCCGTATTTCCGAGCAGCGAGACCAGACCGTTGCCGCCATGAAATCGCCACAGCCGGATTGCCTTTTGCCGAACGCCTTTCAGCCTGCGATCGCGCCACGTGAAGTGCTCATGCCACACAAAATTGTGCAGCACAGTGATCTCAACGGCCATAGCCGTCGCCACAACTGCAGGCATGTGGAAGCATTCCGTCAACAAGCGAAGCAGGAGCAATTGCAGCGCCGCTCCCAGTAAGCCCACCAGGCTGAATCTGCCGAATCGCGAGCACGCGTGTATCAGCCCTTTCATGCCGGCGATTCCTCTCGATAAAGCGCTATTGTGTGGCGGACCGCCGCTGCTACCGCCATGAGCGCCATTCCGCTGGTGGCCACCCCTCCCGCAAAGTCGAACAGGAGAAAATGCCGGTTTGCGACATTCACATAAGGATGTACGGCTGCCGCGGCGTTTCCTATCGCGAGCAGGATTCGAATCTCAGTGGGGCCAAAGAGACCGTGCGACAGAACGAAGCGTCCCATCGTATACGTCGCCAGATAGCTCTCGATTGAGAGCACGTAAAAGCACACCAGCATCCCGCCCGCTATCTGCCAGTGCAGGCACCCTGAGCAGCCGAGCCCCGCCATCAGCGCCAGCGCGCCGAATGTGTCGGCAATGTGGTCTACGTAGAATCCATACCGCGGCCGCTCCTGATGGCGAACTCGCGCCAGTGTGCCGTCCAGGCTGTCGCCCAGCCAGTTGAGAAACAGGAAAAAGTTGACCAGCCACAACGCGCGCGCATCCTGCGATGCCAGTGCGTACGCCGCGCCTGCAAGTAGCTGCGACACAAAAGCCAGCCCGGTCAGGTGATCCGGGCGGATTGCCGCTGGAGTCCGCTGGGCCATCCATATCAACAGGCGCCTCTCGAACGAAGCAGTCAGCGCGTTGTGTACTCGCTGGGCGTTCACAAAGCCGGTTTGTCCGCTTTCCATCCGCATTCTCAGTTGCACGATTCACCTCGTGCCTGAATCATGCTCGCTCGCGCGCTACATGCACAATGCATGCCGCCTCAAATGGCCCTCGTTTGCATCTCATCGCGTAAGCCCATGAATCGCGGAGGGTTCTCGCAAGAGATCTATCCACTAAACTGGAACCTGGCCCATGTCGGGAGATGCTACCCGCCGCGTATTTCAGTTCGGGGTGTTCGAGGTGAACGAGGCCGTGGGAGAACTGCGAAAACACGGCATCCGCATTAAGCTCCATTCACAGCCTTTTCAGGTGCTCGTCATGCTTCTCGAAAAGCCATCGGAAGTAGTGACGCGCGAGGAAATGCGGCAGCGGCTCTGGGGCGGAAACACCTTCGTGGACTTTGACCACGGCCTGAATACCGCCGTCAATAAGATTCGCGAAGCGCTGGACGACTCCGCTTCTCAACCCCGTTATGTAGAGACGGTCTCCGGCAAAGGATACCGCTTCCTCGCGCCGGTGGCGCTTAGAGCGTCTGTTGCGAAAACGTCCGGGAACGCAGTCGTGGCGGCGCCGCCGAAACTCTCGCTGGAAGCCGCCGCCCAAATGCCGCTCGATACTCTCCTTGCGGCCTCACACGAACTGCCCCTGGCTCCGCGCATGCTGGTGCGGACTCTGCTGCTGCTTGTCCAGGCGATGTACCTGGCGTTCTACTTGGGGGCGCTCGCGAACCTTGAGGAGATCCACGCTATTTTCCGGGAAGCCGGCATGCTTCCGCCTGCAGCGTTCCTGAGCTTATTAGCAATCACCGCCGCGATCCTAATCCCGGTCCGGCTGTTCCTCTTCGCGGCGGTTGTCTTCGATTTCGAGCAGCTTCCGATGAAGTTCGGAAAGCTCTTTCCCGTACTGTTGCTGCTCGACCTCTTATGGGCGCTGTCGCCGTTTCTTCTCGTGCATCACGTGAGTACAGGGCTCGCTCTCGGAATGAGCGCCGCGCTTGTTTACATGCCGTTTGCTCAGCGCTCGCTCATCCTGATGTATGCGCGGGACCGATTAAATCGTTTCAGTACGTGATCGGAAGCCGGGGCAATTTCTCAGCGTTCACGTTCTCTTACGTCCCCCGCAGTCGCTCCGCAATCTCTTTTTCGGTAATCGCGCCTTCCTTGATCACGCGCCAGTATGGCTCGGTGATATCGACGGTTGTAGATCCCTGGCCCGTGCAGGAACCGCCGTCCAGCACAAGATCAATGCGACCGTCCATGGATGCGAACAGTTCAATCCCCGTGCAAAGCGTTGGCTCGCCCGAGATGTTCGCGCTCGTCGCGATCAGCGCATGCCCCAGCTTTTCGATAATCGCGTTCAACGCGTTCGATTTGGCATGCCGCATCGCGAGCCGTCCGGTATTCCCGGTCACCTTGAGCGGCACTTTGGCGGCAGCCGGAACAATCATGGTCAAGGCTCCCGGCCAGAAGTGGCGTGCCAGGATAAAGAACCGGCTGTTCAACTCTTTGGCCAGGTCCTCGGCCATCAGTGTGTCCGAAACCGCCAGCGGCAGCGACCGGATGGCCTCCCGCCCCTTCGATTTGAATACGCGCCCCACTGCCTGCAGGTTAAAGGGGTCCGCCACCAGAACATACAGAGCATCCGTTGGAACTCCAACAACCCGTCCCCGGGAGATTTCGGCAACCGCGCGGTCGATCGCTCCCGGATACGGATTCTCGACGTCGATTTCGATGAGATCGGTTGCCACTGGAATGAAAGAGTCAGATCCCGAACGGAAGCGCCGGGTACTCCGACAGTTTAGCGTTCGCCCAATGCCTCGGCAACCTGGATGGCCATCTCGTAACGCCCGAACGGCGCGCTCAATTGCACTCCCTGGACCATCGAACGCGAGCGCTGAGCCATCTCTTGACCAATCGCTGTTCCCTCGGCTCGGGCCTTCTCGGCGTTGTCCGCTCTCCGCATCCGTTCCATGTATTGCTCCGGCACGGGAACACGTAGCTCGTTCGCCATGAACTCGGCATTCCGGTAACTGGTAAGCGGCCAGATGCCTGCAATGACCGGCAATTTGTACTGTTCCACCCGCCTAAGGAATGCAGCCAGCAAATCGAGATCGAAGACCGGTTGCGTCACCACGTACTCGGCGCCCGCCTCTACTTTCCAGGCGAAGCGCCGCAGTTCCTCGTCCATGTTCAGCGCGCCCGGATTCGCTCCTACCCCGATCAGCAGTCCGGTCTGCGACCCCATCGGATTGCCGCCGATATCCAGCCCCTGGTTCAGGTTGTTCACGATATTTGTAAGCCCGATCGAATCCACATCGAAAACCGCTGTCGCGTCCGGATACGTGCCCATGCGCGGCGGATCGCCTGTGATGCAGATCAGATTCCGAACCCCGGCCGTATGCGCGCCCAGCAGCTCCGATTGAATGCTCAGGATGTTGCGGTCGCGGCAGCAAAAATGAAGAACTGCTTCGATACCGGCCTGCTGCTGGATAAGCTGGCAGGTTACCTGGGCGCTCAAGCGCGCGCTTGCGCGCGGGCCATCCGGCACATTGATGCAGTCGATTCCGTTGTCTTTGCAGAGCCGCGCGCCGGCGATCTCTTTCGAGGCATCTACTCCGCGGGGCGGAAGAATTTCGACAAACGCTACGAATTTGCCGTCCGCCAGCTTTCGGCCAAGCTGCGACTTTTCTGCAACCGCCACTTTCCGAAGCCGCTTGACTTCGGGCTTGCCGTCTTCCACGGCGGTAACGGTTGTGCGGTGCTGAACCGGCTGCAGGGAACGGACTTCGCTGCAAATCAGCTTGATATGTTCGGGAGTGGTCCCGCAGCAGCCGCCGATGACGCGCACGCCGGCCTGCAGAAAACGCCGTGCGTACTGCGCCATATATTCGGGCGAGCACAGATAAATATTCCGGCCCTCTACCGTCGCGGGCTGTCCCGCATTCGGCATGGCGCTCAACGGCGTCTTTGTAATGGGCGCCATCTGCTCGACGGTCTCGAGCACTACTTTCGGCCCGGCCGAGCAGTTCACGCCGATTACATCTACGGGCCACTCGTTCATCCTGCGCGTGAACGTATCCGTGCTGGTGCCGTCGCGCAGGCTTCCGTCATCGTTCACCGTGACCTGCGCGATAATCACCATCTCGTTTCCGGCCGCCTCGCGCGCCGCGAGAATCGCCTCCCGAAGCTCGTTCAGGTCATAGAACGTCTCGATCACCAGCAGATCGACTCCGGCCGCAACCAAAGCGTGCGCCTGCTCGCGGAAAACGGCCCGAGCTTCAGCAAACGACATAGGCCCCAGCGGCTCAATCTGCGTTCCTAACGGTCCGATCGCGCCGGCCACGAAGGCTCGCGTGCCCGCCGCCTCGCGAGCCAGACGCACGCCCGCTTCATTGATTGCGCGCAGCTTCTCGGCAAATCCAAACGCGCCCAGCCGGACCCGGTTCCCGCCAAACGTGTTTGTTTCCAGAACTTCTGCGCCCGCCCGTGCATACTCCTGGTGGATTTCCTTTACCAATTGCGGCGAAGACAGGTTCAACTCATCGAAACAGCGGTTGATAAAGATGCCTTTGGCGTAGAGCATCGTGCCCATCGCTCCATCGGCAACAATGATTTTCGATTGCAATTTTTCGCGGAACTCGCCCGCGCGCGTGAGGGTTATGGGTTCGGCTGCGGTCATCGTACTGCGGTCTGCGGATACAAGATCCGCAGTATCCAGGATTAGACGATTGTAACGCGCAGCGTGACGCTCTGCCCCGGCCTGACGCCCAGAAATGCCGCCGCGCTGCCCTGGTTTATACCCAGTTCAATGTAGCCGCCGCTGCCCGAATAGGCGAAGCAAAGATCCTCCGGCGCATCGCCGAACGTGCTCCGAAATTCGCTGATTCTTCGGCCCCCCGTTTCAAGCACCAACGCGCCATCCGCAAGGTGTGGAAATGCGCTGCTCCGAAAATTCGTAATTACATTGCCGAAATGGTCAATACTCAGGACCGTTCCCCGCCACGTCGCTTCGTCTAACTGATCCGGGTATAAGCCTCTCAATTGCCCTACCTCCCGGAGCACGGGGCCGGTATCTTCGGGTCGGGCGCTTCCGCTTGCCAGAGCGCCTGCCACCGGGGCGAAAATGTCGCGCCCGTGGAAAGTCTGGGAGGGCGAGGCGAGCCACAGCGCGCGATTAGTGATCTCTCGCGCAATTGCGTTCGAATCTGTCGCCGTTATAAGGGTGAGCACACCGTTGTCGGGCGCGATAAACAACTGGTTGTTCGCCTCCACCACAATCGCTCTCCGCGTCGTTCCTACGCCGGGGTCGACCACGACGACATGAATGGTTCCGGCCGGAAAATACGGCGCGGCCTGGCTGATCGTGTACGCGCCCGCTGCAATCGAAAACGGCGGAATCTCATGCGAGATGTCCACAATCCGGGCGCCACGGCAGCGGCTCAACAGGACGCCCTTCATCGCCCCGGCATAATGATCCGCCAGCCCAAAATCGGTCGTGAGCGTGATGATCGCGGGTTCAGGTTGGCGCTCCATACGTTGTTAGAATTGTAGTGAAGCTGCCTGTTTCAGCGCGCTTTTCATCCGCTGCTCCTCTACTGCTTTGCTGTATTTCGATCACAACGCGACCACGCCTGTTGCGCCCGAAGTCGCCGATGCCATGGACGTTGCCCTGCGACAAGTATTCGGAAATCCATCCAGCACGCACCGCGCCGGCCAGCACGCTCGCCAGTCTGTCGAGAACGCGCGGCGAAGCATTGCAAGTTTCCTGCGCGTAACGCCCGCGGAGGTTGTTTTTACTAGTGGCGGCACGGAATCCAACAATCTCGCAATCTTCGGTCTCATGAGGAACCTGCCTGGTGATCGGAAGCACGCCGTTACGACCGTGATCGAGCACCCGGCCGCGCTGGAACCATTCCGCCAGCTCGAGCGCGAAGGCGTTGATGTTACCTACCTCGGCGCCGACGCGGCTGGACTCGTGAATGTCAAGGAGCTAGAGCGCCATCTGCGGCCCGAGACTGTCATGGTTTCGGTCATGCATGCCAACAATGAGACCGGCGCCATCCAGCCCATCGCCGAAATCGCCGCATTGGTTCATCGCCTCCGCGGAGCCGGACAGTCGATCTATTTCCATTCGGATGGCGTACAGGCTGTTGGGAAGATCGAAGCCCCAGCTCAGCCGGGCCCCGATCTGTACTCCGCCAGCGCGCACAAAGTTTACGCCCCGAAGGGCACGGGCATCCTCGCGGTTCGCAAAGGCGTCCCTTTGCACGGTATCCAGCTCGGCGGCCGGCATGAGCGGGAGCGCCGCGCCGGAACCGAAAATGTTCCTGGCATCATGGGGCTCGCCCGTGCGCTTGAATTGTGCGCGACTGACGATCCGCACCATGTCGCATCTTTGCGCGATCGTTTCGAGACGCAAGTTCTCTCCGCCCTGGATGAAGTCGACCTGAACGGCTCACCGGCAAACCGTCTGGCCAACACCAGTAACCTGCTCTTCCGCGGAGTTTCCGGAGAAGCACTCTTGATTGCACTCGACGTGCAGGGAATGGCTGTGTCGACCGGAGCGGCGTGCAGCAGCGGCGCTGTCGAACCCTCCCACGTTTTGCTGGCCATGGGCCGCACCCGCGAAGAGGCGAAATCCAGCGTCCGCTTCTCGTTCGGACGCTACAACTCCGAACAGGAAGTGGATCAGGTTGCCGGTGCGGTGATTGCCTCCGTTCGGCGCCTTCGCGCGACAAGAAAAGCTCCTGCACGCGAGGCCCAGCTTGTCTGATCTCCCCATCGCCGTTGCCATGTCGGGCGGCGTCGATAGTTCCGTAGTTGCCGGCCTGCTTCGCCGGGAAGGCCATCCAGTCGTCGGCCTCACCATGCAGCTCTGGAACCAGCGCCGCTTGCCTGAATTCGCCCCGCCTGGTGGCGTAACCGGCCGCTGCTGTTCGCTCGATGATGTGTACGATGCGCGCTTCGTCGCCGGCGTTCTCGGCATACCCTATTACCTCGTCAATTTCGAAGAGCGCTTCGAGGAACAGGTAGTCAAGCCCTTCGTTCAGGACTATTTGGCCGGACGCACGCCGATCCCGTGTACGCTTTGCAACAACTTCATCAAGTTCGACCAGTTCCTCGAAATGGCGGACGGCGTCGGTGCCGGCAAGATTGCGACTGGGCACTACGCCCGCATCACCGTTAACGCCGAGACCGGGCGCTACGAAATGCGCACCAGCGTCGATTCCAACAAGGACCAGACGTATTTCTTATTCGGATTAACGCAGCCGCAACTGGCTCGTACCCTTTTTCCGCTTGGCGGGATGATTAAGACCGAAGTGCGCGAACTGGCGCGCGACCTTGGTCTACCCGTCGCCGAAAAGAACGACAGTCAGGAGATCTGCTTTGTTCCCAATGGCGACTACGCCGGCTTCATAGATGCGTACTTCAGAGAGCAGGGAGTTTCTGCAACTGGAACGGAAGGAGAAATTGTCGACACGTCTGGTCGCGTTTTAGGCCATCATGCCGGTGCGCATCATTTCACCGTGGGTCAGCGGCGCGGATTGCGTGTAGCCGCGGGCGAGCCCCTGTATGTAATCGCCACCGAACCCGCAACCCAGCGCGTGACCGTCGGGCGGAACGCAGATCTGATGCGGCAGTCCCTGACGGCCCGCGATGTGAACTGGCTCTCTGTAGAGCCGATTCGCGAAAGCAGGCGCGCTGAAGTAAAGATTAGAAATAAGCACACCGCCGCGGCCGCCACGCTCCTTCCCGGTGCCGGCAATTCACGCGTCCAAATAGAATTCCATCAGCCCCAGCGAGCCGTTACCCCAGGCCAGGCCGCCGTCTTTTATGACGGCGATCTCGTGCTTGGCGGCGGATGGATCGAATAAACTCCACAATTGGCGCAGAAGAAGAACTGGTTTCAAGCACGGGCCGAATATGCCCTGGCTGGCGCGCTGATGGGCGGTCTGCGTATGCTTCCGCTGCCCGCTGCGCAACGAAGCGCCCGCGCCGCAACACGCACGCTTGACCTCGCTTTACCTAAGCTGCGGCGGGTAGCCCGCACGAATCTTTCGTTCGCATATCCCGATCTCGATGCCGCTGCCCGCGAACGCATCATTGACCGCGTCTTCGCAAGCATCGGCCGCATGCTCGTCTCGATGGCCCGGTTTCCGCGTCTGAACGCATCGAATATTCGGGACTGGATCTCCTGCGAAGGCTTGGATCACTATCTGGCCGCAAAATCGCGCGGGCGCGGCGTCTTGATCGCCACGGCCCACCTCGGGAACTGGGAATTGAGCGCCTTCGCCCACGCGCTCATGACGGAACCGATGAGCATCATGGTCCGCCCGCTCGACAATCCTCTTATTGACGACCTTGTCGAGAATCGCCGCAGACTATCCGGCAACCGGCTGATCTACAAGAAAGATGCCGCTCGCGCCGTGATCAAGGCTCTAAAGAACAATGAACCGGTCGGCATCTTGATCGATCAGAACACCAGCGCCTCCGAAGGAACTTTCGTCGATTTTTTCGGCAAACCTGCCTGCGCCGGGCTGGCCTTCGCACGGCTGGCGCAGCACACCGGAGCCCCGGTCATCCCGGGTTTTGCGGTATGGGACGAATCCGCTCATCGTTACGTGCTCCGTTTCTACCCGCAAATTGAAATGACCGGTGATGAGGCAGCCGATACGCGCCGGATCCATTCGACGCTGGAGCAAATCATCCGGCAGTACCCCGATCAATGGATGTGGATTCACCGGCGATGGAAGACGCGACCCGCCGGGGAACCGCCGCTTTACTGATATCAGCAGCGCGGTCGCGCGGCCGGTCTTCGGTCCAGACCCAGCACGGCAACAATAGAACCCTGCAAACCCTCGGGAATCGAGATCGCGCCCCGATAGCTCAGGAACCGGTGTCCTTCCTTATCTTCAAACCAGGCCAACTGCACGCCGAAGGCATTGTCCATTTGCTGAACGGTCCCTTCCACGCGCAGCGTGCGGGACACCGCGTTCTCGCCCGCTATCTTGAGTCCGTGAGCTTCGGCGAACTGCCGGACGGCGGCCAGTTCTTCCGGATCTGCCCCAATCTCCGCGCTCTCCTCGCGGGACATCGGCTGAGCGGTTCCCGCCAGCAACTCTTCACCAAGCTTGGCAGCCGAAGCCCGCCTGCGCAGCACAATCGTCGCACTGATCTGTTCGTCGGGATTGGCCGCGCTAACCGAGTGCTGCTCGCCTTCGCGTGATGACGAGGAACCAGACAGCGCAACTCTCGGCCCGCTCACTGCTCGCCTCAACCTCCCGAGGACGTACTCGCCGACGCGCCCGCGGTCAACGCGCTCAACAAAGCCGTTCCATCCGGACTCCCCAGACCCGTGCACGGATCCCATCCTGGTCCCGCGCTGTAGTAGCCCAACCCGCCGTCATCATTGTTCCCGCTTGTGATGTCGTGGAACCCGTTCTCGTTCAGCGGATAAAGCTTGGGATTCAGAAACCCGGCAGCGCTCCCAAGCTTTTCGTTCAGCAAGGCGGTCAGGGCGGCCCATAAAGGTGCAACCGCGCTTGTGCCGCCCACGATTTCATTCTGCCCGTTCACCAGGATCTGATAGCCTGTGCTCGGATCCGCGTTGCCTGCAACGTCCGGCGTCCCTCGCCCTGCAAATCCGGTCTGCGGCTGCGCCGGCACTCCCGCGGCGCTCTGATAGCTCGGCAGAGCGAAGACAGTGCTTACGCCCCCTCCTGTCGCGCCCTCATTGTTCGCAATCTCGTTCCACACGGTCTCTGATGAGATTGTATTCCCGGAACCCGCCAGTTTTGTCCCTCCGCAAGCGAGCGCATAGGGGCTGCACGCCGGGAAATCCGTATGGAGCTTTCCGTCTCCCTGGCCGTCGCTTGATCCGTTGTCGCCGCATGCCACCGCAACCGTAACACCGAGCGCAGCCGCATCCTGTAGCGCCGCATTCATGGCGGTCTGTGACTGCCCTGTCCAGCTATCTTCAGGCGCACCCCAACTGATCGAAATAATCGAGGGCATATTCGTCGTGTCATGCACCGCATCGGTGATCGCATCGACGAACCCCTGATCGGTGTTCGGCGCAAAGTAGACCACGATGTTCGCCTCGTAAGCAATCGCGCCGGCCACCTCGATATCCAACAGCACCTCGGCATCCGCATCCTGCCCCGGCGAATTCTGTCCGCCATCCACTGAAACCGACGTGACCTTCGGCTGCGCTATGCCCAAGTTGCTGAAGTAAGTCGCGAGATCCGATGTATTGTACCCGCCGCCGAGCTCGATGATCGCGATTGTCTGCCCCTTGCCGGTAACGCCGGCCGGGAAATTATAGAGTGCGGCGACCTGCGGAGATGTAAAGGCGCCTGGTTGCGCCGCTCGCGGTTGAATCCGGCCGCGGCGTCGAAAATGGGGCTTCGCTACTGGTCGCGTATCCAGCCCGAGCACCGCGATGACAAAAGGCTCCAGTTCCATGGGAATGCTAAGCATTCCGGTCCTCGCACGAAAATCCCGGCCCGTTATTTCGCTGTGATAGCAAACAAAGCTCGTGCTGAATGCCGTTGCCATCGCGCTCGCGGTGCCGGAAAGCATCACCCGGCGCTTCGCCATGCTGCTCCCTTTAACCGTGAGCTGATACTTTCTCGCGAACTGCTCGAGCATCAGCATGTCCGCCGGATCCGCTCCATGCAGATCCTGGAAAACCTGGCGTGTAAGGCGTGTATGATGCTTACCTGGCTGGGGCATTACCGGCTCCGCACCTTTGCGCCGTAAAATTACCGTTACACTGACCTCTTCTTCCGGCTGTACCGGTCCGATCGGTTGTGCGTTTCGGGGCGCCCTTCGTTCGCTTCCGGGCACTGTGGTCCGTCTTTCAAAAATCGGCATGTTCTGCTCCATTCCTGTATTTGGTTTTTCGGCAGGTACGGATTAGTGTACCGCCGCCGCGCATCGTGACAACCGGCGGCCGGATTGAGGCTCTGCTTTAAAATGAGGCGACTACGTGATCGAAAAATCGAAATCGGAACCGGCCCTTGAAATTCACCAATTGTCAAAACTCAACGAATTCGGCGACGCTGTGCGTTTACAGCGCGAAATCTGGGGATTCAAAGACGTAGACCTGCTTCCGTTGCGCTTATTTGTCGTCGCCAGCAAGATCGGCGGCCAGGCCCTCGGCGCATTCCACGACGGCCGTATGGTGGCATTCTGTCTCTGTATCCCCGGCCTCAAGCCGGGCGGCAAGTACTATCTGCACAGCCACATGCTCGGTGTCATGCCCGCCTACAGAAACTCCGGCGTCGGTCGTAAGCTGAAGCTGAAGCAGCGCGAATATGCGCTGGCGAGCGGAATCGATCTAATCGAATGGACCTTTGACCCGCTCGAAATCAAGAATGCGTTTTTCAATATCGAGCGCCTGGGTGCAATCGTCCGCCGCTATGTCCACAATCAGTACGGCACCACCACCAGCCGGCTGCACGGCGGGTTGCCGACCGATCGTCTGATCGCCGAGTGGTGGATTCGCACCGGCCGCGTAGAAGCGATCTGCGATGGGCGCGCATTTCACGGTCCGGTTGCTCAGGCGGCCATCTCGGTCCCCGTCGGGATCGGCGCAATGCGCGAACAGGATCCGCAGCGTGCGCGCGAATTACAAGCCGCCCTCGGAGAGGATTTCGACCGGCAGTTCCGCGCAGGGCTGGCCGTAATTGGTTTTGAAAAAAGCGCGGAAGCAGGCACATACCGGTTGGGCACATGGGAATCAAAGTAGATCAAATCGTGCTGCGGCACATCCGCATGCCGCTGGTTCATTTCTTCGAGACTAGCTTCGGCCGTACTTACGAACGCGACATCATCCTGGTGGAAGCAATCGCGGATGGCGTTTCGGGATGGGGCGAAGTCACCGCCGGTGAAAATCCCTTCTACAACGAGGAGTGGACCGGCTCCATCTGGCCGCTGCTCATCGGCTATATTGCTCCTCGCATTCTGCGCCATGAATTCGCCTCGCTTGAAGATGTTGGCGCGCGTACCGCTCATATTCGCGGTCACAACATGACGCGAGGCGGCGCCGAGGCCGCGATTTGGGACTTGCAGGCGCGCCTCAACAACGAACCGCTCTGGAAGACAATCGGTGCGGGAGCGCGCCGCGAAATCTCGTGCGGCGTCTCTATCGGCATTCAGGACTCGGTTCCACAACTGCTGCAGAAGATTGAGACGGAACTCGCCGCCGGCTATCAGCGGATCAAAATGAAAATCAAGCCGGGTTGGGATGTCGATGTGATTCGCCAGGTTCGCCAGCGCTTCCCCGGCATCAAGCTGATGGCCGACGCGAACTCCGCTTACACGCTCCATGACATTGACCATCTGAAAAGGCTGGACGAGTTTTATCTCATGATGATTGAGCAGCCGCTTGCGCACGATGACATCATCGACCATGCGGTCCTGCAATCGAAGCTTGAAACCCCCATCTGTCTCGATGAGTGCATCCGCTCCGCTCATCATGCCGAACAGGCCATCCGCCTGAAGGCCGGCCGCATCATCAATATAAAACTGGGCAGGGTCGGCGGTTTCGCCGAAGCGAAGCGCGTTCACGATGTCTGCCAGGAGAACGCAATCCCGGTCTGGTGCGGCGGCATGCTGGAGTCAGGCATCGGGCGCGCACACAATATCGCGCTCTCGACCCTTCCCGATTTCACTCTTCCAGGCGACGTGTCCGCCAGCAAGCGCTACTGGAAGCGCGACATCATTGTCCCGCCTGTCGAGGTTACTCCCAAGGGCGCCATTCAGGTCTCCGATGCTCCCGGCTTTGGTTACGAACTCGATACGGACTACCTGGAAAGCCTCGTTGTCCGCCGCGAAGTACTTCGATAGCCCATCGCTGTTGGCGTGGGCACTCTGCCCGTCGTGGCGCGACTCATCGCGCCACCTTTTCCGAGCCGCGACCAGCGGGAACGAGGCTAAGCAGCCCAATGTCATTTAGTTTTCCCATAAGTGAGACAGCAACGTGGGGCGGATCGCCTGATCCGCGCCGGACGGCCACGTCCGGCTCTTGAGATTTCAACAATATCGCAACAGCGCCCCAGAGGGGAGCGCGCAGACGAAGCGTCTGCCCCA
>JAICXK010000364.1 GCA_025980435.1 Bryobacteraceae bacterium
ATCGGCGAAGGATGGCATGCCGGCGCTCACGTTGCCCTGCTCCAGGAAGGCTCGCAATTGTTCGGAAGATTGTTCCGCCACCCGCGGGTTCGCGGCGAGACCAGGCCCTTTTGCCGAGCCGCGCGCATCCGCGCCATGGCACGTCGCACAGTGATGATTGAACAATTGTTGGGAGGACAGGAAAAGCAGAAGGGCGAAGGCGATCATACACCCTCCCCACATTGGACTGCCCAACGGGCCGGTTCTATTACCGAAGCGTGGGGGCTGTCACCGAAGCGGGTCATCTCTCCTTCACTACATCCGGCTGCTGCTTCGGCTCCAGTTTCTCAATCTGAACGGTTGCGATGCGATTACGATCCATGTTCGTGATCACGAAGCGCCTGCCCCCGTACTCGACGGAGTCCTTCACTCTGGGTATGTACCCGAATTGGAACAACAGGAATCCTGCGAGCGTCTCGAAACCGGCTTCACCCGGCAGCACGAGGTTGTAGCGCGTTTCCAAATCGCGAATGGTCGTGCTTCCCTCCAGTTCTAACACCCGCTCTTGTTTAGAAGGAACAGGGCGAACGATGTCGTGTTCGTCGCCTACATCTCCGAAAATCTGTTCAAGAACATCGCCCAGCGTAACCAGGCCTGTAACGGTTCCGAATTCATCTACTACGAGTGCCATGTGGGTATGACTCGCGCGGAACTCACCGATGAGTTGATTGAGCGGTTTCGTCTCCGGCACAACCAGAGGTTTGCGGACAAACCGCCGCAACCGGAACGGCCGTGTCGCGCGGCGGCGCTCGTGCGCGAAACGCCGCTCGTCCCAAACACGTATGAGGTCCTTAAAATGAACGATCCCGATGATCTGTTCCGGGCGCTCCTCGTAAACAGGAACGCGCGTAAACTTGTGTTCCGCCATTACGCTCAGGACCTGCTCAAGATCCGCATCGACTGAAAGAGAGACGATGTTGTGGCGAGGCGTCATGATCTCGCGCGCCGAGTAGTCGGACAACTCGATCACCCGCTGGATCACTTCCTGCTCGAACTGCTGCAAGTGCCCTTCATGGCGGCTCGATTCGATAATGAACTTCAACTCCTCCGGCGTGTGGCCGCCGCGGGCATGGCCGGTTCCAAGACCCAGCACGCGAAGAATAAGCGCCGCGCTGCGTTCGATTACGACCACAAAAGGTTGCGAAAGGCGATAGAAAACGAGTAGCACAGGAGCCACCAGTACGGCGATCCGGTCGGCTTCTTCCATCGCCAGGTTCTTCGGCACAACCTCGCCGACAATCACGTGTGCGTAGCTGATTATCAAGAACGCGATCACGAACGCCACGCCGTGCAGCAAGGGAGCCGGCGCGTGGATGCTGAGTGGGTCCAACGCGCTGCGCAGCAAACCGTAAAGCGTATCCTCCCCGGCCCATCCCAAACCAAGGCTCGCCAGTGTCACTCCAACCTGAGTGACCGAGAGCAGGCGTCCCGGATTGGAAAGCAGATTGAGCGCGCTTTGCGCACCCGCCTGCCCCTGTTCTGCCAGTTCACGCAAGCGGGACTGACGGACAGATACCAGGGCTACTTCAGCAGCGGCGAAAAATCCGTTCGTCGCCAGTATCAGCAGCAGAATGATTAGGCGAATTGCCATAAGGCGGCAAGTAATATGTCAGCGAATCGGAAGCATGTCTGGATGAGCAGAGTAAAATCGGTGCGTGCTATTCCGCGCAGTGCGCATTATCAATGTGAGCATAGCGGTTCTGGTTGTGCTCCTTGCCGCGGCCGTGTACTGGTTTGCCGTGCGGCCGCTCCCTAAAACTTCCGGCGAAATCAGCGCGCCAATAGCAGCGCCGGCGAGCGTTAAGCGAGACGCGCGCGGCATTCCACACATTCAGGCATCTTCCTGGCAGGATGCAATCTTCCTGCAAGGTTTTGTTACGGCCCAAGACCGATTGTGGCAGATGGACGTATTGCGTCGGTTCGGAGGCGGCGAACTCGCGGAAGTCTTCGGTGCGCAGGCGCTTAAGGAGGACGAACAAGCCCGCCGGATGCGCATGCGGGCGATTGCCGAGGCCGATATTGGGCGCCTTCGGCCGGAGGATCGCGCATTATTTGTGGAATATGCGCGCGGAGTAAACTACTTCATCGATTCCCATCGCGGAGATTATCCGCTTGAGTTCTCGCTGCCCGGCCACAAATATGATCCGGCGCCCTGGACGGTTGCCGACAGCATGCTGGTCGGTCTGGTCATGTTTCGCAACCTCACGGATTCCGCCGCGGCTGACTTCGATAAAGGCAGATTGCTTCAGTCCTGCGCCGCCCCCGACAAGTTTCGGCTTCTCTTTCCACAGGTTCAGGGCGGGTACGTCAAACCCGGGTCAAACGCCTGGGCCGTGTCCGGCGCGCATGCCGTGGATGGTAAGCCCATGGCCGCGAACGATCCACACCTGGAGTACGGGATTCCGGGCACATGGCACCTGGTTCAACTGAAAGCGCCCGGGCTCGACGTCTCCGGCGCCGCACTACCAGGGGTTCCCGGCGTGATCACCGGCCATAACCGGCAGATCGCCTGGGGCGTTACGAATCTGCAGAGCGACGTTCTGGATCTCTACATTGAACAAATAGACGAGCGCACCGGACGTTATCTCTATCAAGGTAAGCCGGCACAGGCGCAGTTGGACCGGCAGCTTATCGGAGTTAAGGATGCCAAGCCGGTGCAGGTGGATACCTGGGTAACCCGGCACGGGCCCATTCTCTTTCACCAGGATGGAAAAGCGTACAGCATGCGATGGAGCGCGGCCGACGGTTTCGGTTTTCCCTTTTTTGACATCGATCGCGCGCAGAACTGGCAGCAGTTCCGCGCAGCCCTGAGCCTGTTCTGGGGGCCCGCTCAGAATTTTATTTATGCCGATAAGTCTGGAAACATCGGATATCAGGCAGCGGGACGCGTTCCCATCCGTCGTGACTTCGATAGCGATGTTCCATTGGATGGCGCCTCAGGCCGGTTTGAGTGGGACGGGTACATTCCATTCGAACAGTTGCCGAGCGAATATAATCCTCCCGGAGGGATTGTTGCAACCGCCAATCAGGACCCGTTTCCACCGGGTTATCCATATCATGTGGGCGGCAGCTATGCCGATCCGTACCGGGTTAACCAGATTCGCGCTCTGCTCGAAGCCAAGCCAAAGCTGACCGTTAGCGACATGCTTGCCATCCAGAAAGACGTGTACTCTGCTTATGATTTATTCCTGGCAAAGCAGGCGGTTGCGGCGGCTCAGAAGATCGGAACCGGCAGCGAACTGGTACGCAGCGCCATTCCGGTATTGCGCAAGTGGAAGGGCCAGATGGAAAAGGATCAGGCCGCGCCGATGATTACAGAATTACTGAGTAACACGATGCGCGAGTCGCTGGCATCCTTGGTGCTGGAACCGCCGCGCAAGCGCCAGGAGCATTCGGCCCTGCTGCCGAGGCTCCTGATCATCGAAACGCTCTTGCGAAGCCGGCCGGCGGGCTGGGTACAAAACAACGATTGGGACGCGTGGGTACTTCAGAAACTCACGGCGGCCCTGCAGGACGGCCGAAGACGCCAGGGGACTCCGATTGCAAGCTGGCATTGGGGGCGCATCCTGCAATGGAAGCTGGCGCACCCGGTCGGAAAACAATTACCGTTTGTCGATCGGTTCTTCGATATCGGGCCGGTTGCAATGAGCGGATCCGGAACGACTGTAAAGCAAACGACTGCCACGCTGGGCCCCTCCGAAAGGATGGTGGTCGATTTCGGTGATTTGGATAGTTCCGTGCAAAATCTGGTAGCGGGCGAATCGGGAGCCGTGGCCTCCCCACACTATAAAGATCAGTGGCCCGCGTACTATGTCGGCAAGAGCTTCCCTATGGAGTTCGATCACGTCGATGCCAAGGAAGTATTGCATGTGAAGCCACTGAAATGAGGCGATAAGCTAAGCTGTACAAACGCCTATGCCGAAACCATTCTCGTTCGGTGGAGTCAAGCTGGATGTCAACGCGGGAGACGCGGTGGCCGTGGCGGAAGCAGAACCGGAACTGCTGAAGCCGGAAGCGGAAGATCCGTTTCGCATTCTGGTTCTAAGCGATTTCGGCGG
>JAICXK010000368.1 GCA_025980435.1 Bryobacteraceae bacterium
CAGCGGAATCTGCAACTCGTCGCGGCCGCCGGTGCTGCCACTTTGACCGAAGAATCCTGGATTCCGCCTGGTAGTCCGCAGGGCGCTCTGCCTTCCCGGCCTTTCGTATTAGCAAGTCCGTTCGCCGGTTGGACCAGCAAGCAGTGGCCTATCGAATCCTATGAGCGCCTCGGTCGGATTCTGCACAAAGAAGGCCTGGAGCTCGTCCTGAATGTTCCGAATGAACAGCTCATGGATCTTCAGAGCTTGAGCAGTGTCCAACTACATACATCCTCGCTCGACGGTTTGATCGATGCCACTCGATGCGCCGTGGCGATCGTCGGTGTAGACAGTGGTCCGCTGCACCTGGCCGCGGCCCTCGACAAACCCGGAGTTGCCCTCTTCGGCCCTACCGATCCAGCGCAGACCGGGCCCTTCAACAGCAGAATGGTCGTCCTTCGCGCCAGCGGCGTTCAGACCACTTACAAGAGGCACAACCGCGTTCATGCGAGCATGACGGAACTTAGCCCGGAGCAAGTGTCCGGCGCGCTGCTGAAATCGCTGGCAGGCCAACCTAGGGCCGGCGATCGTTTTGTGTCGCCAGCCTGCTTGCCCTCCTCGAAAGCACATCTCTCGTGAACGCGTATCTGTTCCCAAAACCCTACGCCGATTTCGTGCAGCGCTTGCGTGTTGCCTTCGGTTTTGTTCTGCTGGTTGCGTTCGCCTGGCTTTCTCGCCCATCCGCGCTCTCCATGGCAATCGGGCTTCCCGTTGCGGTCCTGGGGCTTTTGCTCCGAGGCTGGGCCGCCGGCCACCTTGCGAAAGATCGCGATCTGGCGACCTCGGGCCCCTACGCCTATATCCGCAACCCGCTGTATGTCGGAACGCTGATCACCGCTCTCGGCATCGTCCTGGCCTCGCGTGATATCTGGCTCGCCGTCATCTTCGCTGCCGTGTTCCTGCTGGTCTATCTTCCTGCTGTCGAACTCGAAGAGCAGCACTTGCGCGAGATCTTCCCTGCCTATGAATCGTATGCCGGTTCAGTCCCTCGCTTCTACTCAACCTTCAGGCGGAATGGCTCCCGGCTGCGCTTCTCGTGGGCGCTCTATCGCCGGAACGAAGAGTACAAGGCGGCGCTCGGTTTTCTTTTCGCCGTCGCGTGGCTGGCCTTCCGATGTACCTTGCTGTGATACTCTTTCGCTGATGAGAGTCGGATGTTTTACCCCGTTGCTGTCGCAATTTCCCCTCGACAAAGTATTCGAAAAGCTGAAGGGCCTGAACATTAACACGGTCGAATTGGGTACCGGTAATTATCCCGGCGACCCGCATTGCAAGCTCTCCATGCTGGGCAATGAAAAGGAGCTGAAGGAATTTAAGAAGAAGCTCGATGACCATGGGTTCACCATCAGCGCCCTAAGCTGCCACGGAAATCCCCTCCATCCGGATCAGGCCGTCGCAAAAGCGTATGCCGATACCAGCAGGAAGACGGTGGAACTGGCCGCCAAACTCGGCGTTCCGGTCGTGGTTGATTTTTCCGGCTGCCCGGGCGATAGCGATAACGCGAAATATCCGAATTGGGTAACGTGTCCCTGGCCTCCCGAGTATCTGGATGTCCTCGAATGGCAATGGGAGAAGAAAGTCGTTCCCTACTGGACGCATCACGCCAAATTTGCGCGCGATCACGGCGTTAAGATCGCCATCGAGATGCACCCGGGGTTCGTCGTATACAGTCCCGAGACCATGCTGAAGTTGCGCTCCATTGCCGGCGATAACATCGGCTGCAACTACGATCCCAGCCACATGTTCTGGCAGGCAATCGATCCAATCAAAGCGGTTCGGGTATTGGAAGACGCCATCTTCCATGTGCACGCGAAAGATACCCAGATCTACGATTGGAACCTGCCGAAAACCGGTGTCCTGGATACCAAGAAATACACCGACGAACGCAACCGCGCCTGGATTTTCCGCTCCTGCGGCTATGGCCATCCGTACGGCTGGTGGAAAGAGTTCATTTCGACGCTTCGCATGTATGGATACGATTACGTGCTCTCCATCGAACATGAGGACACCATCATGTCCCCCGATGAAGGACTCACGAAGGCTGCCGAGTTTCTGAATCAAATCATCATTCGAGACCAGCCGGCCGCGCCCTGGTGGGTGTAAACCAGTTCTCAACTCACGTTCATCTGGCGGCGGTTCGGTTACGTTAACGTGTCAGGTATGCCTCCAGAAAGCGCCGGGCCGCGAACAATCGTTGTAACAGGCGGAGGAAGCGGGATCGGCCGCGCAGCCGTGCTGGCCTGCGCCAAGCGCGGCGATCGTCTGGCGGTGCTCGATAAGAACGGCGATGCGGCCAGAGAGGCGGCGAAAGGGGCGCTGCAGTGCGGAGCAACAGCCGCGATCTCACTCGATTGCAACGTCCAGTCTGAGGACCAGGTGGCCGGTGCGTTCGCAAGCATCGTGCAACAACTCGGAGCGCCATACGGCCTGTTCGCCAACGCCGGAATCGACACGGGCGGGCCGATTCACGAGCTTCCGCTCGCCACCTGGCGGCTCGTCATGGACACGAATCTCACCGGCGTGTTTCTCTGTTGCAAATATGCGCTAAGGGCAATGCTTGCGGCCGCCGTTCCGGGTTCGATTGTGTGTACCTCATCCCCAACCGGATTTGTCGCTCTGGCCGCGGGAGGCGCAGGCGTTTACAGCGCCACGAAAGCCGGCATTTCGGCGCTGGTGCGCTGCATGGCGATTGATTACGCCCGGTATGGGATTCGCATAAATGCCCTGGTGCCCGGAGCGACCGAAACACCCCTGATGTGGAACAACGTTCCTCCTGAAAACGTTGGGCGCATGCGGACGCAAGTCTCAAGTGAAATTCCGCTTGGGCGATTGGCCGAACCGGAAGATCCGGCCAAGGCTGTCGCCTGGCTGCTTTCGGATGAAGCATCCTACGTCACCGGCTCCCACCTTGTGTGCGACGGCGGCATTCTGGCCAAGGCATGTATCAGTGTGTGAGCGGCCATGAAGATTATCGAGATTAGAGCGGCCGGATTGCGCGGGGCAACGCCCGAAGGCGGTTGGGCAAATGAGCTGAAGCCGGACGATTGCGTTCACACGCTGGTTGCCGTTTACACCGATGAAGGCATCACAGGATGGGGATCTGTTTTCAGCAATGACGCGCTGGTAAAGGCCGCGCTGCAGGTTTTGGAGCCTCTCTATAAAAACGAGAACCCGCTTGAACCCGAGCGCGTCAGTGAGAGGCTGCATGCACACACGTTCTGGCTGGGCCGCGGCGGGACGATTACGCACGCCATCAGCGGAATCGATATCGCGCTGTGGGATATTCTCGGCAAGAGCACGGGCCAGCCGGTGGGTAGATTGCTAGGCGGCCGATATCGAGAACGCGTCCGACCCTATGCCTCGCTTCTGATGCAGGAGCCGGGCGCATTATCCGAGCATCTGCACTCCATCCGGGCGCAAGGGTTTCAGGCATTCAAGATCGGCTGGGGGCCTTTCGGGCGGCAGAGCAACACGATGGATGAACAGATCGTACGCGCGGCCCGGGAAGCAGTTGGGCCTGAGGCGATGCTGATGGTGGATGCAGGCGCCAGCGACGCGTTCTGGCATCAGGGTTACAAGTGGGCGGCGCGAACGGCGGAGATGCTGAGCGAATATGGCGTCTACTGGTTTGAAGAACCCCTCGCTCCCGACAACTTCAACGATTATGTGCTTTTGAGAAAGAAGTCAACTGTACCGATCGCGGGCGGGGAAGTCTTCACGCGACGCCAGTCTTTCGCTCCCTGGATTCAGGGCGGAGCATTCGATATCGTGCAGCCGGACGTTACGAAAGTGGGCGGCATATCCGAAGAGCGGAGGATCGCCTGGATGGCAGAGGAGAACGGGATCCGGTTCATTCCGCACGGCTGGAACACAGCGCTGGGATTAGCTGCCGATCTGCAGCTTGCGTCAGCGAACAAAAACACCGATCTGGTGGAATACTTGACAGGCTCTCCCTTCATTGACGGCATTGTGGAAACGAAATGGAGTCTTGACCCAAATGGGAACCTTGTTATACCG
>JAICXK010000160.1 GCA_025980435.1 Bryobacteraceae bacterium
CCGGCCGATTTCGATTCCTGAATGCGGGCGTCGCGGCTGCGGAAATACGTAACCCCCGCGGCCCAGACCTCCTGGTTTCCGATGGGCGGAAGCAAATGCTCCAGCGCACTCTTGTTTGCGAGCCGCTGGCTTGATTTCGCCAGATGGTCGTGGAGGTCATCACGAACGAGCAGACTGTCCCATGCTTCGGCCGGCTCCATAAGATACAGCCGGTTTTCTCTCTCGACTACAATTCCGTCCCGGGTGCGATACAGTCTCATCGCTCAGATCTTCAGGAATAGCTTGCGCCGGTACATCCAGAAGAGAATCACCCAGTAAGTAAGCAGCACTGCAGCGCCCATAGTCAGCGGTTCAAGCGCTGTTCCGAAGATCTGGAAGGGCCTTTCGCCAAGATTCGTGCGGAAACTGCCGTAGATGAAATGTTCGAACAGATGGGCAATCATGTAAGCCGCGATAGAGTTCATGCCGACCACCACGAGCGGGAACGCCCACTTTCGGTAACCCTTCATATCGATAATCCAGCTAAACGCGGCCAGAAAAAGAAAACAGATGCCGCCGCTGAATAGCGTCCAACTCGGCGTCCAGATCCGCTTGACAACCGGACAGATACCGGTGAAATGCAGCAGCAGGCCGAGGCCGATTCCAGCCACTCCGGCGATCAGAAATCTCTTGAGCGGGATCTTCGGCGCAAAGCTCCGGAACCACCTTCCAGCCGCCAGGCCCAGAATCATGGTCCCGAGAGTCGGGATGAAGCTAAGCGTCAGATAGCCGCCGTCGTTATCGACAAAAGGATGGGCCCTGGGAAACAGATTTAGAAACCACTGGTCGAACGCATTCCCCAGGTTGCTGTTCTTGTTCCAGTGCGAAGCGAAGCCCGTGAAATTGTGCGCCTGCGACCAGTGCGGGGAAACCCCCACCGCGGCGTAATCGAAATTGGCTCCGGGCGCGGGATACAAGGCCCAGGCCAGCCAGTAGCCGAAAAGGATGGCTGCGAATGTGCCCCACTGCCAGCGCGTTGAACGGAAGCCCAGCAGGAACAAAAACGGATAACCCAGACCGATTTGCGTTAACGTATCTTCGAACGTGAAGTACGTCTGGCTGTGATCGATAGACCGTAGAAAAATGCCCAGCGCAATCAGGAGAAGCGATCGCCAGAGAGCATGCGCGAACAGCCGGTTGAATGTCGCCCCTCTCCGTATCCTGCTCGCAATCGAATACGGAAGAGCTACTCCAACCAGAAACGAAAACCCGGGCTGGATCGTGTCATGCAGCGAGCACCCAAACCATTGCGTGTGGGTCTGATTGTAGCCAAGGATTGCCCAAAACCAGTTCCCGGGATACGCCCGGGCAATCTCGGCAAGATGCAGCACTTCAGCCATCATCAGCACCATGACCAGGCCGCGATACGCATCGACGGCAACGTTGCGGACCACGGCCTGCTGCTTCGCGGGCGCGATTATGTCTATTTCCTGTTTCGGGGTTACCGGAACCGCAACATCGCTCATTGAAAGGTCCTACCAGTAGAACTTTAGCGCAAACTGGATCTCGCGCTGGTCGTTTTGCCCGTCGCGGGTCGAGTTGATCTTGCCGAACGTCGTAGGCGAGGTGTAGTCGAGCGAACCCGGCGCGGCTACAACTCCATTCCCGCCAAAGCCCGGCGGCGAGAAATTCGGAGTGTTCGTCAGGTTAAAAAACTCCGAGCGGAACTCAAGATGCGTTCTCTCCGTTATTTGGAAGTTTTTGAACAGCGAAAAATCAAGGCGGTGGAAGCCTGGGCCGTAAAACTGAGTCGGCGCGCCGCCGAGCGGGCTGTAATCGGACTGCCCGATGGTGGTCGCCACCGGAGGGCTCGTGAAAGCCGCGGGGTTCAACCATTGGTCCACGTTATGAGGACCCGCCGTCACGCTCTGGCCTGGAACGAGAAAGGCGTTGCAGCCGAACCCGGAGGTGGTCGAGATGGCGCAACCAACCGTGCCCGGCTGCCCGTTCTGGAGAGTCAAGATCCAGTTCGTGCTCCAGCCTCCGAGCACCGCGTCTACAATGCCTCGGCTGTTATTAAGAAACTGTCTGCCATGACCGAGAGGCAGCGCATATGTTCCGCTCAAGTGGAATACCTTTGGGATATCGAAGTCACAGAGCCCGTAATCGCCTTGAATACCAAACCCCGGCAAGAGAGGCGCGCGGAATCCGGTAATTGCCGTCGGATTGAGGACATCTGCGGCATCGGTGCGGCATTTCGACCATGTGAAATTTGCGAGGACGCTCAGGCCGGCATCAAATCGACGTTCGTAATTGAGCTGCAGAGAGTGGTAATAGCTATCTCCAGCGAAGCTGCTGTAAGTGAAGCCATTCGGAAAATCCGGATAAGGCGAATAGTCGAACGAGTTCAGCCCGGGCGGAAGTATCTGGCTCGGGGAATTGGGAGGGATGTAGACGCCCAGGTGCCGGACTGTATTGCCGACGTATCCAGCCTGAAATGTATCGTTGGCCGAGAGCTGATATTGCAACGTCAGGTTGTAGCCTTGCGTGTAAGGCGTTTTCATGTGGTAGTCTTCGCCGAGAAACGAAACACCGCCCGGTTCCACCGCGGCCGGCGTTAGAGGGATGGCGGACAATCCGGTTTCAAGTGTTCCAATAGCGCCGTTGGCATACACAATCGGCGCATCGGGAGTCAGATTTGAATAAGAAAGGTTGAACTGAAACGGAAAATCTACATACGTTTCAATGGTAGAGTTCTCAAACCCGCCGTAGAACAGCCCATAGCCGCCGCGGACGACGAATTTCGGCGTGAGCTGATAGGCGAACCCCACGCGCGGCGAGAAGTTAGTCAACTGTGAGTGCCCTAAACCTGAAACATCGGAGCAGACAACCTTGATATTGTCGGCCGCCGCCGCCGCGGAGAAGTCAGGTGATAAAGGGGTATCGCAACGCTTTTTGGTCAGCAAAAACTCCGAAGGGCTACTTGATCCGGAAGGCAAAAAGTTCGACTGCGCGCCATAGCGTTCGACGATCTGGCCGAAGTATTCCCAGCGCAGACCCAGGTTCACGGTCAACTTCGACGTAACATGTATATCGTCCTGGAAATAGGCGCCCCAGTAACTGCGTTTCATGTCGGTATTGGCAATATTCGACGCATTGACGTTGTCGGCGCCGCCGACATAGTCGGATGCGCCCGGCACGGTGCCTGGAATCGGAGTTAGCAGCATTTGAGCCAATCCCGTGTTGCCGCCGCCGGCTTCCGGCACCTCGGTATAGTTGCCATCGAAGCTCCAGGTTCCTCTTCCGGAAGGCGGTTGCAGTATCGAAAACCGCAACTGCTGAAACTCGAAGCCAAGTTTTATTGATTGCCTTCCAAGCGTCTTAGTCAAATTATCCGTGAACTGCAGGGTATTACTATATTCGATGGAAGGCAAATACTGGTTGCTTCCAAGCGTAGTCAGTCCGGCAATAAAAATGGAACCGAGGCCGCCATTCGAAGGGACTTGCGGGACACCTTGAATCCCAAACTGGGCGGGGATGCCGAGGGTATCGCCGTTGGGCTGAATGCGGGTCGTTGCGATGCGGTTAAAGCCGGCGCGAACTTCGTTAACCAGGGTGGGCGAGAACAGGTGCGTTTCGCTAAGGACCGAGTTGCTGGAAGTGGCCGTCTGGTCGCCGTCGGCAAACGAGCCGCCGTCGGCAATACCCGGAAACGGGCCGGGAATCAATTGGGGATTATCGGAATAGCTTACCCGCCCGAATAAGCTGTCCTTATCGCTGAAATTCTGGTCGATGCGGATGTCGAACTGATTCACATCATTGCGCAGAATCGGATTCGCGGCGAAGTTGTTGAAGAGTCCGGCGTTGTTTGGAGCGGGATACAGATTCAGCAGCTTGATCGCATTGGGATCAAGACGGCTAGCGGGAAGGATGTTGCCCGGAAAGGGCTCCCGCACGAATCCCACTTGGCTGCCGGAGGCCATTCCGGCGCACGGTGCTGTGATTCCTGTAAACGCGTCGGGCATCCCGCAGTTGACGGCGCGGGTGGTGGAAGGGTCAAACACCTGGCCTAACGCGAACGTTCGCCCAAGCACGTCGGTGCGGTTGCCGCCTTGCGTAAGTAGTTCAGAAAGGTCGGTGTAGTTGCTGTTCCGCTCCAGCGCGGTAGGAACCGTGTTGACCGACGGCAGCGCCTGGCGGATTCGCGTCCCTTCGTAATCTCCGAAGAAAAATGTCTTGTCCTTCCTGATGGGGCCACCCACGGTAAAGCCGAACTGGTTTTGACGGTACTCTCCCTTCTTGATCCCGCCCGCGTTTTCGAAGAAATTGGCTGCGTCCAGCTTGTCGTTGCGCAGGAACTCCCAGGCGTTCCCGTGAAACTGATTGGTTCCCGATTTTATGGTGGCGTTCAGGATCGCGCCCGCCGAGCGTCCGAACTCGGCGCTGTAGTCGTTGGTCTGAATCTTAAATTCCGCGATTGCATCGACAGGAGGCCGTACTACGTATGCGGTGCCATTCAGAAAATCCACCAAGTTGGCGTTGTTATCGATCCCGTCGAGCAGATAATTGTTCTGCGCCGGCCGCGATCCGTTCGCCGCAAAACTGCCGCTCGCCCCAAGCCCGCGCGTGTCCTGCTGGTCTTGTGTTACGCCGGCCGCCAACTGGGCTAAAAAGGTAAAGTTCCGTCCGTTCAACGGCAGGTCGTTTACGGCTCGCTGGCCGATTACCTGCCCTACGGAAGCGTCCTGGGTCTGAAGCGGCGGCGGCTCGCCGGTCACAACGACGGTCTGCGTCATCTGGCCGGGAGGGAGCGCGAAATCGACCACAACGCGCTGCTGCACCTGAACTGTTACCTGGGAATGCTCGACACGCTGGAACCCCTTGAATTCCGTGGCGACAGAGTAATGGCCAATCTTGACAGGTGAAAACGTGTACTCTCCTCCTGAACCGGAGGTCGTGGTAACCACTACCCCGGTATCGTCGTTCTTAAGCGTCACCGTCGCACCCGGAATTACCGCGCCGGATGTATCTTTGACCGTACCGAGAATAGCGCCCGTGTCCACTTGGGCGAAAGAAATCTGGCAGGCGAAAAGGAAGACCGCAGCCAGCGCGGTATTTCGAACGAAAGTCATGAAAGACTCCGAAAGCTGAAGTACGCCGAGAATATCACATTTTCGGGTGCCGCACAGCACCGATATCCGCTAAAGGAGGACTCAAAGGCAGCCGATAACGAAAGCAGGCGGGTAGTAGACCCCGAGAGTGAGATGAACAGCAGCATGAGCCAGTTTGTAACCAGCGAAATCAGAGAAACGGAGGCGGCTGAACCGCGCGCAAGGATACTGTCATTCGAAGGGCGCGACCTGCGCGACTCGCTGCCTTGGACTTCCGATGAAACAGGCGCGCAGGAGCATTACGATCTCATTTGCGTAGACAATCTTGTTGAGAAACTGCGAAACGGAAAAGCGCGGGAGTTGCTGGCGGTCTTGTTTTCCGGACTGAACCCCGGGGGCCGGCTACTAGTGGGCAGCACACCCGAATCTGACGAGGAGGATCTGGCGGCCCTGAGTACGGCGCTTCCCGCACAGGAAATCGGCGGACAAGCACTATTCAGAGACTCGTCCGACGACGCCGTTTTTCTGGAACTCTATAAACGGGCAGCTTAGTTTCGGAGACTAATGACCGGCCATCGCGCGGCCTGGCTGGGTCTTTCTCATAACCAGAACCAGCGGCAATAACAGTCCGAACGCAATCCCCATCACCCAGAAACAATCGATATAGGAAAGTGTCACAGCCTGCTGCTGCAACCGGCGCATGATCAGGGCATATGCGCCATTCCCGGCGCTCGTGGTTCCGAGGGCATGCGCGGCCGAGTCAAGCGCATGGTTGAAGTTTGGGTTCAAAGGCGTCGCGTGCTCCGTCAGGCGCGCCTGATGAAACTGGGCGCGCCGGTTCAGCAAGGTTGTCACGAGTGAAATCCCCAAACTCCCGCCAATGTTGCGGGCAAGGTTGATAAGGCCCGAGGCGGCGTTATTTTTCGTCGGCGGCACGAACGCGTAAGCAGCCGTATTGATGGGTACAAACAGAAAAGCCAGACCGGCCGCCTGAAAACAGCGGGCAATCACGGCATACTTGAAATCCATATAGGTATCGAAGTTCGTCATATGGATGAGCGAGAAGCACGTAATGGCCAGACCCACACCGATCAGCCAGCGCGCCTCTACCTTGCTGAGGAGGAACCCGACAAACGGGAGCATGAACATCACCAGCAGGCCGCCCGGCGATATGGCAAGGCCAGCCAAAGTCGCTGAATAACCCATTACTAATTGAAGATATTGCGGAATCAGAACCGTGCTGCCCAGTAGCACGACCCCAACCATAAACATGAGGAACGCGGAGATCCCAAAGTTGCGCTCCTTCAGCAGGCTGAGATCGACTACCGGATCCTTTTGGCGGAGTTCCCAATACACTGCAAGAATCAACCCAGCGGCGGAGATCAGGGCGCACATACGAATAAACCCGGATGACCACCAGTCATCGCGCTCACCTTTATCCAGAAGGATCTGCAGGAAGCCGAGTCCCAGCGCCACGAAAATAATGCCCCAGTAATCGACCCGAAGCTTGGTTTTTAATCTTTGTAAGCGCTCCTGAATTAAATAGGGCGGGTCTTCCAACATAAAACTCGTCAGAAACAGCGAGAGCGCACCGACCGGAAGGTTGATGAAGAAGATCCAGCGCCAGTCGAAGTTGTCGGTAATCCAGCCGCCCAACGTCGGGCCGATCGCCGGAGCCGTAACGACAGCAACTCCGTAAATGGCAAACGCCATGCCTCGCTGCCGTGGAGGGAAAGTATCGGCCAGAATAGCCTGCTCGCTGGGTTGCAAGCCGCCCCCGCCGATGCCTTGAAGAACTCGAAAGAAAACCAACAAACCCAATGTGGGCGCAATTCCGCAGAGGAACGAACTCAGAGTGAAGAGCGCTACACACGTCATGTAAAAGCGCTTCCGGCCGAGCAGCACGGAAAACCACCCGCTGAGAGGCAGAATTATCGCGTTTGAAACGAGGTATGAAGTAAGGACCCAGGTGGCCTCGTCTTCGGTGGCCGACAGGCCGCCGGCGATGTGCGGTAGCGCAACATTGGCGATACTTGTATCCAGCACTTCCATGAAGCTGGCGAGCGTGACGGTCAACGCGATCAGCCATGGATTGAACTTCGGCGTCCACTGAGGCTCGGCGGCTTCCGAGCCGCGCGCAGGCGATGATGGCGCGCCTTCGGTACCCGTGGGCATGACAGCAGCTAATAGGCGTTGTTGGTGCCGCTGTTCAGCAGCACGGTCGGCTCGACAGACATGCCGGGCAGCAGCGAACGATCGCGATTCTCGCCCGGTTCGAGAACGATCTTCACGGGGATGCGCTGAACCACTTTGACGTAATTTCCGGTGGCGTTTTCAGGCGGCAACAAGCTGAATTTGGCTCCCGAAGCCGCAGCGATGCTATCGATATGGCCGCGATATTTGCGGCCGCCGTACGTGTCAACTGAGATTTCGACCTTTTGTCCTACGCGCATGTTTTTCAACTGTGTCTCTTTGAAATTCGCGACGACCCATACGTCATCCAAGGGGACCAAGGCCATAATCTGCTGGCCGGGGGAGACGTGCATGCCGGGCTCCGCATTCTTCCGGCTGACGATTCCATCGACCGGCGCGCGAAGAACCGTGTATCCCATGTTCAACTGCGCCTGACTGACATCGGCCTGCGCCTGCTGCACCTGCGCTTGCGCCTGCTTGTAACGAGCCTG
Organism: Bryobacteraceae bacterium; assembly: GCA_025980435.1. Classification (GTDB taxonomy): domain Bacteria; phylum Acidobacteriota; class Terriglobia; order Bryobacterales; family Bryobacteraceae; genus Bog-105. The sequence goes on from JAICXK010000160.1 coordinate 7,775, forward strand.
GCTGACCGCCTGCTGTTTCGGGCGCACTTCCTGGCTCTGCCGCCGCTGGATCTGAGCGGTGGCAGCCTTGGCTTTGGCCTGATTCAGTTGGGCGACCGATTGGTCGACGACGTGCTGCGCGGCCACGATATCCGCCTTCGCGGAGTCAACCTGGGCCCGGTTCGACTGGGCGGCGGCCACCGTGGAATCGTATTCCTGCCGGGAAATTTCATCCTTCGAAACCAAATCCTGAAACCGCACCAGGTCCTTCTCCGCTTTCACCAAACTGGCCTGCTTTTCAGCGAGCGCGGCATTCGATGCGTTGAGGCGGGCGCGCGCGGCATTCACCGCCTGCTGAGCGGCGGCAACCGCGGCCTGACTTTCTTCCAACTGGCTGGCGCTGGTACTCACCTGGCTGCGCGTATTGATGTTGGTCAGCGGAACATTGGCGCTTGATTCGACCGTGTTCGCCTGGGCGGTTGCGAGCCGCGCTTTCGCTTGTTCCAGGGCAACTTGGTAATCGGCGGGATCGAGGCGCACGAGCTCCTGGCCGGCTTTCACCTGCTGATTGTCATTAACCAGAACGGAGAGGATCGTGCCGCTGACACGCGGGCTGATTGGAACCACGTGTCCATCCACCTGCGCGTCATCGGTGGATTCACGGACCGAGTAATAGGCATAAATCGGGATCGCAATGATGATTCCGACAACAACTAACGCCAAAATGATAAAGCGGATGGCTCGCTTACGGCGCGGATCGCCGGACTTCTTTAGCCTGGATTCACGTTCGGAGCGCCGGTGCTCATCCTGGCTTCCGCGCTGCTCCTCATTTTGACCTTCCTGCTGTTCTTGAACCTCGGGCATAACCTCGTTATGTTTCCTCGCTAATCAACTGACGGGCAAGCGATGGACCCCTGTGCATCGCATTCGGCGGCGTGCGCATGGACACTGTTGCGGATCTTCTTCAAGAGATTAAGGATCTCCTGCTTATCTTCACCCGACAGGTCCTGAAACAAAGCCTTCATCCTGCCGTAGTGGACCGGGACGAATTCATCGAGGAGAGCTTCCCCCTTTGGCGTGATGCGCGCGTAACGCGCACGCCGGTCCTGCTCATCAACAACCCGCTTTACATATCCTTTTTCTTCCAGATGATCGATCAGTCCGGTGACGTTTGCCCGGCTAACCAGCAGGAGTTCCCCGATCTCGTGAAGCTGCATCCCTTTGGAAGGCCCGTGGCGCAGCAGCATCAAAATGTTGACGGTCGATTTTGACAACCCGTACTCGGACATAAACCGACCCAGGACCTGTAGCACTACATCGTAGGTGTACAAGAAGCTCAACGTCATTTCGACTGACGGGAGATCAAAACCTTTGTACCCGGGACCGGCTTCCCGCACTCGCGTGTGGTAGTACGTTTCCCGTCGGTCCTCTGGCACATTCCGTTCGATTCACCGGAAATAGTAAAGTTCCTAATTATTTTGACCCAGCCGCTTCGAAATGAGAAAAGGCAATTGCGCGTGTGCCAGAATGCATCCAACAGGAAATGTTTAGGGCGTTCTCGGTTCTTCTTCTGACATTGGGTATTTCGGGCGCACTGTCTGGCGCTGAGTTACAGGGTCTGGTGGTCGATTGGAACTGCGCCAAACAGATGATCCAGAACGGCCGTGAAAAGACATTCCGGGACAATCGCCGGTGCTCTCTGATGAAGAATTACCAGAGGCCCGTGTATGGATTGATTACGGACGACAAGAAATACTTTCGCCTGGAGGACCCGGGAAACGGGCGAATTTTGCAACTGTTGCGCAACACACCCGACAAGGACGGCCTGAAGGTGGTGGTAACCGGAAACATCGACGGAGACACGATCCGGGTGACCAACATAAGCATTCTCTAGGGGCCCGGCGCGTCATTTCGCGGTCCAGCCGCCGTCAACAGGAAGCGTCGCCCCTGTGATATACGATGCCTCATCGCTTGCTAAGAACAGCGCGGCCCAGGCGACTTCCTCCGGCTCGCCGGTGCGCCCCAGCATCGTGTTATCGCATTGCCATTTATGATGCGGGCTGCCGGGCGGCGGGCTGACGCGGGTGCGGATGGGCCCCGGACACAGGGAGTTCACACGAATGTTTTGCGGGCCGTAATCGTACGCTGCGCTCAGCGTGTACCCAAGGAGCGCCGCCTTGGTGGATGTATAGGCGACCGACGTCATCATTCCCACCAACGCCTGTATCGAGACAACGTTGACAATAGAGCCGCTCTGCTGCGCGATCATGTACGGCAGCACAGCTTTCGTAAAGTAATGCGTGCCCATCATGGCGATTTTGATGCACTTGTCCCACTCCTCGCCGGTTGAATCGAGAACGGCGTGAACCTTTCCGAGATAGGCCGCATTATTGCAAAGAACATCTATGCGGCCGGCCTGTGCGGCAGCGGTTGCGACGGCTTGCGCGACATCGTCCTGGAGTGCCACGTCCGCATGCACATATTCCGCCTGCCCACCTCTTCCGCGAATGCCCTGAACTGTCTCGACACCCGCGGCATCTTCGACATCGCATACGAACACCCGGGCCCCTTCGGAGGCGAGACGCTCAGCGATGGCCTTTCCGATTCCATTTGCAGCGCCGGTGACCAGCGCGATTTTATCCTGAACTCTATGCATCTTCCGAATGTTAGCGTCTTGCTGTCTTCGTCCAATAGATGGGAATCCGGCGCATTAAACCTCGCTGGAGGCGTTGACGAGGCCCCAAATTCATTTGAGAATGATGGCGCGGACCATCGACCGACTTATGGTTACACGCGCGGCACGGAATGCCGGTCGCTCTCTGGAGAGTGGTGAGTGTCTTCAAAAACAACTTTGCTGAATCAGCGGTATGAGGGC
>JAICXK010000324.1 GCA_025980435.1 Bryobacteraceae bacterium
ATCGCCATGGGGCAAGGCCGCGATGCTGCTCCGCATGGCTTGTCGATTGAAGTTCCCGACGCGAACGGCCGATGGATAGTGGCTAAGCCCGACCTCGGATTTTTGGCCGGCAAGCTGAAAACCGCTATAGTCGATATTTCGAATATCTTCCAAACCGGCGCGCCCCGCAAACTCCGCCTGAAGACCAATATGGAAATTTATTGGGACCGGCTCGCCTGGGCGCCTGGACTTTCGACAAATACGATCCGCATTCAGAAGGAGGAACTCGCCGCGGCCGACCTGCGCCATCGTGGGTTTTCCGTCGTTACGGCGGCGAACTCATCATCGCCCGAAATTCCCCGCTACGACCAGTTGCAAGATACATCGCAGAAGTGGCGGGATCTGGAAGGTTATTACACACGCTTCGGCGATGTTCGCGAGCTGTTGCAGAAAGTGGATGATCGGTATGTCATCATGTGCGCCGGCGATGAGCTGCGGTTGCAATTTGCAGCACAGCCTCTACAGCCCGCGGGCTGGGTGCGCGACTTTATCATGATTGGGAATGGCTGGATTAAGGACGGCGATTACAACACCGTGTTCTCCCAAACTGTGCTGCCGCTTCCTTATCATCAAATGAAGAGTTACAACGTAGCGCCGGGAAAATTGGAGGACGACCCTGCCTATCGCATGCATCCTCGGGACTGGCAAGTGTTTCACACGCGCTACGTTACTCCGGAAGTCTTCCGGACAGCATTATGGAACAAGTAGTAAGACCGAGCCGGACCGTTCAGATTGGCTTGGCCATCTTCTTCATCGGCCTGCTGGCTGCGCCGGTCGTTTACAAACGGCATCAGCGCGCGGAAGCTTCCGCATCGGCCAAAATGAGCAAAACCCAGGCTCTGTCGCGCTACGGCTTCTATTTGCAGGAATCCTCCAAAGCTTCCGGAATCGAGTTTGTCCACCAAGCCCCAACCCTCGATGTAAAGCTCAGCCACATCATGAACCTGGTTGCCTCCATGGGCGCGGCAGTCTCGGTAGTAGATTTCGATCGGGACGGCTGGGAGGACATTTACGCCGTCAACAGCAAACCCGGCAGCCGCAATGCGCTGTATCGGAATCTCGGCAATGGTACGTTTCGCGATGTCGCGCCCGAAGTCGGGCTTGCCGATGTAAATTTACCCGGAACGGGCGTGTCAACAGGCGCGGTCTGGGGCGACTACGACAACGACGGCTATGAGGACGTGCTCATCTACAAGTGGGGCAAGCCGGAGCTTTACCATAACGACGGCGGCAAACACTTCACACGCGTTACCGAGCAGGCCGGGCTTCCTGGGTGGCTAAACGCGAACACAGCCTTGTGGTTCGACTACGACAACGACGGAAAGCTTGATCTGTTCATCGGCGGCTACTATCCGGAATACCTGGATTTGTGGCATCTGAAGACCACGAAGATGATGCCCAACAGCTTCGAATACGCCGACAACGGCGGCCGAAAGTATCTGTTTCACAATCTAGGCAATGGGCGTTTCGAGGAGGTTTCGGCGAAACTGGGGATCAATTCCAGGCGTTGGTCGCTGGCCGCGGTTGCGGCCGATCTTCGCGGCACCGGCTACCCGGATCTCTTCATCGCCAACGATTACGGCGTTTCGGAATTGTACCTGAATGAGGGCGGCAAGCGGTTTCGCGAGGCCGGCAAAGAGGCCGGTGTCGGCTTTTCGCCAAAGAGTGGTATGACCGCGTCAGTCGGGGATGTTCTGAACCGGGGGCAGTTCGATGTGTACGTATCGAATATCTCCGAGGAAGGTGTTCTCGTCCAGGGGAACAATCTCTGGATGCCAAAATCGGGGACGCCAACAAAAACCATTCGCTTTGACAACATGGCGAACACGTTTGGCGTGGAACTTGGCGGCTGGAGTTTTGGGGCGCAATTTGCGGATTTGAACAACGATGGATTTCTCGATCTCTACGTAGCGAATGGCAACGTCTCCCTCGATAAAGGCCGCAGTTACTGGTACGACTACTCCAAAATTGCCGGAGGCAATCAGGCCATCATCTCCGACGCGGCGAACTGGCCGCCCCTCGATGGCCGCTCCCTTTCTGGATACCAGCACAAACGAGTCTGGATTAACGATGGTGAAGGCCGCTTCCAAGAAGTTGCTCAGATGGTCGGCGTTAAAGATGTTTACGACGGACGGTCGGTTGCGATGGCCGATTTCGAGAATCGGGGCGCGCTGGATGTGGTCGTGGCCAATCAGCGCGGGCCGCTGCTTCTGTACAAGAACACAGTCGCGCCGGGGAGGCATTGGATTGAATTCCAGCTCCAAGGACAACGCAGTAACCGGAGCGCAATCGGCGCCGAGGTGCGGGTCTTCTGGGCGGGACAAGAACAACTCCAGCAAGTCTCCGGAGGCAGCGGGTTCTGTTCGCAAAACGAACGGCGGCTGCATTTCGGCCTTGGAAAGGCGAGTTCGGTAGACCGGGTGGAAATCCGCTGGCCTTCCGGAACCAAACAAACGCTTGTAAATCCCGCGGTTGATGAGATTCATAACGTGAGGGAGCCGCTATGATTCGCGCAGGAACCGCGGCCGTGACCGCCTCGACTGGCGCGCCGGAGCGCCGTACATCGGCGATCGTCCGATTCTTCAGCAAGGAGAATCGCTACCTTCCACCGCTTTTCATCACGCTGATCTTAGTCGCCGGACAGGCTAAATTCGGCCTGCTGGAGAGTTTTTCTCGCACCGCGCTCGCGATTGCTACCAGCATGGTTCTCGATCTGGTGTTCGCCCGCCTGGTAATCGGAAAATGGCCGAATCTTGCCAGCGCCTACATCACCGGCATCAGCGTCGGCATTCTGATTCGCTCGCCCGCTTTCTGGCCCTATGCGCTTTGCAGCGCTCTGGCGATTACATCCAAGTACGTCATTCGCTGGCGCGGCCGGCACTTGTTTAATCCGTCGAATCTCGCGATTTCCGCGATGCTGATACTCATTCCCGAATACGTGGCGGCGCTGAGCATCCAGTGGGGGAATGACGTTTGGCCGCTGATTATCGTCTGGATACTCGGCGCATTCATTACCTGGCGCGTTCGCCGATTCCATATTACGCTGACCTATTTGATTTCGTTTATCGGGTTCTCCGCTCTGCGCAGCGTGATCGTCGGTGACTCCTTTCTCGCTGAAGTGGCGCCCATCACCGGGCCCATGTACCAACTCTTTATCTTTTTCATGATTACGGACCCGAGGACGACGGTGAAATCGATGCGCGGACAGTGCCTGGTGGCGTTTCTTGTCGCGGCAATGGAGATGATCTTGCGCTTGGCCGGGTACATCAATGCGCCATTTTACGCGCTCACGATTGTTGGTCCGATTGCTCTCGCTATCGACATCTGGCGCAGGTCGCGATCAGTATCATCGGTCCCCGTCGCCGCGGGTGCGGCCTGATCCTCAAAACCCTCGTTGCGGGCGATAGCCTGGACGCGCTCGGATTTTGTACTTCTTCATGGTCTCGGAAGTTAGCGCGATCCGGATTTTCCGGAATCCTTCGTTCGGGTTCGGCTGCGGGTAGTATGTGACTGTGTAGCTGTTGCCCAGATCTTCACGAATGGATTCAAACGCCTCCACCTGCTTCTGCCAGGTCTTGGCGAAATAGCTCTTTCCGCCGGTGTTCGTCGAAATGCGTTTGAAGATGGAACTGGAAATCGGGTCGTTGTTGACTTCGGTGGTCGAGATCACGTAAATCGGTATGCCTTCGTCTTCCGCGACCGCCCGAACGTCATCCGGCGCGACCATGCTGGCGTTGTCGGGACCGTTGGAGAAGACAATCACAACTTTTCGTCCGGGCACCCTGGCCGCATCCCTAAGTGTGAGTAGCAGACAGTTATAAAGAGCGGAATCATCCCCGGCCACAGCCTTGCGCAATCCGGCAATCGCGGTTATCCGGTCGCGGTTCAGCGGCACTGCCCGGTTCAGATTGCGGCTGTACGTATAAACCGCTACAGAATCCGCCCGATCAAGGCCGCGGATGAAATCGGCGATCGCGTCGGAGGCGTACACGAAGCCGCGATACATGTAGTTGCTGGTATCGAATAGCACAAAGACGTTTGTGCCGGTGGCATCCTGCCGCAAGTCCACCAGGTTGGGATTCGGCGGGGCGCCATTCCGGGCGGTTTCTACCGCGCCGGCGGTATGCAGCGGCTTCGTTTCGCCGCCGTCGAGAACCTGCAAGGGCGCATGGTTGCCTTCCGCAAAAGTAGCTGGTTTTTGCAGGATTTCGTCTTCGTAGACTTTGAAATCCTTCGGCCGCAGCCCGTTTACGTAATGGCCTTTGCCATCGGTCACGGTGAAACTGAGGACCACCATGTCCACCTTGACGTGAAAAGTGGTTTGATCCTGGTTTTCAGCGCGCAGCCAAAAGCATCCCGCCAGGGCCGCAGTTGTTACGGTAGCCGCAATTTTGAGTGAGTTACGCACGAGGCCTTCCTAGTTCAATGAGTTACTCGCCGTTAAAGATCGGTTTTCATGCTGCATCACGCTGCTGGCGACCACATGAAGCGAACGCAATAACGCCGGCCAGTCTTCCAGATGAGTGGCGAATATATTCTCCACCACTAACTTGTTCCACTCCGGAACGTAAGCGTCCAATTGCGAAACCGGTATGCCCGCTTCCTCCGCGAGCGCAGCGTAATAAAGATTGTTCGATTCCCACGTTTCCGCCAGGATACGGCTCGAATAACCCATAAGGGCGGGGAACGTGCGCAAATAAAGCAGGCCCGGACGATAGGAATGCGTCAGCGTCGGTTTAGGGGTGCCGAAAGTATGCGCGATCTCAGCCGGGGCGAGATCGGGATCCTTTCGCGCTTCGAGCGCGGCGATTTCCATTGAGGGCACATCCGGAGATACATCCCGCAGTCCCGGGTCCCTGGCAAGCGCGTAGAGCACCGAGGGCGGCACTTCCGCGACCGCGTCGGCGAAATCGCCCGCCCGAAGGTGATCGTCTATTCGCTCGGTGTAACCCGGCGTTTCATACCGGCGGAGCGCATCCATAACCTTGGATTCAACCGTTCCGTTCAGGCCGGCCGCGGCAACCAGGGTCCGGCCGCGCTGGATGTGTACTGCTACCCAGCGAAGCTGTTCGGGTGAAATATTGCGCCAGCGGTTG
>JAICXK010000057.1 GCA_025980435.1 Bryobacteraceae bacterium
AAAGGGGGAAGTAGGCCGTCTCGCGGTCGGCCCGCTCCCCTTGTCGCAGACTCGGAGGTGTGTCTGCGCTTTCTGGTTAAGATTCAGGTTTCGCGAAAGCGTTTCAAATATGGATTCTATTCCCCCGGGAAGAACCCTCGGATTTGCTGGTAAAATTGGATTATAAAGGATTGCATGGTAAGCGCTCCGACATTAGCTGAAGAAATACTGGAACTGAAGACGCAGCGGCGCGCAATCATCCTTGCTCACCATTATCAGGAACCAGAGATTCAGGATCTGGCGGATTCCATCGGCGACAGTCTCGAACTGGCCCGCACGGCCCAAAAATTTCAGGGCGATGTAATCGCCTTTTGCGGGGTACGGTTCATGGCGGAAACCGCCAAGGTGTTGAATCCTGAGCGCGTCGTTGTCGTTCCGGACAGGAACGCGGGCTGCAGCCTGGTGGATAGCTGTCCGGTGGAGGCGATTCGCGCATTCCGCCGCCGCAATCCCGATCATGTGATTGTGAGCTACATTAACACCTCGGTCGAAGTGAAGGCGGAGAGCGACATTCTCTGCACTTCGCGAAATGCCGTGGCTGTAGTGAACTCGATTCCAAGCGACCGGCCGATTTTGTTTTTGCCGGATATTAACCTGGGCAACTATGTCAAGAACCAGACCGGCCGCAAAAATATGGAGATCTGGCAAGGCGCATGTATTGTGCATGCAACCTTTCCGGCCCGCCGCTTGACTGCCGCGCGCGCAGAACACCCGCAAGCGCTGGTGGCGGCGCATCCCGAATGTCCAGGCGATGTGCTTCGCATGGCGGATTTCATCGGCTCGACTTCGGCCATTATCGACTGGTGTACGAAGCAGCCCGCCAGTGAGTTCATCGTGATGACGGAGAGTGGGGTCCGGTATTCGCTGGAGAGACTCTCTTCAGGCAAGAAGTTTTATTTCGTCGCAAACGAGAACTGCAATTGCAGTGAGTGCCCGTATATGAAGCTGAACACGCTGGAGAAGCTGGCGAGGTGCCTGGAAACGCTGGAGCCCCGCATCGAGTTACCGGCCGATATTATGCAGCGCGCTCTCGTGCCGTTGCAGCGCATGCTGGCTGTAAAGTAATATCGGGTTTTGATCTCTTCGTGGCTCAGCTTGTCCAACTCGGTCCCGGACTTCCGGCGGGTAGCCCGTTGGCTGGGCCGCTAATCGACACCTTCGGGCGCGTCCATTCCGATCTCCGCGTCAGTCTCACCGATCGCTGCAATATCCGATGCTTCTACTGTATGCCCGAAACCGGAGCGGAGTTCCTGCCCATCCGCGGGCTGCTCAGCTTCGGGCAAATCGTGCGTCTTGTTTCGCTTGTTCTCCCGCTGGGTATAGACAAGATCCGGCTCACTGGAGGCGAGCCGCTGTTGCGCCCCAAGCTGCCGGAGTTGATTGCCGGTCTGTCCGGTTTGCGCGGCGTACGCGACCTTGCGCTGACCACGAACGGCGTTCTTCTGTCGTCCGCGGCGGGACCGCTTTTTGATGCGGGCCTGCGCCGCCTGAATATTCATCTCGATACGCTCGACCGGGAACGTTTCCAAACCATTACTCGCCGCGACGAACTGGCGCGCGTGCTCGCAGGGATCGATCGGGCGGTCGATGCCGGTTTCCACCGGATCAAATTGAATGCTGTTGCGATCAAAGGGCTGAATGAGCCTGATATTGTCCCGCTGGTCCGTTTCGCGCGTGAGCGAAACATGGAAGTTCGATTTATAGAATTCATGCCGCTCGATGCCCAGCACCTGTGGGCGCTGGATCGCGTGCTGACGGCCGATGACATGATCGAAATGCTGGAGCGCGAGTTCGGGCCGCTGACTCCGGTGCCAGACGCGGACCCGCGGGCGCCCGCAACCGAGTACAGGTTCGAAGATGGGCATCGCGTGGGGTTCATCGCTTCGGTCAGCCGGCCTTTCTGTGCGAACTGCAATCGCCTGCGGCTTACCTCCGACGGCAAGCTGCGGAATTGCCTGTTCGCGCGAGAAGAAACCGACATCCGCCCGCTTTTGGAACAGCCGGATTCAGACCTCGCCCTGGAAGCTGCCGTTCGCTCGACGGTTTGGCAAAAATGGGCCGGTCATGAAATCAATCGCGCAACGTTTGTGGCGCCACAGCGGCCGATGTACGCGATCGGCGGGTGATTTCACCAGGCCACGAATGCACACGAATACACACGAATCACGCATACGCATATATCATCGCCAGCCCTCCTACTACGCTCGCCAGAAAGAGGCTGTGCTTCAGGGTGAAGCGGAAAAGGCGAGGCTCCTCGTCCGCTTTCAATCCTGCGGCCGCGGCGGCGACCGAGATACTTTGCAGGCTGATCATCTTCCCCATCACTCCGCCGGCTGAATTTGTGGAAGCCGTTAAAACCGGGCTCAAGCCGAGGCGATGCGCCGTTACCTGCTGCAGTCCCCCGAACAGCGCGTTCGAGGATGTGTCGCTGCCTGTCAGGAACACGCCCAGCCAGCCCAGCATCGCGCTGAAATACGGGAAGGCTTTTCCCGTTGCGGCAAAAGCGAGACCAAGCGTGGCCGTCGCGCCTGAGTAGTTCATGACGAATGCCAGAGCGAGCACCGCCGTGATGCTGGCGAATGCAAACCGAAGTTGCCTGGCTGAATCGAACGCCAAGCGAACGAAGCGAATGGGCCCCACGCGCAAGAGCGCAGCCGATGCGATCGTTGCGAACGCGCAGGCAGTACCCGCCTCCGCCAGATACCGGAACCGGTAAATCGCGGCGTAGGGTCCGGCCTGATTCACCACGGGCGGAATTCGCTGGATCTGATTGTGAAGGCCCGGCCAGCCGAACGAGACGCTGGCCTGATTCAGCAAAAATTGCGCTGAATGCGAGCTCCACGCCAGAATGAAAACGACCAGTAGCAGGTAAGGCGACCAGGCCCGCAGCAGTTGCGCAGGGCGAAACGTGTTGCCTGTTCGTTCGGTCCCGGCCGGACGCCAGAACCGGAGCAGCGCAACGAGGGAAACCACCGCTGCAAGCGAGCTAAGGATATCGGTCAGGTAGGGTCCGACAAAATTCGAAATAGCAAATTGGGTGGCGGCGAAACTCGCTCCGCAGAGCAGGGCGGCTGGCCAGACCCGCCGGAACGCGCTGCGGCCGCCCATCACGATCACCAGGTACGCGGGAATGAAAAGCGATACCGGCGCGCACAACCGGCCCACCTGTTTGCTGAGGGCATCGAGCGGGAGCCCCGTTGTAGCGGCAAGCGTGACCAGCGGGATGGCGAGTGAACCGAATGCAACGGGCGCCGTGTTTGCCAGCAGGCAAATCCCGGCGGCATAAAAGGCGGAGAACCCGAGGCCGCCTAATATAGCGGCCGCCACCGCAACAGGTGTTCCGAACCCTGCCGCGCCCTCGAGAAAAGCTCCGAACGCAAATGCAATCAGCAGCGCCTGGAGGCTGCGGTCACTGGTGAGCTGGCCGATTGATTCCTTGAGGATTTCGAAGTTCCCGGTATCCACGGTCAGGCGGTACAGCAGAATGGCCCAATAGATCACCCAGAAAATAGGAAAGATGCCGAAGGCGGCGCCGTACAAGGCCGAGTTCACCGCCAGCCCGACGGGCATCCGATAGGCGGCGCAGGCTACGATGACCGCGGCGACCAGACCCAGCACGGAGGACTTCCAGGCCGTTACGCGCTTTACGCCGATGGCATACAGCAGCGCGGCGATGGGCAGCGCGGCAACGATCGACGACCACAAGAGGCTATGCGCGATGGGGAAGTACGTTTGTTCCCACAAGGCTGCTATGCCCGCCCCGCCCCTTCGGCCGGTTTGCAGTCGTAAAACGCGGGTGTGATGCCGAATTTATCCTGATAAGCCCGTGTCAGATTCTCGCGAAAACTATTCGCGGCGTCCGGTGCAATCAGATTCACCGTACAGCCTCCAAAGCCGCCGCCGGTCATGCGCGCACCATACACGCCAGGGAGCGTGATCGCGGTGTCCACCAGAAAATCGATCTCTTCGCAGGTGATCTCGTAATCGTGCTGCATGCTCCTATGCGATGCGAGGAACAGGCGTCCCATCTCGCCAAGATCATTTGCGCGGGCCGCTGCCGCGAAGTCAATCACTCGCTGCGTCTCGGAGATCACGTGACGGGCGCGCCTGCGGGGCACATCGGGGATCCTGTTCTGGACGCGGTTGAAGAGGTCCAGAGAGGCATCGCGCAGGCTCTCGACGCAAGGCTCGATTGCCCGGATCGCGGCAACCGCGGCCTGGCACTCAGCGACGCGCTCGCGATACGCGGACGTGCCCAATTCGTGCTTCACCATAGAGTTCACCGCGACGATAGCGGCGTTCCGCGGTAGAGGAACGTATTCGTGCGTCAGGCTGCGGCAGTCGATTTGAATCGCTGCGCCGGCGTGACCAAAAACCGATGCGTACTGGTCCATGATGCCGCACGGCATGCCGACAAATCCCGATTCGGCCCTCTGTCCGAGCAGCGCGATATCGAGCCGGTTCATTTCTCTCGAATCGAGTAGCGCGACGGCTGTTCCGATCTCCAACGCAGCGGAGGAACTGAGTCCCGATCCGGCGGGCACCGTGCTTTTAATCCAAAGATCGCGGCTTTCGAGTTTCACTCCGGCGCGCGCCAGCTCGCGGGCAACTCCCACGACGTAATCGTGCCACTTGCCGGCCGGCTTCGCATTCGGGAGTTCCTCCACGGATATCCTGAACTCGTCGCCCATGTCGCGGGAGTAGGCACGCAGTTTACCGTGCCCGGCGGGAGCGATAGCGACGAAACACGCCATTTCCAGCGCAATCGGGAAGACAAAGCCGAGATTGTAGTCGGTGTGCTCGCCGATCAGGTTGACACGCCCTGGCGCGCGATACACGTCGGGCGTAACATCCGATCGGAAATGTGTCCGAAAGCCTGCTATGATTTCGTCCGATACGAGAGCCACAGCATAATTCCTCCGAAGATCAGCAGTGTCAGACCGCACCATAAGTTCACATTAACGTTCGGTACCAACTCGGCGCGGGCGGGAGAGAAGATTCCGTAGAGCAAAAGGATCAGCCCCAGCAGCGCGAAAAGAAAGCCGGTCGGGCGGCGTAAATCGTCCATAATCGCTTACCAATAGATGATGTTCATAATGATCAGCACAATGATTACGATGATGGCCAGCGGACCTGGGCGCTTGTACCAAGGGACGCCTTCCTCGTGCGGGAGATCCGTGACCCCGTAGACCAGATTGTGCAGTTCGGTTTCGGGCCTGGGTTTCGTGAACAGAGTCACGGCGACGGTGACCACGAAGCAAGCAGACCAGGAGATAATCGCGATCCAGAAATTCTGGGCCATGGAGGAAGGAAACTGATGAACGGGCGCGATCCAGCCGCCCTTTCCTTCCGCAACTGTGAGCCCAAGCGTAAGGCCGCCGCCTACAAGTCCCGTCACCATTCCCCAAAATGCGCCGTGGCCGGTGGTGCGCTTCCAAAACATTCCCAGCAGAAAGGTAGCGAATAGAGGCGCGTTCACAAAGGCGAACACCAGTTGCAGAAAATCCATGATGTTGTTGAAGTGGGTGGCGAGAAATGCGGTTCCGATCGAGAGCGCCACGCCCGCCACTGTGGTGATCCGCCCGACCCAAAGATAATGTCTGTCCGGGGCATTCCGCTTCATGTAGCTCTGATACAGGTCGTAGGTGAAAACCGTGTTGAACGCGGTAACGTTTCCCGCCATTCCGGACATAAAGGATGCCATCAACGCCGTGAGGCCGATGCCGAGCATCCCTGCCGGATAAAATTTCGCCATGAGCGTAGTGAGTACCAGGTCGTAGTTGAATCCGCCGGTGGGCTTTAGCGGAATCGTATAGCCGCTTGACATGCTCATCAGGGCGACCGCGGCGACGCCGGGCAGGATCACGACAAACGGCATGAAAATTTTGGGAAAAGCGGCAAACAACGGGGTTTGGCGTGCGCCATGAATGGTTTCCGCCGCCATGGCGCGTTGAATGACCAGGAAGTTAGTGCACCAGTAACCAAAAGAAAGCACAAAACCCAGGCCGGCAACGAGCCCGAAAACCTCAACTCCCATTGGGTTCTCGCTCGCGTGAGTCGTGTACTTCCAGGTGTGTGTCATCACTGGCTGCAGCCGGGCCGAGATACCGCTCCAACCGCCCGCCTTTTCAACCGCCAGAATAGATAGGGGCGCGAATCCAAGCACAATCAGGAAGAACTGCACCACCTCGTTGTAAATGGCGCTGGTGAGGCCGCCCAGCAGTGTATAGATGAGGACAATGGCCGCCGACAAGAGGACGGAATTGGTGAAATTCCAGCCGAGCACCAACTCGAACAACAGGCCGAGCGCGTACATGCTGATGCCGGACGAGAAGATGGTCATGATGGCGAACGTGATCGCGTTCAGCCCGCGCGTCTTTTCGTCAAATCGCAGCTTCAGATATTCGGGAACGCTGCGGGCCCGGCTGCCGTAATAGAAAGGCATCATGAAGAGGCCCACGAAGATCATGGCCGGCACCGCGCCCAGCCAGTAGAACTGGGCGGTCATGATTCCATATTTGGCTCCGGAAGCGCACATCCCGATCATTTCCTGCGCGCCCAGATTGGCGGCGATGAAAGCCAGGCTGGTAATCCAAACCGGAACCGAGTGGCGGGAGGTCAGAAAGTCTTCGCTGGTGGCAATTTTCCGCTTGGCCATCCAGCCGATGCCGAGCACAAAGGCGAAATAGATGATCAGACTGACGTAGTCGATGGGTGCAAGTGTCAAGGGGCATTTCCGTCCCGGGGAGATTGTATCGCAGCGAGGTAAACGCTTAAACCAGAGAGGCCAGTTTTCGGCCCGAAAATTTGACGTACAATACTGTCGGGGCTTGAGCCTCGATCCAGGGAACTTGTTAGTTCGCGATCGCATCGAACCGATTAGGGACACGCGAGTTCCAAGAGGATAGAAGGAGTTGCAACAAATGAACCGCGTATGGCAAACATCGGCAAAGATCCTGACCGGGTTCTTTGTAACGGCCATGTGCGCGATGCCGCAGGCCTACACGATTTCCGCGAGGCCGGGAGTTGTCAATTACGTGGAAGGGAACGCCTTCCTGAACGGCCGTGAGCTTTCCGGGGCGGGACTGAGGTCCACGTTTCTGAATGCAAACGACACGCTCTCAACTGACAGCGGCAAAGCCGAAGTACTCCTGACACCGGGAGTTTTTCTGCGCATCGGCGACAACAGCCAGATTCGAATGATCTCACCATCGCTGACCGATATACAGGTTCAAGTGGAACGGGGCGAAGCGATGGTCGAAGTGGACGATCTGCTTAAGGACAATCACATCAGTGTGCTGAACCACGGCGGCTCAACCACGATATTGAAAACGGGCTTATACCGCTTTGCGACCGATCCGGCTCCCATTGCGGCCGTCATCGACGGGAAGTTGGAGGTTCGCCTGGGCGAGAGCAAGAGAGAGATCGGAAAGGGACGCCAGGTGGTGATCGCGCCGGAACTGAAAGCCGAAAAGTTCGACCGCAAAAAGGAAGACGATCTTTACGCGTGGAGCAATGTGCGGTCTGAGTACGAGGCTGCGGCCAGTTACCAGGCCGCCAAGAACGTCACCGTGAACAATTATGGAGGCTGGGGCGGTCTTGGTTTCGGCGGCGGGTACGGTCCTGGCTGGTACTGGAACAGCGGATTTAACAGTTGGGCCTGGCTACCGATGAACGGCGCTTTCTACAGCCCATTTGGATACGGTTTCTATGGACCAGGTGTTCTGCCTTATGCGCCAGTGGTCGTTGCACCGATTTACGCTGGCGGCGGACGCTATGTTCATGGCGGCAGAGACCCCGGTAAATCGGCCGCTACGGCGCAAGTACCGACGAAAACTGCTACCGTGCCGATCAGTCCGAGGAACCCTCCGGCAGTCGGGGTGGCGGCCCGTTCGCCCTGGGCTAACCAGGCAGCGCGGAGCCAGGCAGCACGATCCTTCGCCAACGGCGGCTATCGCACCGCGACAGGCGCTCCGGCGGCTAACTTCGGAGGCGGACGTGTTAGCGGCGGAGGAGTTCGGATGGGCGGCTCACGAGGGTTTTCCGGCTCCGGCGGCCGTGTATCGAGTGGGCCGGCTGGCGGCGGACATGTCGGCAGCTCTTTTCCGAGCGGCGGTGCGGCCCGAGGCGCTCCGGGCGGCGCGGGCGGTGTTGCCCACAAGTAGCCGGTTTCCAAGCCGCGAGCGGCGGGAGCGGTTTCGGATGTGGCGGGGAGAGTTTCGGCAGACGGCATAAGATGAGCAGAGAATGCCCTACCTGCTGAAATCCGAGCCCGACGCCTATTCTTTCTCCGATCTTGAGCGCGACGGCGAGACACTCTGGGACGGCGTGACCAACCCGGCTGCCGTAAAGCACCTGCGCGAGATGAAGCAGGGAGACAAGTTGGTGATTTATCACACCGGCAACGAGCGGCAGGCCGTCGGCACGGCCACGGTGTCGAGTGTGGACACGAGCGATTCAAAGACACCGCGGGTCCGCATAAAGGCAAGCCGCCGTTTGGAGCATCCGCGTACCCTGGCGGAGGTGAAGGAGCATAAGATCTTTTCGGACTCCCCGCTGGTGAGGCAGGGCCGGCTTTCGGTAGTGCCGCTGACGGCGGAGCAATATGAATGGCTGACGAAGCCGTAGAGAACATGCTCCCGAAAGGCAGCGCCAAGAAAGTCACCATTTACCTGAACCAGGATACGCGCGCACGTGCCGAACCTTTATGGTCGGCGGTGCTTGGCTTTTTACGGTCGAAACATGTCGCGGGTGCAACTCTTTTTTGGGCCGACATGGGGTTCGGCAGCCACGAGCAATTCCGCAACCCGCGTTCTGAGTACGCCGCCGACCACCGGCCCGTACGGATCGAGTTCATCGATACGGCGCAGCGGGTGGATGAATTATTGCCTACTCTCTACGACATGGTGACGGACGGACTAATTGGCGTGCAGGACATCACCGTTATTAAGGCAATCTCCAAGGACGACAAAACACCTGTGCCGGAGCCGCGGCGAGAAACAGTGACGAGTGCGGCGAAGATGGTGCAGATCTATTTGGGCGAATCCGACAAATGGGAGGGCGAGCCTTTGTATGAGGCAATCGTCAAACGATTGCGGATGATGGATTTTTCCGGCGCTACGATCCATCGCGGAATCCTGGGGTATGGCGCAAAGGGGCATACGCACAAAACCGGGCTGCTTCACTTTTCGCATGACCTTCCCATCATGATTTCCGTTGTTGAGACGCCTGAAAAGGCCGATGAGTTGATTCGCATCGTCTCGAGCATGATGGGTGAGGGCCTGATCGTGACGTGCGACGTTCAATTGCACCGGATTGTGCATGAAATTTCCGCAGGCGGGGCAAGCTTCAATGAACAGCCAGCCCGGTAAGCTGCTCCGGCTTTACATCGGTGAGCACGATGAATATCAGGGCAAACCGCTTTATGAAGCGGTAGTTACCCGGTGCCAGGAGCTTAAGGTGGCTGGCGTAACGGTCTTCCGCGCGCTGGAAGGATTCGGGCACACCTCGGAAGTGCGCCGCCCTCGCAGGTTTGTGCACGATCAGCCCATCCTGATTACGATTGTGGAAACGCCAGAGAAGGCCGCCCAGGCGCTTCCCGAATTGCAGCGAATGATGCCGGGCGGATTTATCGCGGTCAGCGATGTTGAGGTAATCGTCGTTTCGAAGAGCGCCTTACCAACGCCGGATACCGCCCGCTAGCATCGCGCCTAACCAGACAGCGATAAGGCCCAGGACCACGCTCAAGACCAGATAGGAAATCGCGATGAAACCGGCGCCTTCGCGGAGAGTGAAGAAGGCCTCCCACTCAAAGCTGGAAAAGGTGGTGTAGCCTCCAAGAACGCCGGTCACGATGAATAGCCGCCAATTTGGATCGATGCTGGAATGGCTCAAGAAGAAGGGCATCAGCAAACCGATGACAAATGAGCCAGTTATGTTGATGAGAAATGTTCCGAGCGGGAACGGTCCGGTGAATGCTTTCAGAACCAGCGTTCCGACAGCAAAGCGCAGGACGGCGCCCAAACCTCCTCCTAGCAGCACGGCGAGATACTTTGTCATATCTGCCGGTCACATACCTTTTGAAGAATAAGGGGACCGTAGTCCGAGACCGGGATGTCCGGTTGAGTTCGATGACTCTGTTCCACTTCACACCACTCCTTGAAAACGTGTGAGTAGGAGTCATCTTCCCTGAGGGCGGTTAAAGGCGAACTCCAACGCCTGTTCACAGTTCAGCAGATTTCGGAGGCGGACGCAAGGAGCAGTGTATGTAAGAACCGTTGATACATGCTGCGTTGTGTCTGGTGCGGATGGGGAGACTTGAACTCCCACGCCCTTGCGAGCGCTGGAACCTAAATCCAGTGCGTCTGCCAATTCCGCCACATCCGCGTGAGTACGGGCGAATCAGTTTCAGCGTAGCATCGCCGTTTGCGTGTTCTTAGAACCGCCAGGCCGCGTCTCTAGAAAGCTCTGAAACTCTCGCGTATTCCTGGTCAGTTGAGGAAAAGTCGCAATCACATGCTGATCAGGATCCATGATCGCGTAGAACGGAATGGAAACCGTGCCGAATTTCTGGTCTTCCAACTTCTGATTCTTCTCCGATTCCGCATCCGTGCCGTCCGTGTAGAGATCCACAATCACCAGATCCTTCAGAGCGGCTTGAATCTCCGGCCGGGGAAACATGTTCGCTTTCATCCAGTGGCAGTTCGTGCATGCATAACCGGTGAAGTTCACCAGAACAAGCTTGTTCTGCTGGCGCGCCGTAGTCAGAGCCAAATCCAATTCATTCTTGAAGTAATTCGCAGGCACGGCTTGCGCCTGGACTCCGCCAAAGACGGAAGTGGACGCTTCCGGAACAAATGCATCGAGATCTCCTAATTTGCCGCCGAAGAGCCCCGGAACCAGGCTGATGGAGAAGATCAGGAACAGCGCCGCAATCAACGCGCGGCTGACACCCAACCGCTCATCCCGCTTGATTCCTTCCATCGGAAGTAGCCCCAGCAGGTAGAGACCGGGAAGCGCGAAGAGCACGATCCAGGCTGCCAGAAAGCGCTCGCGCGATAACCAGTGTGTCTGCAGAACCTGATCCACATTGCTCAAGTACTTGAGCATGACCGCCAGCACAATGAATCCGAGGACGACCTTGACTCGCATCATCCATGCGCCGCTGCGAGGCAGCTTCTGCAAATAGGAGGGAAACAGCGCAAGCAAGAAGAACGGAGCCGCAAGACCGGTTGCAAACGCCAGCATTCCCAGCACGGGTTGCGCGCCCTTCTGTTGTACGGATGCGATCAGGAGGGGTCCGACGATCGGCCCGATGCAAGCAAAGGATGTGAGCGAGAACGTCAGTCCCATGAGCAGCGTTCCCGCGTATCCGCCTCCTTGCGAGGCGCTATTCAGCTTCGTCAGCAGACCCGAAGGCAAGCGCAGCTCAAATGCGCCGAGCAAACTGAGACCGAACACAAAGAACACGGCCGCGATGAATCCATTCACCCACGGGCTCGATCCGAGCTGCACGACCCCGAACGGTCCGGCAATTGCAGTCACCAGGAAACCTAAGCCTGTGAAGAGGACAACGATCCCAACGCAAAAGATGAGTGCCTGCACCCACCCGCCGCGTTTTGCCTGATCCGCAGTGCCGCTTCTCTGATTCAGAAAGAAGGACACGGTGATGGGAATCATGGGAAATACGCAGGGCGTAAATAGAGCGGCCAGTCCAAACCCAAAAGCCGTCAGGAGAAACGGAAGCAGACCCTGTGAAGAACTCGCCGCGAAATTCGTAGGAGGCGGCGCGGGCTGGTTGCCGGCCGCAGCGGATGCCGCGCCTCCCGATGCGGGTACCAGGGCGTAGCCGCCGGGAACGTTGAAGTTGGAGGCCGGCGCGCCGTTCACGATCTGGATCGCCGCGCTCGCCGTCTTGCTCACCGGCGGCAGACATTTCACGTCGGAGCATACCTGGTAGCGGACTTTGGCTTGTAACTGGGGAGCTCCGCTGGCCGACGGCGAAGTCTCTACCTCAAGAATGAAGCGGGCCGCGCCGGAATAAGTCTCAGTGTCGATCTGAAAGTTCGGATCCAGTTTTCGAACCGGCTGAGGCCGTAACACCCGATAGCTTGCGACGGCCGGGTTCTCCATCAGCCGGATGGTTGTAATAATGGGACCGCCGGGAGGCGTGGTGGGAGAATACAGATGCCACCCGGGCTGAATGATTGCCGTCAGATCGAGATAGACTTTATGACTGGGCGCAACCTGCGTGTTTCCGGATATAGGGGTGAGCGTCCACTGGACGGGGTCTTCCTTGGCCGCGCAGAGCGCAGGGACGCTCAGCACCGTAAAGACAATGCTGGCGAAGGCGCGGCCGCGATTCTGCATAACTATCCTGCTTCAGCAGATGCCCAGGCATCCAGCTCCGTTGCAATCCGTTCGTTAATCTTTCCCTCGGCGAACTCCTTAGTGATGCGAATCGCGTTGCGGATGGCCTTGGGATTTGACCGGCCGTGGCAAATCACACAAATTCCGTTCAATCCCAGAAGCGGCGCCCCACCGTACTCGGAATAATCCACCCGCTTCTTGAAATCGTTAAAAGCTCCGCGCGCCAGGTACGCCCCAACCTTGCGCGTCATGCTTGCCTTTAGGGATTGTTTCAGCATCTGGCGAATGACTTCCACCAGACCTTCGCTGACCTTTAGAGCCACATTGCCGACAAAGCCATCGCAAACAATGACGTCGGCCACACCCGTATATACGTCGCGGCCCTCGACATTGCCGATGAAGTTCAAATTCGTCAGACTCTTGAGTAGAGGGCGGGCCTCGTGAGTCAAAGAATTGCCCTTGTGCTCTTCTTCACCGATGGAAAGGAGCCCGACTCGTGGATGCTTGTTCCGAAAGATGACGCGCGAGTAAGCGTTGCCCATGACAGCGAACTGGGCGAGCATTTTTGGGGTGCAGTCCACGTTTGCGCCCACATCCAGCATGACCGCCGATTTGCCATTCAGGGTGGGAAAAGCCGAGGCCAGCGCAGGGCGATCCACGCCGGTCAGCATACCTTGCACCATTTTGGCGGTAGCCATCACCGCGCCGGTGTTTCCGGCTGAGACTACGCCTTGTGCGACTCCTTCCCGAACCAGCCGGGAGGCCACGCGAATGGAGCTGTCCTTCTTGGAGCGAAGCGCCTTTCCGGCGCTCTCCTCCATCGTGATCTGTTCGTTCGCATGGCGGACCTCAATCGGCAGCGATCGCCAGCCGCCGTGCCGGTCCAACTCCCGCCTGACAATTTCTTCGCGGCCGACAAGTATTACTCTTACGTCGAACGCCTTGACAGCCTGGATCGCGCCTTCCACTTCCGGCCTCGGAAAGTGATCGCCTCCCATGGCGTCGAGGGCTATGGTCACCATGTATTTGGGTTAGTCGTGCTCCGGATGGGAATCTGTCATCAGAGAATAGGTCAGGCTTCGACGACCTCAATCACCTCGCGGCCTTTGTACTTGCCGCAATGGGGGCAGGCGCGGTGAGCGCGAATCTTCTCGTGGCAATTCGGGCACTCCGCCATTTGTGGAACTTGCAGACCATCGTGCGCCCGGCGCGTCGAAGTGCGCCGCTTTGAATGACGGCGTTTGGGATTTGGCATAACTTTCCTAGTTTCTCAATTCTGATTCGGATTCGGCCGAATCCAGCCGGTCCGTTTAGTTGTGCTGGCCGATTTCGGCCCTGAAATCTCTCAATTTGTTCCACCGGTCGTCGGCCGCTTCCGGATGGCAGCCGCATTCCCGCTGGTTCCGGTTCTGTCCGCAGACCGGGCAAATTCCCTTGCACTCTTCGGAGCACACTAGTTGCATCGGCAAAGCCAGCAGAACCACTTCTCGCAGAACGTCCTTTAGCGCCAGACCGCTGCCTTCGTAATAGCCCACCTCTACGCCCGCCGTATCCAGTTCGTCTTCTCCTCCCGTCTTTGCGCTACTGGCGGGCATATAGATCAGATCAAAATGACTTTCGATTGGAAACGACGTGGGCTCGACACATCGATCACAAGTCGATTCGACGGTGACGTTCAGGTCGCCCAGTACGCGGACCTCGCCCAGCGCATGGTTCAACAGCTGCGCCGTTCCTTCGGAGTGAAGCACGGATGACTGGCTTATTTTACTTTCGTAATCAATTTCGCCTGCTGGAATCTCAACGTTAAAAGAAACTGTATGTAGTTCTAATTCCCGGAGGCCTATGAACATGCGCACTCCTTCCGCAGCCGCTGTTCGCGGCCCACATTCCCGGCAGGCACACAAAACTCAAGTATAGCAGCGGGCTGGGGCCGTTCGTGATACTATGCCACTCACGAAAGGTCAGAGATGAAACGGATATTTCTGTTTTTAACGCTTAGCAGCCTGACTGCGAGTTCGTTGCTGTGCTTTGCCGCTCCTCAAGAGAAATCACAAGAAGCCGCAACCCCCACCGCATCGGAAGAGAAGGTACTGGCACTTGCCAAAAAAGTGCAGAGCGCGATTTCGCGGCTGCCGGATTATGGAGTTTTCGACGACATCCATTTCGGAATCAAAGGCGACACGGTCATCCTGAGAGGCGAGGCTTCCCGGCCGATTCTCAAGTCGTCCGCTGAAAACGTGGTCAAGAAGATCGAAGGCGTTCAGGCTGTCGACAATCAAATCGAGGTCCTCCCGCTGTCCCCCAACGACGACCGCATCCGGGCTGCCGTCTACCGCAGGATCTACCGTAATCCCGCCCTGCAGCGCTACACTTCAAATCGCGGCCCAAGCGCCCGCTGGAGAAGCCTGACGGCACGAACCATGGGCATAACCAACGATCCGCCCATCGGTTATCACGCCATTCACATTATTGTCAAGAATGGAAACGTCACCTTAAAGGGCGTGGTGGACAACTCCGGGGATCTTGCGATGGCGGAGATGTTTGCCAACACGACGCCGGGCGTATTCAGCGTGGTCAACGACCTGTTTGTTGCGAAACAGGAGTGAGGTCCGAGCGGTAGCCTTCGTGCTGCAGCGGCGCCTCCAGATTGGCCGGCAGGCTGAAGGAGAACGTAGATCCCACCCCTGGGGTCGATTCTGCCCAGATGCGCCCGCCGTGCCGCTCCACAATCTTACGCGCGATAGACAGGCCCATTCCGGTGCCCTCCACGCTTTGCATCTGCAAGCGCTGAAATAAGCCGAAAATCCGCTCGGCGAATTCCTGACTGAATCCGCATCCGTTGTCGCTAACGGAGATGACCCAATTGCCGGAATCGCGGCGCGCGTCCACACGAATAAGCGGTGGCTCGTCGCGTTTGTATTTAATGGCATTGGAGAACAGGTTTTGAAAGACCTGAACAAACTGCACACGATCTACCACCAGGGCCGGCAGCGGGCCGTGCTCAATGCGGGCTCCGCTTTCGCGGATGGAACCCTGCAGGCCGACCTCGGCATCGTCGAGCAAGGCTTCAAAGGGAACGGGCGCCGCCATTTGCCCGGTCTTCCTTAAACGGACCAGCGCCAGCAGACCATTGATCAGATCGGTCATTCTCTTCGCGGACGAAACGATATAACCGATAAACTCGTCGGCATCCTCATCCAGTTGTCCCTTATACCGTGCTTCGAGCAGTTGCGAAAAACTCGTGATCGTGCGCAGCGGCTCCTGCAGATCGTGGCTCGCGACATAGGCAAACTGCTGGAGCTCTTCGTTCGATTCCCGCAGTTCGCGAGTCCGCTCGCCGATGCGCGCCTCTAATTCCGCGTTTAGTTTTTGCAGTTCCACCTGGGCTGCTTCGCGGGCGTACAGATGCGCCAGCAGGGCGTTATACAGCCAGATTGTGACCAGCAGCGTAGCCAAAAATCCGGCCACAAAAAAGCCGAATGTTATATTTCGCAGCTTGCGTTCATTGGCCAGGTAGTCGTCTCGTTGCGCATCCAAGTCTTGCAGCAGCCGGCGCACGCTCTTGCGGATGTCGTTCATGGTTGCTTCCGATCGGCCCGACCTCACGAGTTCGAGCGCGGCGCGAAGCCCGCTAGTTCGTTCCGTCTCGAGCGCCGCGTTTGCCTGGTTGAATCGCTGGGTAACCAACGCCGCCAGCCGCTCGATCTGGGGCCGCAGAGCGGGTTCCTGGTCCGCGAAACTCAGGCAGGATCGCACCTGTATGGGCAGTTGCCTGCTGGCCTGCTGCAGCGGCAGGAGATAGCGGTCTTCCTGCATCAGCAAATACCCTCGCTCGCCTGCCTCGGCGTCCGTGGCCAGAGACCGAAGTTGATGGACCCCTGAAGCAAGGCTCTGTAAGTCGAGGAGTTGCGTGTCGGTGTGTTCGGACGCAACATCGACCAGAAAAAAAATCAAGCTGAATGCCAGCGGAACAGAGAATAAAAAAGCCAGACGACGCCGGGTTCTCGTGTGATCTGGCAAATTCATTCCGAGGCTCCCTTGCGCGGTGCGACTGCTTCCTGCTGTGTATTGCGATCGGACACAGTAACCCTTCCAAGCTTCGGAAAGGCCTGTGGCGACCGATTCTTAAATGCTGCCGGAGTGGCTACTATAGCACTAACTCCGCACGGGCCGGAAGGCGTGGATTTCTGGGGAGAAGCTTTCGTAAATAGCCGGATATCACCATCATCGCTCGTCCCGTGAAAGGACGCCCGGTTTACTGATTCAAGCTTGCAGAGTGTGATGCCAGGCCCGAATCGCGGCGGCATCCGTCGAATTCCGCCAGATCACGCAAAACAGGCGCGCATCATTACGGATGGGAGCGTTGGTCCGGTTCGGAATCAGGCCCAGCAGGAAGATAAAAAAGCTTAGTTGGGCGAGCGCGGCGAGAAAGTTTGTGGTCCATCCCAATTGGCTGCGCAGCAGAAGGGCGCATCCGGCAGCTAACCCGGTGAGAAGTGTTGCTAGCGGCCCGGCGACCACGACGGCCAGCATGCGCCAACGCCAGCCGCGGCAACTGCGGGGAATGGCAGAGACGGAGGCCATGAACAGGCTCTTTGCCGAGAAGCGCCACGCCCACCGTTCACCGCGCCGGCTAACCCGGACCGGTCCGAAGCACCCGCCAATCACTTTAAAATCCAGGAGTAGCGCCGTCAGGAGATGCCCTGCCTCGTGCAGCACCACCGCCGCCATCAGCGCGGCCAGGACCGAAGAGATTCCGGCCGCCCCGCTAAAGCGCACAGCTTCAAAGAATCGCCGAACCCATTCCGGGCCGGCCATTTCAAGAACCGATCCCACTGCGACCGCGAGCAGCAGCAATTTCCACGAGAATTTAGATCGAGCCGCGCGGTCCTCCCGCCGCGTCTCCGATCGCGCTTCCGGCGACTCGATCGCTCCTGCCGATGCGGCTCCCATGCACGCCAGTATGCTGTCAAAAAGCGGGAAAATGTAGTGCTTACCGTACCGTTGCTGGATCCGCCCGTACGGTCTATGACGGGCATCTTCGAGGTCAAATCTTCGCGAAAGCTAAACTAGACCTAAGCGCACCGGGATGTTGTACTCCGCGTGAGCTGCCCAACTCATGGCAATTCAGACGCTTTTTGGCTCGGTACCCACCGAACCGGATCTCCTCGATCGCCTGAAGGCAGGGATTCAAAAGACCCGCTCGGGACTGGTGGACCGCCTGGAGGATGTGCTTGCGGGCAAGAAGGAGATTGACGCCGATCTTCTTGATGAGCTGGAGTACACGCTGATCACCGCCGATCTGGGGGTTCGGACCGTCGAAGATATTCTTGAGCGGATCCGCCAGCGTGTGGACCGCCGGCTGGCCGGCGATGCAACCGAAATCCGGGCACTGATCCGTGAGCAGCTTCTGGAAATCCTGCGGGCTTCCGAAGCGCCGATCCGGGTTGTAACCAAGCCTCCGGCAGTGATTATGGTAGTCGGCGTAAACGGGGCGGGAAAGACCACCACGCTCGGGAAGCTCGCGCACCGTTTCCTCGGCGAGGGAAGGAAAGTGCTGCTCTGTGCCGCCGATACGTTTCGGGCCGCGGCAATTGAGCAGCTCGAGATCTGGGCCCAGCGCGCCAACGTGGATATGATTCGTCAAAAGACAGGCGCGGATCCGAGCGCCGTGGTTTTCGACGCTCTGCAGGCAGCCAAAGCGCGGGGGATGGATTACGTGATCGTCGACACGGCGGGCCGCCTTCATACCAAAGAGAACCTGATGGCCGAGTTGGAGAAAATGCGCCGGACCTGCCAGCGCGTTGTGCCTGGCTCTCCGCACGAAGTCTGGCTGGTGCTCGATGCGACCACTGGCCAGAACGGACTCGAGCAGGCGCGCAAATTCACCGAATCCGCGGGCGTCACCGGCATTATTCTTACGAAGCTGGATGGGACGGCGAAAGGCGGTGTCGTGGTGGCCATTGCGCGCGAGTTGAATCTTCCCATCCGTTTCATCGGCGTTGGCGAAAAAATTGGAGACCTGCTCCCGTTCGAGCCGGAAAGCTTCGTTGAGTCACTGTTTGGCTGAACCCGGCGTCGATATGCCCGATTACATGCAATATGCTTTGGAACTGGCCCGGGAAGGCCGCGGGCGAACCAGTCCGAATCCGGCGGTGGGCGCGGTCGTCGTGCGCAACGGAGAAATCGTCGGGCGCGGCTTTCACACCTGGGCTGGAGCCGATCATGCCGAAATCGTTGCCCTTCGGTCGGCCGGCGAAGCGGCGCGGGGTTCCACGCTGTATGTCACGCTGGAACCTTGTCCGCACCGCGGCCGGACCGGTCCGTGCGCGGATGTGGTCATTCAATCCGGAATCCGGCGCGTCGTAACCGCGATGCAGGATCCAAACCCGCTGGTAAACGGCAAGGGCCTGCGTCAATTGCGGGAAGCGGGGCTGGACGTGTCCATCGCGGATGAATACACGGCGGAGGCGGAACGTCTCAACGAGGCCTTCGTGCATTTCATGAAAACCGGGCGCCCGCTGGTTACCGTGAAAGCAGCGCTCACTCTGGACGGCAAGATTGCGGCTCCGCAAGATAATATCGGCTGGATCACCAGTGAAATCGCTCGCGCCGATGTCCAGCAGGTGCGTCACTTCTCGGACGCGATTCTGACCGGGTTCGGCACGGTTGCCGAAGACGACTGCCTCCTCACGGATCGAAGCGGCCTGGAGCGCAGCCGCCCCCTGCTGCGGATCGTGCTGGATTCACAGCTTCGCATTCCTCTCGCTTCGAAAATGATCACCAGCGCCAAAGGCGATGTGATGATTGTCGGCACATCCGCTGCGCCCGCCGAACGAAGAAAGGCGCTCGAAGCCGCCGGCGTCCAGGTACTGATCGCGGATGGGGCGGGAGGACGCACCGATCCCCTCAAGGTGCTCGACTATCTCGCCGCGCAGCGGTATTTATCGCTCATGGTGGAAGCCGGAAGCCACGTGAACTGGACCATGCTTGATTCTCAAATCGCGGATAAGGTGCTCTTCTACTACGCTCCGAAAATCCTCGGCGGTCTGAAGAGCCTGCCGGTTGCCGGCGGCCCGGGCCGCATGCGCCGCGCCGATGCCATGCTCCTGCAACGGCTCACGGTCCACCCCATCGGGGAAGACGAATTCGTTGTCGAAGCCTACGTCGTGAAAAACTGACGCATGTTCACTGGCATTATTGAAGAACTCGGCCGCGTGGTTGATTTTCAGCCGCAGGAAACCGGCGCGCGCATCACCATTAGCTGCTCTACGATTTTGCAGGATGCCGCTGTGGGCGCAAGCATCGCCGTGAACGGCGCGTGTGTAACGGCAGTTGCGCTGAGCGCGGACAGGTTCTCGGCTGACCTTGCGCCGGAGACTCTCAAGCGCACTAATTTGGGCGCTTTGCGACCCGGAGCGCCGGTCAATCTTGAGCGGCCTCTCCGCGCCAACAGCCGTCTGGACGGACATTTCGTCTTAGGGCATGTGGACGGCACCGCCGAAGTCGTCGCTCTCGAACCTCTTGGCGACGACAACTGGTGGCTTCGGATCCGCGTGGGTCGCGAACTCATGCGCTACATCGTGAGCAAGGGATCCGTTGCGGTGGACGGCATCAGTCTCACCGTGGCAGAAATCGCGGAGGATGTTGCCGGGTTCACTATCATTCCGCATACATACCGGCACACCGCATTGCACGCCCGGGGACCGGGCTCGCTCGTCAATATTGAAACGGATATTCTTGCCAAGCAGGTGGAAAAGCTGCTACGCCGTGCGTAGTCGTTCGATTAGCGGGGCCGGGTACCGCCCGGCCCCTGGGAATCGGGCATGCCCGACCCTCATTTTCAGAACACGAACTTCGCCCCAAGCTGGATGATACGTGGGTCGAACGTAGACGTAACCTTGCCGAAGTTGCCGTCGGTAAAGGTCGAATCGATGCCGTTGAATTGCGTGTGGTTGAACGTGTTGTACGTCTCGCCGCGGAATTCAATGTGCATGCCTTCACGCCACGGAAGCGCGAAAGACTTGAACAGCGCGACGTTCCAGTTAGCGCGCCCGGGTCCGCGGATGGTGTTACGGCCTGCGCTGCCGAACGCCAAGGCTGCCGGAGCTGCGAAAGACGATGTGCTGAACCACTGGTCCACATTCTTCGGATAGTTGATGCTGGAGACGGCATCGGGCCGGCTGTTCGTGCCGCCGCCGAGTCCAAGATTGTCGTATCCTAGCGCCGGATTCACGGGCAGTCCGGTTTGGAACATGGTGATGCCGGAGATCTCCCAGCCGCCGAGTGCGGAGTGAACGAAGCCGCTCGAATTCTTAAAGAACGGCAGTTCGTACACGTAACTGAAAATGGCGTTGTGCCGGCGGTCCAGATCGCCGCTCGCATAGTCATAGGAACGATTGAACGGATTCGATAGCGTGTTCAAATCGCCCGAGGTCTGATCCAGTTGGTGCGAATAGGTATACGCGCCTTGTAAGGACAAACCGGAATGGTTGCGCCAATTCACGCTGACCTGCAGCGAGTTATAGTTCGAAGGGCTCGCCGCTTCCGTCATGGTGATGTTCGAGAAGCCGGGATAGATGCGGTCCAGGTTCGCGTCATAACTTGCGCCCGTGAAGCCGCAATTGCCGCCGCAGATGGCCAGCCGGTTCGGGTCATTCAGCGG
>JAICXK010000380.1 GCA_025980435.1 Bryobacteraceae bacterium
AGCCGGGCGACGCGCCCGGCGCAGGGCACGGCCCTGCCCCACCAAGGATTGTCTGTCCAGAGTCCAGAGGCTGGACAAACAGTTCACTGTAAAGCCGGGCCAGGCGGTCCGGCTAATGACGGCTTGAGTTGCGGGTACAGCGGCCCAAAGCGGTCAGCGGTCAGTTGCGAGGCTGAAGCCCCGCGCGGGCTGAAGCCCGCCCCACACAGTCAGATCAACCGCAGGCCACGAAGAACGATGGCCTGCGCGACTGCTACAGCAACATACCCGCGATACAGGCAGACATGAAATTCGCCAGGGTGCCGACCAGCATCGCTTTCACGCCGAGCCGGGCCAGGTCCGATTTCCGCGAGGGAGCCAAGGCCCCGATTCCACCGATCTGGATGGCAATGGAGCCGAGGTTGGCGAACCCGCACAATGCGAATGTTGCGATGACGAATGATCGCGGCTGCAGCAGCGATCCCACTTTGCCGAGGTCCGCGAAAGCGACAAATTCGTTCAGGATCATGCGCGTTCCGAGCAGGTTGCCGACCGTGGCGCAATCGTTCCAACTCACTCCCAGGGCCCAGGCGATCGGGGCGAACACCATACCCAGAATCTGCTGCAGAGAAGGAGGCACCCAAGGCAGAAACGAATGGACCCAGGTCAATCCGCCATTCATCATGGCGATCAACGCAAGAAACGCAATGAGCATGCCGGCGATATTCAAGGCGAGGTAGAGGCCGTCATATGCGCCGCGTGCGGCGGCGTCGATGACATTGACGCCCTGTCGCTCGGCGTTGATCTTCACGGTTCCGCGAGTCACCGGATCTCCGGTCTCCGGCACGAACATTTTGGCCAGCATCAGAGTAGCGGGCGCGGTCATAATTACCGCAGTGAGTAAGTGGGCGATGGAGACTCCAGCTATAGCGACATAGGCGGCCATCACGGCTCCCGAGACGTGCGCCATGCCGCTGACCATGACGGTGAAGAGCTCGGATTCCGTGAGGCTTTCGAGATACGGCCGGATGGTCACGGGCGCTTCGGTTTGACCCATCACGATGCTGGCGGCCACGCACGTGGTTTCGGCGCCGCTGGTTCCCATGAAACGCTGCATGAAAACAGCCATGGCCCTGACGAACAACTGCATGAGGCCGAGGTAATAGAGTATGGCGAAAAAGGAACAGATGAAGATGACAATGGGCAGGACCTGAAACGCAAAAATAACGCCGAACTGGCTGCTCTTCATGCCCAGCTTTTCGCCAAATACGAAGCTGGATCCGGCGGTCGTATAGTTCAGGAGCGCATTGACGAACAGGCTTGCGCCATAAAAGAGCTTGCCGAAGCTGGTCTTCAGAATGAGGAGCGCGAAGGCAAACTGGAGTACGATGCCCCAAAGCAGGACGCGCTTCTGAATGGCCGAGCGGCGGGTCGAAAAAAGATATGCGCAAAGAAGGATGGCGATCAGACCAACGATCCCGTCGAACCTTGCCATCCAGGGCGGGAGTTAGCTGACGACTTCTAAAATCAAGTCGCGCTCGTCCACGGGCTGCTGGGAGATCTTGAACGCATCTTCCACCAGCTCGGCGGCTTCTTCGAGGTGCTCTTCACCCGTGTAGTAAATGCGGCACAGGATGCTGCCTGCATCGATCTTTTGACCGACCTTCACCTCAAGAATGACGCCGACGGCCGGATCGATGGTATCTTCCTTCGTATTCCTTCCGGCGCCGATCAGCGAAGAGGCCTGGCCGATCAGTTCGGCATCGATGGCGCTAACGTAGCCCGCTCGCGCGGTGGTAATCTCTTGCGCGCCGGTAGCGTTGGGCAGCAGATCGAACCGGTCGAGCACTTGCGGATTTCCACCCTGCGCCTGAATGACTTCCTTCAACTTGCGATAGCCGGAGCCGTCCAGCAGATTGGCTTGCGCTATTTCACGGGCTTCATCGAGAGTTTTGGCGACTTTACCGAGATAAATCATTCGGGCCGCGAGTTCCAGAGAGATCCGGGTGAGGTCGGCAGGGCCGGCGTTCTGGAGCGTCTGCGAGACCTCCATCACTTCAAGCGCATTACCGACGGCATAACCCAGCGGCTGGCTCATATCGGTGATGAGGGCCTGAACACGTTTGTCCATGCGGCGGCCGATACCCACCATCATTTGCGCCAGGCGGCGTGCATCCACCTGCTTTTTCATGAATGCGCCCGAGCCGACCTTGACATCGAGCACCAGGGCATCCAGGCCAACGGCCAATTTCTTGGCCATAATGGACGTGGCAATCAAGGGAATCGATTCGACGGTGGCGGTAGCATCCCGCAAAGCGTAGAGCTTGCCGTCAGCCGGCGCCACGTCAAGGGTTTGGCCGATGAAGGCGAGATTGTATTGCTCTAAGAGCGCGCGAAACTCGTCGACGGTTAAATCGGTGCGAAACCCGGGTATGGACTCGAGCTTGTCCAGAGTACCGCCGGTGTGGCCCAGGGCACGTCCGGAAATCATAGGGACGACAACACCAGCAGAAGCCGCCAGAGGAGCAGCGATCAAGCTGGTTTTGTCACCCACACCACCGGTCGAGTGCTTGTCGACTTTGATGCCGGGGATCGCCGAAAGATCTACCGTCGAGCCCGAATTTAGCATCGATTCGGTCATCGCGCTTACTTCACGATCGGACATGCCGGAGAAATAGACGGCCATCAGGAAGGCCGCCATCTGGTATTCGGGAATGTCGCCGCGAGTATAGCTATCAATCAGGAATTGAAGTTCCTCGACAGCCAGTTCTTCTCCGTCCCGCTTGCGATGAATCAGGTCGACAGTACGCATTTACGAATACTAAGCGTACCATTCTCAATGGTTTGAACGTTCCCGAACGCCCGCGAAAGGGCCCTGAAAGGCGCCTTAAGGCAACTCAGCCGCCAGCAAGCCGGCGAGATCCCCCGCTCCGACCCGCCATCCCAGATAGAAGGAGCCGAACAGGGCGTAAACGGCGCTTACTTCGTCAAATCGCATTTCATAGATGAGCTTTTTAAACACCAGCGGATCATCGGCGAACAGGTCTACGCCCCACTCCCAGTCGTCGAATCCGATGGAGCCGGTGATGATCTGCCGGACACAATCGGCGTAACGGCGCCCAATCATGCCGTGTTCGTGCATCAGGCGCTGGCGCTCCGGCATGGGTACGGTGTACCAGTTCTTTTGTTCCGCGCGCTTGCGGTCCATGGGATAAAAGCAGAGGTATTTCGCCTTGGGAATCTCAGGAAACAGCCGCGGCGCCATGGCGGCAGACTGGCGCGTACTGACTTCTGCTATGGCCGCATTCCATTCGGGGGAGTGCGGTTCCAACCCGCGCTCGGAAAGCTGCCCGTAGGTCTTGGCCGACGACTCATATAATCCGAGTTCAACCACTGAAATGTAAGAGTGAACCGGTTCCAGATAATCAAAAAGAGCTAACCGCGAGAGGGCAAGCTCCGCCCGGTGGAGATCTTCGAGCGAGTCCCGGAAATGGAGCAGCATCACATCCGCCTTATGCCCGAGATGCGAGTAAAGAGCGGTCTGATTCGGATGGCCCTGCCGGTTCCCTGCTTCGAACGAAGAGAGGAGCGGAAGCGCTTCCTCGATTATTCCTTCACGGTGCGGAGCGGAGAGCGCGCGCCAGGCGGGCCGCCGGATGCGAAACATCTGGTGCAGGGCGTAGGAACCCTCCAGCGTCAATGGGACCGCGGGAAGTTCAACCACGTTGCATCTCCCACTCGACGGCCGGCAGTCCGGGCATGTCGTAACGGTAGCGTCCGCGGAAAATCTCTTCGAAGAGATCGATTGTTTCCTGGTGGATCAGGCCATTATCGGCCAGCAGATATTTTCCGTGCAAAT
>JAICXK010000212.1 GCA_025980435.1 Bryobacteraceae bacterium
GGGGTGGTCTCCCAAGGACAATCGCGAGCAGATGACCTTATTTGAATTGGCCAGCGCCTTCAATCTGGATGGCGTCCATCGAAGCAACGCGGTCGTGAATTTCAGCGATACGGATCCGATTGATCCAAAGGCGTTATGGCTTAACTCGCAACATTTACGCTCTATGCCGATCGAAGCGCTGGCGCCATTGGTGAGGAAATCGCTCGAAGAGCGCGGATTCGAGCCGTATGGAGACGATGCGTTCTTCCTGCATGTCATAGACACGATTCGGACGCGCTTTGCGACTCTGATCGACTTCTCTACCAAAGGCAGAGCTTACTTCAGCGACGATTTTCCTATCGAGAAGCAGGCCCAGGAAAAACTGGACGCTCCGGGGGCGCGCGAACTTCTGCGCGAACTGGCGAATCGCATAGCGGCAAATCCGGAATTTACGGAGGCAAGCGTTGAAGCGGCTTTGCGCAAGCTCGCGGAAGAGCGGGGAGTGAAGGCGGGGCTTATTATTAACGCAAGCCGTGCTGCGCTGACCGGACAGCCGGTGGGCCCAAGCGCCTTCGCGGTGTTCACCTGTATCGGCCGCGAGCGCGTCATCTCCCGGCTCGGAAAGGTATAACCCGATTTGAAGCGAGTAATTCTCGGACTGGGCGGATTGCTCAGCGATCCGGCCTGCTGTGTCATTAAGGATGGACAGATCGCGTCGGCCGTGGAGCAGGCGAAGGTTTCCCGTCAGGACCGGCCTGGATCGTTCCCCGATGAGGCTTTCGCTCTTGCGTTAGAGGGCGCAAGGATTAAAGCGGACGACATTGAGTGTGTTGCCGTTGCTCTGCCATTGGCTCCGGCGCCCGAGAGCGCGGCCCTGCTTGAGCTGCGGGCCCGCTTTCCCCAGAGCGAAGTCGTCGTGGTGCAACATCATCATGCGCACGCAGCTTCTGCTTACTACGCCTCGCGTTTTGAATCGGCGTCAGTTCTGAGCGTGGACCGCGCGGGAGACTTCCGTTCAGCGGTCTTATTCGCCGGCGAAAGAAATCAACTCAGACGCGTACGCGAACTGTATTTCCCCGACTCCTTGGGAGACGTGTACAATCGCGTGACGGAATTGCTGGGGTATGAAGCCCGGGCCGATGAACACAAGGTCCAGTGGCTTTCCGCTTCCGGGCGGCCTTCCTATCTGGATGTGTTCCTGCGAATCCTGCACAGTGGCGGCCCGGAGTGGCCCCGGATCGATCGCAGTTTCTTCGATGCGGAGCGCATGACCAAAGGCGGCTTCAGCGCGCGTTTCTTCAGGGAAATTGACGCTCCTTCGGGGGAGCCTTTGCCGCAAACGGTCAAAGCGGATCTTGCCCGCAGCCTGCAAGCCGCCATTGAAGAAACGGTCGCCGCGATGGTCGAACCGGCCGACTCGGTCTGCATCGCGGGAGGGCTCGCGCTGAATGCAATGTTGATTCGTGCGCTCGAAATGCGGTTCCAGAACGTCTTCGTCCAGCCTGTTGCGGGAAATGCCGGAACGGCTCTCGGCGCGGCCCTCTATGCTTGGCACAACTTCTATCGCCAGAGCGTCCGCGCGCCTTTCGAAACGCTCTGCCTGGGGCCGGAATACTCCGCCCAGGAGATTAAGCGCGTGCTGGAGAATTGCAAGCTGCGCTTCCGTTATCTGCTCACCGAGGGAGACCTGGTCGCCCAGGCAATTCGGGCCTTGAATGACAACAAGATCGTTGCCTGGATGCAGGGCAGAATGGAATTCGGCCCGCGCGCATTGGGAAACCGCAGCATTCTGGCGTCGCCCCTTAACCCCTATTCAACGGAAAATCTGAACGTCTATATCAAGCATCGGGAAAGTTTTCGCAAGTTCGCAGCGTCCGTTCCGGAGGAATTGGCCGGCGAATATTTTGAAGTGGGCCCGAATGCCTGCTGGCTCGCAACCGTGGGCCGGGTGAAGCCGAAGGTTCGGGACACCTTCGGGGCGGCTCTTCTCGGGGAAGATCTCATTCGCGTCCATACAGTCCGCAAGGCGCAGAACCCGCTCTATCACACGCTCCTGCACGCGGCGGGCGCTTCCACGGGACTGCCGGTTCTATATAACACCAGCTTCAACCTGTTCGGTGATCCTCTGGTATGCACACCCCGCGATGCCGTACGAAGTTTTTATTCGTCCGGCATCGATGCGCTGTTTGCTGGCAGCTTCTATCTGGAAAAGTAGCTTACGCGCCCTTTTTTAATTCGCGTGCTTTGGCCGGCTGATAGGTGCCGGGGACGGCACGGGCTGAAATGGAAAGCCGATTCCAGGAGTTGATAGTGGCAACCGCCAGGGTCAGGTCGGCTAATTCTTTTTCGCTAAAGTGCGGGCGCACTTCTTCATAGACAGAATCGGGAACGTGGCCGTTGGTGATGAGCGTAACAGCTTCTGTCCAGGCAAGTGCCGCGCGCTCGCGATCCGTGTAGTACGGGCATTCACGCCAGGCGTCCAGAGAGTACAGGCGCTGCTCGTTCTCTCCAATCGCGCGCAGGTCTTTCCAATGCATGTCCAGACAGTAGGCGCAGCCGTTGATTTGGGAGGCCCGCAGTTTAATCAGATGAAGCAGCGGCTCTTCCAATCCACATTCGTGAAGATATTGCTCGAGCCCGAGCATCGCTTTGTAGGCGCCGGCGGCTGCTTTCGTGTAATCGATACGTGGTTCCAATTAATTCTCCTGTTTGCTTTTAATGGTTCAGAATTTGGATGATAAAAAAGGAGAGCGCGTTGCGGCATTTAGAAAGATCTCCGGACGATGAAAACAGCTAGGATCGTGTTTGCATGCGCCCTCCTCGCGGGTGTCGCCGCTTCGGCTCACTACTATTGGCCGCGCACCCTGCAGATCTCTTCGCCAGGTATCCGCCAGGTGATTGGAACATCGAACGAAGGGAGTCTGGTGTATTTTCCCGGGCGAGCGCTGGTAGGCGAACTGGCGGAATTCGATGATGGATTATTCGCCTACCTGATGTTCGATCATTACCGTGGGCGCGCCGTTCTGGAAGGCAAGGATGTTTTGCTGACCTCCACCGAGCAGGGCGGCAAGCCTTTATATCACCTCATGGTCGCTCTACCGCCCGATCTCATCCGCGGCGTAACCGAACTAGCCGATCTCAAGCTCCAGCGGCTGACGTCCGCTATGGCGTACCGATGGGTAACCCAGCCCGTGCTGTCGGATTACCAGCACCAGACGACGCTGTTCCTGGAAGCCTACCAGGGGACGGCATCCCGCGAACTGAATTCTATGCACGGCCGGGAGCTACAGGGCTACCTGCAACGGTTTATCCGTTTCAAATCCATGACCGATCCAAGAATTCAGAGTGCAATTGAAACGGTACCGTCTCCGCTTACGAAGGAACAGGCGAGCCTCTTGGCCGCCGACATGATTGCGGTCGCGCGCTTTTACGATATACCGCTTCCCCTTCTCGTTGGCATCGGGGCCATGGAGAACAATTACATGAATGTGCCCGGCGATTTGGTGAATACCGCCTGGAAGCGGCGGCCGCAGGCCGGCGATGTTATCGTGCGGCGTACACGTCATGGGGTGCTGGTTTGGAACAGCTCCGTAGGTGTCTGGCAGATCACCCGCGAGTCGCTGCGCTATGCGCACCGGCTCTACCGGAAGGACAAGCGAGATTACAGCGCATTGCCAGAGCGGCTGCGGCCATCGAAAAAGCTCGATCTCGACGAGGACATCAATCCGGACGTATTGACAACCTATGCAGGCCTGCTGCTGCGAGACCTCCTGGACCGCTTTCACGGTGACGTGACCAAAGCCGCGGGCGCTTATAACGGAACCGTCAAGAATCCAAACCTTCACTACGCCGAAGGGGTCGAGATGATTGCCGACTACGCGCGCCGGGTCATCGAACGTGCCGCGGCACTGAACGTCACGGCCGTCTCGGACGCCTCCCTGGATACGACAGCACTGCACGCGCGAGTTCCACCCCTACCGGAGACTAGTACCGTCCAGTAGGCAAAACCAAACCACCAGGACTGTACTAAGGAGCCTTAACCCTATAGCCTAAGTACGGTGGATAGGAGGGCGCAAGCCTTGAAGAGCAGCATTCGTTTGATTTCGCTAATTGGAATTACCGCAGTTTTGACTCTCCCGATCTTTGCCGGGAATATCGCTTTAACTGGACACGATGACGATTTTCACCAGAGCGTAAATGCTCTGGGACAGATCAGCGCGTTCGCCAAATTCGCTACGAACGGATCAGCGCTTCCAATACTGGTCTTCGATGCCGGATCGGAGCTTACGAGCGGCTTAACTAACGCCGGCATTACGAATTTTGTAAACGTTGACCCGAATACCGCGGCCAACGTAACCGATGCGTTGTTTGACCATTCCGTTTACAGCGCCTTCATGATCGCTTCAGACACCAGTTGCGGTGGATGCGACAATGACGTGACCAGTTCAACAAATATAGCGGCGCACTCAACAGCCATCGCTAGTTTCTTGAATGCCGGCGGCGGTATTGTCGCGTTTGCGGGCGCCAACAACACAGGCTATTACAGCTTTTTGCCGCAGACCGCTTCCTCTGTAGGCGGCGCTCCGAGCAGCGGCTACAGCCAAACCTCAGTGGGCGCAAGTCTGGGCATACCCGCTGTAAATGGTGATGCAACGCATAACCTGTTCTGGGATCCCGGCACGCATGGCACTTCCTCGGCCTACCAGGTTGCCGAAGTAAACTCGATTGGCAATGGAACGATTCTCGGCCCTAACGCGGCTACGACACTGGTTTGCTCGGGTTGTACAACCAGTGGCGGTGTGATCATCGGCGGCGGCGTTCCTGAGCCGGGTTCGCTCCTGCTCCTGGGCACAGGGCTCGCCGGGCTCGCCTTCGCGATTCGCCGAAGAAAAGCCTCCTAAAGCCCGTCCCTATACCGAGCCAACTATTTTTGCAATCGCTGCTTGCGCGATCGGGTGGTAGCCCGGTCGCGCTTTTGCGTAGAGCTCGCGGGCGCGCAGCCGGCCCTCGGGTGTTTTCGTGAGCTCCTTGTATAGCGGCTTCAGGTATTTCATCCGGCCTACGCTAATCAGGAACGATTCCAGACGAGGGCCAGCCGGTTTGTATTCGCTTTCGATGGCGATCTGCAGCCAGTCATCGAGAATTTCGTAATTTCCCGTCGCAGTCACATGCCACGCGGCGTCCAACTCGGAAACTTTTTCGTCTGGCAAGGGACGCGGCAGCACCTGAAGAAATTCAAGCCATTCCTGCGTGTTCCAACAGCGAGCAGGCAGCGCGGAGGCGGCGAGATCTCCTGCGATCCAGGCTCCGGCCGCTTCCGAGACGTGCTGCAGACGCGCGGAAAACGCCTTGGGAGCGGAGGCGGGCAGACCAGGCGCGAAGACCCATTCGTCAACGGAAATACTCTTGCCCTGGTTAGAATAGCGGTCGAACAGTGCGCGCCGGATAAAGTCGAGGGCCTCTTCGGTCGTAATGCTTTGAAACGCGAAGTGCTCGAAGTACGATTTCAGAAATTGATCGAAAGCGGCACGCCCAAACACTTCTTCCAATTGCCGCAAAAAAAGCGCTCCCTTTACATACGGAACGCGCGTCGTCCCGTCGTCCGGATCGCGGCCCGAGAGATCGATATTCAGGATCTGATCGCGCGGCTCGAATTCGGCCAACTCTTTATCAAGTTCTCGGCGATCCAGCACCTGCTCCATTACGGCCTGCTCCCGGCCATACACCTCTTCCTGAATGCGATTTTCGATGTACGTAGTAAAGCCTTCGTTCAGCCAGAAGTCGCTCCACGTCGCATTTGTCACCAGGTTGCCCGACCAGGAATGTGCCAGCTCGTGAGAAATGAGACTGATCAGGCTTTTATCACCGGCGAGTATCGTCGGCGTCGCAAATGTGATGACCGGGTTCTCCATGCCGCCGAACGGAAAACTGGGTGGTAGAACGAGCACATCATAACGATTCCAGCGGTACGGTCCGTATAAGCTCTCAACGGTGGCGATCAGCCGCTCCAGATCGGCAAATTCGGTTGCAGCGGCATCGAGTAACGCAGGTTCGGCGTAAATTCCGGTGCGCGGCCCCAGCGCTCGGAAACCGATCTCTCCGATCGCGAGCGCAATCAGATAAGCCGGAATGGGCAGATCCATGCGAAAGCGCTGAAAGAGGTTTTCAATTCCATTGCTCTCCGCGCTCATCACAACCCTGAGGCCAAGATCGTTCTTTATGCGCGCATCGTAGCTGATGCGCACACCGGGCGAATCCTGGATCGGAATCCAGCTGCGCGCGTGAATGGATTGATTCTGGCTGAACAGGAAGGGATGAGTCTTTCCGCTGGTTTGTTCGGGAGCAAGCCATTGCAGACCGCTGGCGTGTTCTGAAGCGGAATAGTGGATAACAACCGAATCGGCCGCTGGCGGCGCGTCGATTTCGAGGGGACTGCCGAGAATCGCATCTCGCTCGCCGAGGCGATACGGCGCTTCCCTGCCCTGCGATTCGACGCGATGAATCTGCAGATCCCGAGTATCGAGAACCAGCGGCGCATCAGGGTCCAGACGCTGCAGCCGCAATTCGGCGCTCCCGCTGAGAGACCTCTTTTCAAAGAAAGCTTCGAGCACCAGCGAGCAATGAGTAACCCGAACCCGGTGTGGTTCGGCAAAGGAGTGAATGTCGCGGCCGGGCATCTATGGTTGTCTCTTGAAATAGCTGCGGATACCTTCCTCCGCCAGCCCGAGAGCGCGCGCAAGAGACACTTTCGCGACGTTGTATTGATATTGCGCCGAGATCAGGTTCTCATTCGCCTCGGCCACGGCCTGCTGCGCCTGAACGACCTCCACCGTGTTCGTCACACCCGCGCCGAACCGGTCGCGCGATTGCCCCAAAGATTGGTTGGCCAGATCCATGTTGCTCTTTGCGACATTCACCTGGTCGCCGGCCGATTTCAGATCGAGCAGCGCGTTGCGCACTTCGTAATCGATCTGCGCGCGCAGATTTTCGAGCTCGTTTTGGCGGTTGCGAAGCAGCGCATCGCTTTGCAGAATATCGCCCTTAATGCGCCGGCCGTCGAAGATGTTGAACTGGATAGAGCCGGTTGCGTTGAAGACGCCATGCGAGTTGGTTAGCACGCGAAGTCCTTCATCGCCATAGAAGCCTGAAGCGGTGAGTGTCGGATACCGCTCGGCCTTAGAGGCGCGCAATGAGAATTGCGCGGCCAGCACCCGAGCCTTTGCCGCTTGAAAATCGGAACGGTGCGCATACGCCTGCTCCTCCGCATCGTGCAGCGGCATCGGGGAGAGCGGAAGGGACGGCGACGGATCGGCGACCGTAAACTCCTGGCCGATTGGCAGTCCGATGACGCGCCCCAAAGTAAGCTTGCCCTTTTCGTACTGATTCGTTACGGCTACCAACTGCTGCTGTCGCTGTTTCAACTCCACCTGCGAACGCAGCACGTCGATCCCGATCGCCACTCCAGCGTTGTGCCGGTGCACAGCGTTGTTGTAGACGGCCTCATCGGCCGCAATCTCAGCCTGGGTTGCCGCGATACGCGCGTGATCCGCGATAATCTGCAGGTACGCGTCTCCGACCGCCTGCACAACCAGGTCACGAGCGTTCTTTATCGACAGAACCGAAGCTTTCAAATCTTCTTTGGAGGCGCGGTAATTGCTGATCGCGCTGAAATCGAACAAGGGAATGTTCGCATTAACGAGCACGCTCTGGTACGAATAGGGTCCGACGATATGCGGAACGGAAAAGCCCAACTGCGGCGGGAAATTGATGAGAAAGCCCAGAGCCTGCAGATTGAGCTGCTGCTCGGTCATACTGAGTTGCCCGGTGAGTTTGGGAAGCAGCCCGCTGAGCGCCCTGTAACGCTCTGCCCGCACTTCGCGGCTGGCCTGCTGGCTTGTCAACAGTCCCAGATTGGCCTTCAAACCCTGTTCGATCGCATCCTCTAAGGTGAGTTCGAGCACGCCGCCCGATGCTCGTCCTTGCGGTACGCTGCCCTGAAAATTCTGGTCCGAAGGCGCTGTTTGCACTCGAACAGGATTAGATGCGGCCTGCATACCGGTACCCGTCGCGAGAGTGCCGGGAGGCGAAGTTTGCGAATAGGCGACGCCCTGGAAAATGACAGCCAGCGTACAGAGAAAAATGAAGAGCGCGCCGCCGCGCTCTCCGGACCAGATCGTTTTCACAAGCGTTCGATGCACAAAACAAACGTTTTGTACCAGAGGGAGGACAGATTATTTAAGAACTTAACTTTCTGCCGGCGAAGGTATCAATATCTACAAATTGCGCTTTAAAAAGGAGCAGATCTCGTATCCGGTTACGTATTTGAAGGGAAATTCGCCCATCGTGTAATGCCCGCAGGGCAGCACGGTCACATCGTGGTCCCATTTATAATCACGCGCTCCCCGAATCACTTGGCGTGACAGGTGAACGGGAAATGTAGTGTCGTACCGCGTATAAATGAATTTCGAGCGCTTCGCCTTGGCCGTAAACAAATCCCAGTAGTTGGGAGGACTGATGCAGCCCCACAGCGCGCGGAGCGTAGGAAGATCGATAGCGCCCTCGAAACTGGCCCGGATGTGGCGCGAAGAGAGGCCCTCCCAAACGACATCGGCGAAGTACGTGGAACAGTGATTGAAGACGTTTACGCGAATACGAGGATCGTGCGCGCTGGCGAGAAAGGCATAACACGAGCCGAGACTGGTTCCGATAATGCCGAGGTTCGTGAAACCCTGCTGCTCCAGCCAATCGAAGCAGGCGCGGGTGTCGATGATGGCTTGGCGGGTCGCATCGATGGTGCGACAGACGTTGGATGAAAC
>JAICXK010000193.1 GCA_025980435.1 Bryobacteraceae bacterium
ACCGGCGCGCATCGGCTCCATCTGCCGCAATCACTGTGAACCGGCCATCCGGATCAGAGTAGAAGTTAGTTCTCCCCTCCGGCTGGCTAATCCATACATGATTCGTATCCGAGCTCTGCTGCCTGGGCGCAATCGCCATTTCTCCCTCCATACACTAGACGCGATTTGGTAACGAATCCATACGCGGAGCACGTTATCACACAAGGATCGGATGTCAGAATAGAGTACAGCAACGTGAAATGCTCTGTCCGGTTCGCACTGTTTCTAATAGGTGCGTCGTATCTTGCGTTCGGACAGTTCGAAACTGGAGAAGTGCGCATAAGCGTGACGGATGTCACAGGACTCGCGCTGCCATCGACCCTGACGCTGGTGAGCGAGTCCTCTCGAACCAGCCGGGAATCGAAGACCAATGATTCCGGGCAGTTCGTCTTCCAACATTTGCCATTTGGCACGTATCACTTGACAGCCAGGCATCCTGGTTTCTCTCCCTATTCGACAATTGTGGATATTCACTCCGCGGTTCCGCGGGATATTCACGTGCAGTTGAATATAAAGACGGCCTCGACCGAAGTGGTTGTGAGCGACACCGCGACTCTGCTTGATCCGCATCGAACGGGCGTGACGTATTCGGTCGGGTCCCAGCAGATTGGAGAACAACAGTCGGTTGTGCCAGGCCGGGGCCTGCTGGATCTGATCGACGACCAGCCGGGCTGGCTTTTCGAAGGAAACGGCGTTCTTCATCCACGGGGCTCTGAATACCAAACCCTGTTTGTCGTCGATGGGGTGCCAATGGACGAAAACCGGTCACCGGCCTTTTCGCCCGGCCTCGATACAGCGGAAATTTCAGGCTTGAGTGTCACAACGGGAAACATCCCCGCGGAGTATGGCCGTAAGCTGGGCGGTGTGGTTGAGGTGACGACTTCGCAAGATATTCGCCAGCATTTTCACGGTTCGGGGGAATTCGGAGGTGGGAGCTTCGGAACGGAGAGCGGATTCCTTTCGGGTTCGTATGGCTGGCAGCGTAGCGCGCTCACGCTGTCGGCTTCAGGCAATCACACAGATCGGTACCTGGACCCTCCGGTGCTGGGCAACTATACCAACACAGGCACGTCTTCCGGAATTTTTGCCGCATTCGATCAGGACCTGGGCGAAGCCGACCGCATCCACCTGGCAATTCACCGCCGGCAGACATCCTTCGAAGTGCCCAACGAAAACCTGCAGCAGGCGGCCGGTCAACTGCAAAACCGGAATGCGCCGGAAGATCTGGGCCAGGCGGCCTGGACGCATCAGTTCCGGGCGCAAGCCTTGCTGAATGTCAGGGCAGTGGTAGAGGATCTGTCCGCGAATCTATGGTCGAATCCGTTTTCGACGCCGATCATCGCTCAGCAGCAGCGGGGCTTCCGTCGTAGCTATTTAAACGCGAATCTGTCAGCGCATAAAGGCAAACACACTTTCCAGGCCGGAGGCGATGCGATCTACGCGCCGGTGACCGAAGCGCTGCAGTACCGTATCACGAATCCGTTCTATTTCGATCCTGGAACGCCGCTCTCGTTCCGCTTTCTCGACCATCGCCTGGATCGCGAGCAGGCGTTGTGGGCGCAGGATACGTTGCGCCTGGGAAACCTCACTCTGAGTGCGGGCCTTCGCTGGGATCACTATTCTGTCATCATCCACGATCACGCCTTCAGCCCGCGGCTTGGACTCGCATGGTACCTGCCGCGGGCCGACCTGGTACTGCGGTTCTCGTACGACCGTGTCTTCCAGACTCCGGCACTCGAGAATCTGCTGCTAGCCAGCTCTCCGCAGGTAGATCAACTGAGCCCTGAAGTGCTGCGGCTACCGGTACCTACCTCGCCCGGCAACTATCTCGAAGCGGGCTTCAGCAAGGGGATTGCCAAGAAACTACGGCTGGATGCGAGCTTTTACCGGCGGACGTTCGGGAATTTCGCCGATGACGACGTCTTTCTAAACACCGGCATCAGCTTCCCGATTGCGTTTCACAGCGCGCAAATCCGGGGCGTGGACGTAAAGCTGGATTTGCCGGTCTGGAAGAATATCTCGGGGTATCTGAGCTATTCGCACATGAAGGGTATCGCGCAGCTCCCGGTAGTGGGGGGACTATTTCTCGGGTCCGATGCTGAGGGCGTGCTGGGCGTAACAGACAGTTTCCCCATCTCGCAGGATCAGCGAAACACAGCACGGGCGCGCTTGCGCTATCAGGTGAGGCCGCGTGTCTGGGTGGCTGGAGCAGCTCAATACGGCAGCGGTTTGCCGGTGGAGTTGAGCGGGGATACCGATATCAGCGATCTGGAAACGCAGTACGGGCCGCAGATTATCAGCAGGGTCAATTTCAGCGCCGGGCGTGTCCGGCCGAACTTTTCCCTGGATCTGAGCGCCGGGGTCGATTTGTGGAAACATGAGAAGTCCGCGCTCCGCCTGCAGGGCGAAATTGAAAATCTGACGAACCGGGTGAATGTGATCGATTTTGCTGGACTCTTTTCGGGAACGGCTGTTCTGCCGCCGCGCAGCGGCAATGTACGCCTGCGGTTCGAGTTTTAGCGCGAAGAGGTGACGATTCCCAACGCTTCGTCGAATCTCGGTTGACGCAGGTTGTACCTGAGCTGTTCCCAATGAAGCCTGCCGTAAACGGTTTTCGAATGGTTATCGGCCAGACCGACCTCGCCCGCCCAGAAGCGCCTCTGAAAATCGCGGTATGCG
Source organism: Bryobacteraceae bacterium (assembly GCA_025980435.1). Classification (GTDB taxonomy): domain Bacteria; phylum Acidobacteriota; class Terriglobia; order Bryobacterales; family Bryobacteraceae; genus Bog-105. Next base: position 2,719 of record JAICXK010000193.1, read on the forward strand.
GGGATGGGCTCGCTCCAATCGACTGGCTTGCCCGCGGAACCCAGACTCAGGAAAGCCATAGCGTAGAACATGTGAGCGAGCTGCTTCATCAAATAGAACCGGGCAGCCTGGTACGCAAGGGGTGGTGCTCCGAAATATTCTCGAAGGTAGAGCCGTTCCTCGGCTTCATTCGCGACAAGCATATTCGCCGCCACCGCCAGGTCGGCATAGCGATCGTTCTGAAACGCAGCCTCCCAATCTACCAGCCACAGGCGGCTTCCATCGAAGAGGATGTTATCTGGCTTGAACAGGTCGTTGTGACTCGGCGCCAGGTCCGGAGCGAGAGACGAGTAAACCGCCGCTACTCGCGTGTATTGAGAGAGAAGTTCCTCGAGTTCGTGTTCCGGCAGGATATTCGCGGCCCGGAACTTGTGGAGGAACCCGTCCAGGATAGGACCTTTGTTCAGCAGAAATGTGCAGGTGGTATTGAAGGGGGCGACAGGAAACGCCGGCAGCGCGTGCAAGGTGCGCAAAGTGGCGGGTACCCGACGCAGCGCGTCCGTTGCCGGAAAGGGCACCGCCTCCACAAAATCGGTAATGGAGATCCGATCCTCCGCGCTGGCGTACCGGACGCACGGAGCGAGTCCCGCTTCGGCCGCCGCCTGCATGCAGCTGAAGTGACGTGCCATATCTCCCGCACGTGTGTTGATTCGCAACAGGTATGCAGATCCTCGCACGACGATGCGGAAGGCACGGTTCGAGTCGGGCCGCTCGGTCAAGTCCCGGATTTCGTCGAATGCCGTGACACCGAAAGCCTCATTCAGGCCGCGAGTTGCGGCCGCGATCTTCTCTTGCGGGATCGTGAAATCCTCCATCCGTATGGGATGCGATTCTACCGCCTAGGCGCTGTAGTGAGCCACGACGCGTGCTACTTTCCCGGCCCGTGACAGGTCCATGAACTCGGCCGTATGAGTTCCCTTTTGGTTGGTGTAGTAGAACACGACGCTGTGTACGCCCCAAAGCACGTCTTCAAGCTGAAACCGGAGGTCTGGGTAGGCTTCTAGCCCCTTCTGAAAGTAAGCTTTCAGATTGGCCTTCCCAACCACCTTGCCATTGGCGCTACCTAACAATTGGGCTGCAACGGGCGATATCAATTCGATTGCCTCCTCATAGTGGGTCATGATCAACTCCAGATCATGAGCGTTCCAAGCCGCAACCCAATGGTTTGCCAGACTCCAGGCTTCTTCTCTCGTCATCGCGCTCTCCACTCGATCTTCGTCATTCCGGCGTCACGGCGTAATCGAAGCCGACGTATTGGACTTCTTCCTCCAGTTCGAAGCCGAACCGGTTCTGGACCCGCTGCTTCAATTCCTGGATCACCGCGACCAGGTCGGCCGCCGTGCCCCCGCCATCGTTGTAGATCAGGTTGGCGTGATAATCCGCAACCTGAATGTTCCCGCGGCGAATGCCCTTCCCGCCTACCTGCTCCAGGAACCAGGCGGATGGAACTTTGCCTTCGCGGATTAGCTTGGAAGGAATTTCGGCGCGAACGCCGGCCGGCAGATCCGCAACCAGCAAATTCTTGAAGATGCTACCGGCGCATCGCATGGAAGGCGGGTATTTGGCGTCGCGAATGGCGCGAATTTCGTCGGCGGTTCTGCGAAGCTCACCCGAATCGCCGGGCTCAAAACGAAGCGTCGCGGACAGAATGATCCATTCTTTACGGCTCTTGAAGATGCTTTCCCGATATTGGAACCGGCATTGCTTGTTTGTAAAGACATCGATTTGCGCGCCGTTGGTGAAGCGGACTTCTGTGATGATTTCCTGAATCGAGTGGCCGTAAGCGCCTGCATTGCCGTAGATGGCGGCGCCGAGAAAGCCAGGAATCCCGGTCATGGTTTGCAGACCTTTCAGCCCCAGCCCGATGCTATGGTCCACGACATCCTGCAGAACCGCGCCCGCCCCCACTCGCAGCAGCTTGCCATCCAAGCTGATGCGCCTTCCGGTAAACCGTAACACGAGGCTGTCGAATCCTGCATCGGAAACCACCAGATTGGTTCCTCCGCCGATGACAACACGTGGGAGGGCGAGGGTTTCGGCTAGATGCAAGGCCGCAATAAAGGCCGTTTCACTATCTGTATCGCAGAGCAATGCGGCTGGACCGCCAATGCCAAACCGCGTGTACGCAGCAAGCGATGCGTTTTCGATAACAGTTAAATCAGAAATTGCAGCGAAGCGGTTTGCCGCTGCCTGTGCCACTGGCATTGTCCTGATTATAGGGGTGCCTTCGACAGGAACATTCCTCTCTTTTTGATACCCTGAACCCGTGAAGCTGTACGATATCGACCCGGGTCCCGACAGCCCGGAACTTGTCCGAGCGATTATCGAGATTCCGAAGAACTCGAGCAACAAATATGAGTACGACGGGAAATTGGGCGTTTTCCGGCTGGACCGCGCGCTTTACTCGCCCATGCATTACCCGGGCGATTACGGCTTCATTCCTGGAACGCTGGCGGAGGATGGCGATCCGCTCGACATTATGGTGCTGGTAGATGAGCCGAGCTTCACCGGGTGCATGATGGTAGCCCGGCCGGTCGGGTTGCTTCACATGGTGGACGGCAAGGAGAACGATCAGAAAGTGCTGGCGGTTCCCAATCGCAACCCACGTTTCGAAAGCATTCATACCATTGACCAGGTCTTTCCGCACACCCGGACCGAAATCGAATATTTTTTCTCCATATATAAGGAACTGCAGGGCGCGAAAACGGAAATGAAAGGCTGGAGTGGCCCTCGCGAGGCTCGGCGGGTGATAACAGAAAGCCGGGATGCCTACCTCGACAGGCAATTACAGCGGCCTGATGCTGTTCCGGACGAGATGGAGGCGGGAGAGATCAGATAGACGGCCGGGAACGCTATCCGGCTACGTGAGCCCGCCAGGTTTCCAGAAAACAGCTAAGCGCGGCGGGACGGCGTTTTTGGAAGACGATCGCCAATATTCCGAGAACTGTCCAAAGGAAAAAGGCATACGCGATCCAGATGCGGCTGGCCTCACCGAAGAACGGCGGCAAAATAAACTGCGCCAGAAAAAGCGCAAACATGGAGAGCGCCTCCCACCATGCAAATTCCATGTTGAGCAGGAAAATCAAGCCGGCGGCGCTCTGACCGATGGTCAGCAGCAATTCGTTTTGCTGCTGCGGATCCAGTGGGATACCCGAGATTTCTCCGCGGCTGATTGAAAAAACGACCGGGAGCATGGCCACCAGCAACGTCCATTGATTGATGTTGCTGGATGTGATGTTCATGATGGCCGTGGCCGCGCCCTCTTCCTGGCGGGCAAAGTAAAAAGTGGACGCGAGTTCGGGAAATTCGGAGATAACCGGCGCGAACCACTGGATGATGACGAAGCTCGGAATTCCGATCGCTCCCGCAACGGCCACCAGGCTCCCCAAAAATGGCTCGGCCGTAAAGTAGATCAACAGTCCTCCCGCCAGGAAGCACGCAGCGATGGCCGAGATCCGCCATGGCCGGGCTGATTTCACGATGGTGCGCGGGATTTTTTCCAGATCGTCGATGCGTTCGTGCCCCTGCGGAGGGAGCTTTGTCAACAGAACCAGATAGGCGGCGTAGAGCACAACCAGAACGCACGCATCGTATACATGGAGAGTCTCCTTCCACCAGATGACCAGCGCGTAGAGTAACGGAAGCACCAGGGCAACCACTTCGACACTCTGATCGCGTTCCAATCGAATTCCGCGGAGCGGCCGTCCGTTGCGCTTGCGGTAGACCACGGCGGCCGTGAGATAGATGATCGGCCAAGCAAGGCCGGTCAAGAGGCGCAGAGCACCGGTTAAATTCGCAATCAATAGCGGCGTCTGCTGTTTCCACGCCAGCACGGCCTCTACCGCAAACTCGGGGAGGGTTTGCATCCAGGCTAGAATGGCGAGCGCAAATCCTTGAGCGACAAAAAACTGCGCCGATTCCGCTCCCCAGGTGATCAATACGGAGGCAATCAGAATGCACGGCGTAGTCCAGAGCGCTGCCCAAGGGCTGGATTGTGAGAGCGGGATGGCGAACAACAGAATGGCAAAGCCGGCTGCGGGATGCGGTCTCGGAGAGGAACTATACAAACTTCAGTTTTGCATCCTCGCCCGCGCGGGCGATGGTGGAGTGCTTTTCAAACTCCGCGGATTTGTGCGGAAAGTCGATTCGATAATGTCCTCCGCGGCTTTCTTCCCGGGCAAGGGCGGCAAATGAGATCAGCGTGGCCACCTGGTGCATGTTACGCAGTTCGAACGCGCCTCGATCGGCGCGATCGAGAGGCTCTAGAGTACGCGACCGCAGCTTGGTATAGGCCGCGGACAATTCGGGACCGTTGCGAAGGACGCCGCAGGAATTCCATGCGATCGCCCGGAGTTCGCGCTCGGCGATACGAGGGAACAGCGCAGGAGGGGGCGCCGCAGCAAGAGCGCCCGGCCCGTCGCAGAGAGATGCCATCGCCTGACCGGCGCGCGCGCCAAAAACAACTCCCTCCAGCAACGAATTACTGGCCAGGCGATTCGCGCCGTGGACCCCGGTGCAAGCGGCTTCCCCGGCGGCGTACAACCGTTTCATTGTGGTTTGACCGGACAGGTCCGTTTGAACCCCTCCCATGGCGTAATGGGCGGCAGGCCTCACGGGAGCAGGGCTTGTCTCGAGATCGACGCCATAGCGCAGGCAGGTTTCGTAAATACGTGGAAAGCGTTCCCGAACGAGTCCGGCACGGAGATGTGTCAGATCAAGAAACACGCTTGGATCGCCGCTGGCGCGGAGCTCCATCACGATCGAACGGGATACAACATCGCGGGGTGCGAGTTCCTTCAGGGGATGATAGCGGTGCATGAATCGCTCACCGGCCGCATCCCGTAGATATGCTCCTTCTCCACGTAAAGCTTCACTCAAAAGAAAGCGCGGCGCGCCCTCCCCATACAGCGCAGTCGGATGAAACTGTACAAATTCGATATCGGAAATAGCGGCGCCGGCACGGTAGGCGCAAGCCACGCCATCGCCGGTGGCCACATCCGGATTGGTCGTATTTTCGAATACCCGGCCGAGGCCGCCGGTTGCCAGCAGCACCGCGCGGGCTTCGACAAGAACGGTCGAGTCATTTCTTTCATCAAGCGCGCAGGCTCCCGTGACCTCGCCATCTTTCACCAGCAGGTCCGTGACGGCGGCGAAACTCTGAAACGAAATGTTCTCAAAAGATCGGGCATGATGAAGCAGTGTCCGCAATATCTCGCGGCCTGTGGAATCGCCGTGGGCGTGCAGAACGCGGTTGCGGCTATGCGCTCCCTCGCGAGCGAAAAGCAGCTTGGCTCCATCGCGGTCAAAGGCCGTTCCCCATTCGATGAGCTGCTCGATTACGGCCGGCCCTTCTTCTACCAACGTTCGGACCGCAGCTAGATTACAGAGGCCATCCCCGGCAACGATGGTGTCCTGTTCATGCAATTCCACTTCATCGTCGTCGCTGAGCGCGGCGGCGATTCCGCCCTGAGCGTATTCAGAGGACGATTCGCGAAGCGTATCCTTGGCAATGACGAGAACTCGCCCCGCGCGAGCGAGTTCGATGGCGGCGCGCAAGCCGGCCACACCTGCTCCCACGACGATGAAATCGGTGCGAATGCGCTGGGGCGAGGTGGGTATATGCACATGATATAGCAGAGCTCAAAAGCGAATCGCTGAGCGTGCAACCGTTTCGATGGCTACCCATCGCGTTAGGCTTAAAAGGTATCCATGCGGACTTACGGATCCGATTTCGCCAGATGGGGCGAGGACATAGCGTTCAGCCACACGGAGATCCGGGGTTAGCCCCGAATATATGCCTGCCTTCCACGTTCGAACTCCGCAAGAAACCTATGATGCGGTTGTTGAGCGCGGCGCATTACAGCGACTTCATGATTTTGTCCCCCGGCAGACGGGCAAGGTGTTCGTGGTTACCACGGAGGACGTCTGGCGCCTTCACGGGGCACCCTTTGCCAGTCAGTTTAGGGAACGCGAAGTCGAAGTGCTGTTTCTTCCCGGCGGCGAAATAAACAAGCGGCTTGCGCGCGTTGAGGAACTCGCAGACCAGATGGTAGAGGCCGGAGCGGACCGCACCAGCCTGGTGATCGGTTTCGGGGGCGGCATTGTCACCGACATGGCTGGGTTCCTGGCCGCGATTTTCATGCGTGGAGTCCCGGTACTGCAGATTCCGACGACGCTTCTGGCCCAGGTGGATGCGGCAATCGGCGGAAAAACCGGCGTCAATCTACAGTGCGGGAAGAACCTCCTGGGCAGTTTTCATCAACCTCTTGCAGTCGTAATAGATCCTGAAGTCTTATCTACGTTGCCCGCGCGCGAGTATCGCGCAGGCTTATTTGAGGTAATCAAGTGCGGAGTCATTCGCGACGCGCGCCTGTTTGAATTGCTGGAGAATCACGCAGAGGAGGTGCTTGCTTTGGAACCTGCCATAGTGGACGAATTGATCTCCGCCGCGGTGCAAATTAAAGCCGAAGTGGTGTCGTCAGACGAACGCGAAAGCGGTTTGCGCCGCATCTTGAATTTCGGCCATACCATCGGCCACGCCATTGAAGCAGAAACCGGGTACGTGC
>JAICXK010000414.1 GCA_025980435.1 Bryobacteraceae bacterium
AGACCTCCAAACCAGCAACCCGGGCGGGTTCAGTGATCCCTGGAATACCGGGTACCATTATCCGGGCGGAAATCCGTTTCCGCCGACCGGCTCTTACTTCCCGCAGTATGCGTTGTATGTCGTGCTGCCGCAAGACTTCAAACCGATGAGCGTGGCGCAATGGAATGTCAGCTACCAACGCCAGATCGGCAGCAGTTGGCTCGCGTCCGTCAGCTATATCGGAAACAAAACGTCGCACGTCTGGCTGGGCCAGGAAACAAATCCGGCCGTGTACAGCCCCTCGGTATGCGCCCAGTTCTCGAAAGGATGCACCACATCGAACACCAACCAGCGTCGCGTGCTGGGGCAGCTCGATCCGGTCCAGGGCCAGTACTATGGTGGCCTCGACTATGTTTACGACGGTGGGAACGCGAATTACAACGCGCTACTCGTCTCGGCCCAGCAGCGCCTGAGCCACGGAGTAACATTCCTGGCGAATTATACCTGGTCGCATTGCATCAGCGAAGGCGATTTTACTCGCGATATAGCGGGTCCCACCTTCTTAAATCCGTATAACCTTCGGATGGATCGCGGCGATTGTAACTTCGATATCCGGCACATTTTCAATGCGTCCATTGTTGCGACGAGTCCCGTAAAAGGAAGCGGCATTTGGGCTCACATCCTCGGGAACTGGCAGTTAGCGCCGCTGCTGCGCGTCGTGAGCGGAACGGCGCTTCCCGTGACGACCGGCAAAGATACATCGCTCACCGGCATTAATTCGGGTGACAGCCCGGAGCGGCCAAACTATGTGGCTGGCGCCGATCCATACGTCGCAAGCTGGGGACCGAAGCTGCAGTATCTGAATCCCGCCGCGTTCTATGCCAACACGCCTGGAACGTATGGGAATTTGGGGCGCGATGTGCTGCGCGGGCCGGGCAATCTGCAATTCGATCTGGCGCTCAGCCGCATCTTCCCGATTCACGAATCGTTCCGGCTGGAAGTACGCGCCGAAGCGTTCAACGCGATCAACCATACGAACTTCATCGCCCCGGCTACCGGAACCGGCATCCCGGGAATTTCGACCGGCGGCATTTCGCTCAGCACCAGTTCGTCTAATTTCGGCCAGATCACCAATGCGGGCGATCCGCGAATTCTGCAGTTTGCGATGAAACTGTATTTCTGAATTTCGTTCGCTGCGCTATTTTCTTCTCAACGCTCCCGGCCCCGCCAGCGTATACAGAGTGAGAGCATCTGACGCACGGACCAGCATGGCGGTTCCCCTCACAATTCCCTGGACGAGTCATCTCGTGATGGAAGAGAGCCTGCTTCGCCAGTTGATAAAGAACGCGAAAGCGGGCGATGACGCCTCCTTCGAGCGTCTGGTGATCTTGCATGAGCGCCTGGTTTTGCGGGTTGCCCAGCGCCTTTTGCTGAACCGCGAGGATGCCAAAGATGCCGCGCAAGAGGTGTTCATCCGATTGCATCGGAGCCTGCGGCGGTTTGACGAGGAGCAGGACCTGGGGCCGTGGCTTTACCGGGTGACGGTGAACATTTGCCGGGATCTCTGGCGGCGCTCAAAGCGGGATGCGCCGATTGAAGCAGCGCGGGATTCGCAGGACCGGTCGCCGGACCCGGAATCGTCCGCAGTAACGGCACAGCAGTACGAGATGGTGCTGGCCGCGCTCGGACAATTGACGCCGCACGAGCGCGAAGCGATCGTTTTGCGCGATCTGGAGGGCCGCACTACCGCCGAAGTGGCTGAGATTCTTGGCTCCTCGGAAACAACCGTGCGGTCGCAGCTTTCTACCGGGCGCGTAAAGATCCGGAAGTACCTCGCGGTCCGGCCCAGGAGAGAGAAATGAAAGAACACGCCTGCGAGGAACAGCTTGCTTTGTTTGCGACGGGAGACCTCGCGACGGACGAACAAGGTACCGTTGCCGCTCATGTGGGGGCGTGCGCGGAGTGCCGGAACACGGCTGCCGGATTTCGCGAAATGCAAGGTTTCATTTCCTCCGGACTCATCGATCCGGCGGCGGCCGAATTGGTCGAAGTGCGCGAACGTGTCGTTGCGAAGCTGCGGCAGCACCAAAACATGGGTTGGCGCTGGGCTTGGGGACTGGCCGGAGCCGCGGCAATCCTCGCACTCGCAGTCGTGCCCCTGCGTTTCGAACACCGCCAGCCCCTAATGCCGACGCCCGCTCCGACGGTTGCCCGATCTGTACCGCCCAGGGAAACGCTGCCGGCGGCGGCGGAAACGGCGGTCCCGCATGCCCGGCCTGTGCGGCATCGAGAGGCAGGAATCCGATCGGTTGCCCTCATCACCCGGGCGAATCAACCGCCGCTAATCAAGATGACAACGGCTGATCCAAATGTCGTGATTTTGTGGCAGTC
>JAICXK010000333.1 GCA_025980435.1 Bryobacteraceae bacterium
TGAAGGCCGCATCTACCGGAAACGGACAAGAGCCCGCGGTCGAAGGCGATCTGGCGGCTTCGCCGAGCCGCACACATACTGTGTTGTTGAACCTGCGCGCCGCAGGCGAACCGCTGTTACTGCAACGAACGGTAATAGAGCAAATGGAGCGTATAAGTGGACAGGTGGAGATCGAATCGTTTCAGTGCTTCCGCCCGGCGGCTCCAAAGCCGCAATGGCGGCTGGATAGGTACCGGGCTGATCATTCAGAAGATCAATTCAGTAACCGTTCCGTCGAGCCTTGAACCTGTTGAATGTTGGTAGACAACCGTAACATCCTGAGGCGGCAGCGGGCCACAGCTCCACTTCAACTCTTTGACGTTCCGGACGACGATATTTTGCAGATCGTTCATGGCGAACACCATCTCGCGCTCCCCGGCCTGAATCCGCAGCCGGAACGTGCCGTGCCCACACTCGAAGGCCTTGGTCTTCGCCCGCACGCGCGGCAGACCCTCATCCCGCTGCAGACGAGTTGGGACGCGCTGTTCCAAGCTGGTAGCATTTTCTAACGGTTGGGTCTCGTTCTCCTCCTTTTTTCCGCCGGCATGCGTCTCCGCGGCCACGGCCGAGGCGCGGCTCGACTGATCCACAAAATTCAGAAGATTGTCGATCTGCAAACGCTCGGCAGGCGTCTTTGCATACTCGAGCGCTCTTTTGGCGGAACTTCGGGCGCCATCGGCATCGTGAAGATTTGCGCGGCAAAAGGCCGAAATGGTGAAGAAATTGTAGGCCTGGTCTGGCTTGACCGAATGAAGCCGCGCTAACGCTGAAAGCGCAGCGCCGTATTGGCGCTCGCTGGTCTCCACGTTCGCGAGGAAGATCTCGGCGTCGGCGTCGTCCGGCTGTACCGCAACAACCTGTTGCAACAGATTCGTGATGCTACGGGGAGGAGCGCCGTTTGACTGCTCCATGACAGCGTAGCTGTAGATCATGCGTGCGTCCTTCGATCCGTACTGTACGGCCAAGCCAAAGTGCTTGCGTGTTTCGGGAATATCGTTCTGCTGCCAGGCAAGATAGCCGAGCGACTCCTCGACAGTCGCGTTTTGCGGGTACCGCTGTTCAAGGGCAAGCAGCCGTGCCCGGGCTTCCTTCGCAGTCTGTTGCCTAGATGCCAGGAGATCGGCCAGGGCGAGGTCGATCTGGAATTCCGGCAGGTCGGTCACTTGCGCATCCAGGTCCGATTTCGGAAGAGTTATGTCATAGAGCGCGGCTTGCACCGACGTTTGGCGGACGTATTTCGCGGCGTCCTTGCCCACTTCGGGCAAAGTCTTGCCATAGATTTTCTGGAGCGCTTGAGGCGTAGACATCCCTCCGGCGATAGCCAACAGGAAGCTTGAAAAGTTGCGACCGTAAGCCGGGCTCAGCGAAAGCATGTGCGTCAATGCCCAGCTTTGGGCATAGAAGATAGACATCTTGTCGCTTTCGTTGTAGTAGGGCGAGCTGTTATCGACGGCGAATAATAGGTTCCAGTCCATCCAGGATTTCGTCATCAGAGTCATTACGTGGTGCTCTAAAGGACGTCCGACCATGGTTCGCTGTCCATGCGGTTCCATGGAGGAATAGAGGTCTGCGAGCCCTTCGTTCAACCAGACCGGCAGTTCCAGCTTCGTGTGTTGCACGATGAGGTGCGTGTATTCGTGAATTGCGGCCTGATGATGATCGGGCTGGATATCCTGCATCACGATGTAATCGCGCTCGCGGCTCCGTAAATAATAGGCAAACGCTCCGGCATTAAGACGGTACGGTTTGTACTCTTTTTCGGACGAGAATGCAATGATGCGGACCCGGCCTTCTGGACCCTGCTTGTTTTTGCTGGTTTGAAGAAAAAAGTAGCGTACCTGCTCGAAAACCTGCAGCGCCCGGACCGCCTGCTTCTCGCCGTTGGTCGTGTACATCTCAAAGTGCGGAGTGGAAACGCTGATCCAGCGTTGGGCGGCGAGTGCGGGCTCAACAGCGCACGCAATCAAAAGAACGGCTCGGTAAAAAACCCTTCGACGTACAGACAGATGCTTCCCTGGCTCCGATATGGAAGAAAGTAGAAGCGAGTATACAACGGGGATGTGCTGCTGAGCGAGATCAGAATTTTCCTATATTCAGTTCCGATGGTCGGCTCGGGTATTTCATTTGCTAACCGGGCATCTTGACGTGCTACCAACTCACGAGAGCTGATCAAAAGTTCTCGATCATCCACACGTTTGAGCTGTTGTCCGAGCTCTCAATGGCCATATGGCGTCCGTCGGGAGACGGCAGCCCGGGAGCCCAATCGCCGCCGCGGTTTTCCCACAGAAGATTCGTGTTGCCTTGCAGGTCGACATGCCACAGTGCTCTTCCTCCCCGTGCGCCAGTAGAAACATACAGACCGTGACCGTTTGCAGCCCAGTGCATGAACTGGATGTTGTTCAAACCTTTCGGCTGAATGATCTGAACCGGTTGCCCGCGCAGCGAAAGGATTTGGATCGGTCCCGCCGGATGTGTCAATACAGCGATCCGGTTGCCGTCGGGCGCCAGATCAACCGCCCAAGTTACGCTTGGGTCTACTTTGAATCGCATGAGCTCAGAACCACGTCCCCGCAATGGATTGAGCGCGGTCACGATGACTTCTTTGAGATCTTCGCCGGGCTCCGCAATCGCACAGACATTAGCGGGATCTCTGGCGCAGAGAAGCAAACTTCCCGGCCTCACCGGGAACATTCGTTCCGAAGAGCCGCCCGTGATGGGTACTCGCGCGAGTTGCGGCCGGCGCGCTATGCGTGGGTTCGTGTCCGACAGATAGAGGACCCACTTGCCATCCGGAGTCGCGCGAGGCTGAATGATACCGCTTCGCGTGGTCACGAGTAGTTCCGGCGCTTCCTCTTCCAGAGATTGTTTGTAGATACCGGCGCGTCCGGTCCGGTTCGACAAGAGGATGATTGCTTTACTATCCTGAGTCCAATCGGCCGGCAAGTCCGCGCTATCGGTCAACGTGAAATGGGTTGGATTTCGAATGCGTGCTCCATCCGCCTCAAGATCGGCCACGTATACAGTAGCGTGAAATGCCCACTGCAGGAAAGCGAGACGCTTGCCATCCTTCGTGCCGGTAATAGAAGCGATCTCGAATCCCGTCCAGTTCGTTAGCTGGTGTGGTTTCTCAAGGGGTTCCCCGGGACGCTCGTCCAATCGCATCGTCCACAGATTAGAGATATTGCCGATGGCCTGGTCCTCATTCCTTGCATAAATCAGGCGTCCATCTGCCAACCACCAGTGCTGATTGACTCCCTGAGTCTGCGAACGCGTAAGTACCGTGTTGACTATGCCTGTTTCGATATCGCGACTGACCAGGGTGTGTCCGGCCGCGTCAATGTCTGGATATAAGATTCGTCTACCGTGGGGTGACCAGTCGTTGCCACCAATCGCATGGTTTTCGTCTGTTTCGAAGAGTTTTCGAGGATGTTCTCCGGTTGGACCCATTAGCCACATCTCGCGGTCTCCAAGCCCGCCCTTATTCGTTCCAAACGAAATTTGGGATCCATCGGGGGAAATTGTATAAGCCACGGCATTGTCGCGAAGCTTGCGCGCGGCTCCCCCCAGTAATGGAAGCGCCCAGATACTACTTCCTGCTGAATCCCAATATGGACCGATTCCGGACGGGTGCAGATTAGCAACGAACGTCCGACCATCTGCCAACCAGAACACGGGCTCCCACTCGACGTCCCGACCCTTGAGAGCCGGTGGTTGGCTCACGTGTTCCAGTTCGCCGGTCTCGATGTGCTTAATATGGAGCCCCTTGATATCGGAATAAGCCAGAAGCCGTCCGTCCGGCGATATGGCCGCGCTGATTACATGGTTCTCCGCGGAATTGGTAGTGAGCTGCCGCAGCTTGATCTCAGCTGCAGGAACAGGAGGATGCGGTTTGGCACGCCAGAACATCATGCTTACCGCGAGCACGGCTACGACGGCCGAGCATGCCGCCCACCATCGCATCCAGTGTCTCGGTTTCGTATCGCGCCTCAGACTTTTGAGATCACAGCAGATTCTCTCCGCCGTCTGGTAGCGCGCGTTGCGGTCCTTTTCGATAGCTTTATCGATGATTCGTTCCAATTTTGCCGAAACGCGGGGATTCAGCTCGCGAACCGGCATGGGGGCGTGGTGAAGGATCGCCCCATGAAGGACAGGTCTGGTTTCTCCCGTAAATGCACGTTGCCCCACCGCCATCTCATAAAGCACCAATCCAAAAGAAAACAAATCCGTCCGGATGTCCAACTCCTCGCCTCGCACTTGCTCCGGCGACATGTACCCTGCCGTTCCCATCGTGTCTCCGGTGCGCGTGAGGTTCGGATTCGCCTGGAATACGGTCTGCGCACTCGTACGCGGCGCTAGATCCAATTGCTCCGATTCTTCTCCTTTAACTCCTTTCGATTCATTTCGCTTCGCGAGGCCAAAGTCGAGTATCTTGACCTGTCCCGAGCTAGTTATAAAGATGTTGGCCGGTTTGATGTCTCGATGGATAATGCCCTTCTTGTGAGCTGCATCGACGCCTTGTAGAGTCTGCAGTGCGATATCAAGCAACTTCTCAATCGGCATCGGCCCATTCCGAGTCTTTCCGTGCGTTTCATTTGCTTCTGCGGCCGAAATAACTTCACGCAACGTCTGCCCATCGAGCAATTCCATCGCAATAAAGGGCTGCCCCTGGTGCTCTTCCACTGCGTAAATCGTGCAGATGTTCGGATGATTCAATGCGGAGGCAGCGCGCGCTTCTCTGTCGAGGCGTTCGATTGCAGTAGGATCATTGGCCAGCTCTTCGGGAAGGAA
>JAICXK010000106.1 GCA_025980435.1 Bryobacteraceae bacterium
CGCCACAATATTTGCGCAAGGCATCACGAATTACCTGACGCCCGGCGTGGCGCGCGTGGGCGCCAAACTCGCATGCCGCTGTAGCGGTTGCAAAAACACGGTGGGCGATTGCCCGATGCTGCGCTGTGACTACACGGATCCGATGCGACATCGGATTTTCGATATGCAGGCTAAGGGCATGAGCGACACTGCCATCGTCTCGACCATTGTTCGCGAGGAGGGGGTAGCTGCATTATCCGGCCAACAACCTCTCGGCCTTTGGGTTTGGCTTATGCCAGGATTTGCTCTCGCGATCGGATTCTGGATCTATTCCCGATACGTCCGGCGCAATCGCAAGCAGCCGGAACCGCTCACGGCCGGCGATCAGGCGATTATCGATCGCTTCCAGACACAAATTGACCGTGAGCTGGACGAGTCACCTGCACCAACCCCCGCTCCCGCTAAGGAGGGCGGTGAACGGAAGTGATTATCGCGTTTGCCATTCTGATTGCCTTGGGCGCCCTCTTCTTTACGCTGGCCATTCGCGACAAGGATGTTCCCGAGCCGATTCCCGTGTCGCCAATTCAGCATCTGGAAGACCGCAAGCACGCCATCTACGATAATCTGCGCGATCTTCAATTTGAATACCGGCTGGGCAAGTTGTCCGATGGGGATTATCAGCAGACCAAGCAGGCATTGCAAAAAGAGCTTGCCGGGGTTCTCGCTGAAACCGAAGAGACGATTAAGCGCCTCGGGCTGCAGCCGACTCGGGTTGCGGCGAGATCAACTCCTGCGAAGAAATCGCCGGCGCGGCCTACTGCAACGGTTTGCCCGCACTGTGGCGCGAGCTTCTCGCAAACTCTCAAATATTGCGGCGAGTGCGGGAGAGCCATCGCATGAAGGCGCTGTTTCGCGCCTCGGCCCTGTCTGTGCTCGGCGCCGCCTCGCTTTTTGCTGCCATGGATGGCACGGTGGTGAATCGTACCACCGGAAAGCCGCAGGCCGGGCTAACCGTTACACTCGTGAAACCGGGACAGGGCGGCATGAAGACCCTCGGCGCAACCACTACCGACGCCGCCGGTCATTTCGCGTTCGAACGAGATGAGCCGGGCGGCGGGCCGCAGCTTCTCCAGGTCAAATTTGAGGGCGTCGATTACAACAAGCTGATGACGCCGAACATTCCAACTTCCAATGTCGAGTTGGACATTTATCAGGCGACGAAATCGGCGGCCGTGGCGCGCGTGGCCGAACGAATGCTGCTGATGGAGCCGTCTGCCAGCCAAACCGGCGTCAGCGAGACCGTCATTATTCAGAACGATTCGAAGACCACGTACAATAATCCGTCCCTCGGTAGCCTGCTGTTTTACCTTCCACCGGCCGCAAAGGGCCAGGTTCGCGTTAACGCGCAAGGTCCACTTGGTATGCCTCTGCCGCGTCCGGCGGAGAAGACGAAAGAAGCAGATATATTCAAAGTCGACTTTCCTATCAAGCCGGGTCAAACCGAGATCGATGTGAACTACGTTCTTCCGGCCGGTTCGCCGCTCACGTTTCAGGGACGCGTGGTGAATGTGAAGGGAATGCCCGCAGGTCCGTTGCGTCTCATCGCGCCTCCGGGAGTAACGCTCGCCGGCAAGGACATCCAGAGCGTCGGAACCGAGCCCAAAACCCAGGCCAACATCTATACCGTCATTGCGCCGGCCGCGTTCTCCGTCGATATCACCGGAACCGGTTCGCTCCACAACAACGATCAATCGGCAGCGCAGCAGGACGACGGCGATTCACCGCAGGTGACGGAAGGACAGCCCCGGATTTATACTCACCTCCCGTGGCTGCTGGCGCTTGCTTTTTGCATACTCGGCATTGGGCTGGTGGTGCTCTATAGAAGTTCGCCGGTGCGTTCACCATACGGGAAATGACGCTTCATTCGAATGCCTGATGCCATCGCGCTGGAACATGCGTGGAAATTCTATGGCGATTACGCTGCGCTGCGCGACCTGACGTTACGCGTCGATGCCGGATCGTGCTGCGCGCTTTTAGGCCGGAACGGGGCGGGGAAGACCACCTTGCTCCGCATTCTGGCGGGATTGTCCCCTTTCCAGCGTGGGCGCGTGACCGTCTTCGGACAATCGCCGAATAGCGAGAAGGCGCGGGAGCAGGTCGGTTTTCTCGGGCACGGCATCGGGGTATACGAAGATCTCTCTGCCCGTGAAAACTTGCATTTTTTTGCGCGCGTCGCGGGAATCAGGAATTCAAACACAATCGCAAACGATTGGCTGGATCGCGTAGGACTTGCTCGCGTGGCTGCTATGCCGGTCCGGCAGTTTTCGCGCGGCATGCGGCAGCGGCTGGCGCTTGCCAGGACGTTTCTTCACACCCCGGGAGTTCTTTTGCTCGACGAGCCGTTTACTTCGCTCGACGATCGCGCCATCACGATGCTGAGCGATCTGTTGACAGAGGCCCGCCAGCGCGGCGCGACGATTGTGTTCTCTACACACCAGCTCCGCGAGGCCTTTGCCATCGCATCGCACGTCGCTCTTATTGAAAATGGACGGCTTTGCTACACAGGCGAGCGAACGCCCGAGATGTTGGATGATCCGGCCCTGCTTTACCGACGGTACATGGATGCAGGCGCGGCTTGATATTGGTTCTCAGGCGGCAACAGGCATGCCCGGTGTTCAAACTCCCGGGTCTTCGCATGTCCGGCCTCTACCTGCAATGATTGGATCTGTCCGGCAGGCGCTCTCTGTAGCGCGTAAAGATCTCGCCATTGAGCTGCGAACAAAGGAATCGCTGAATGCGGCGGGCGCCTTCGCTATCGCCATTCTGCTGTTGCTGAGCTTTGTCTTCGATGTGACCTCCGAAGAGACTCGCAACATTGCGGGAGGCCTGTTGTGGCTGGTGTTCGCCTTTGCTGGAGCGCTTGTATTCAATCGCGGCTTTGCCCGCGAACTGCCGAACGAATGCCTGGATGCGCTGCTCGCCTCGCCGCTCTCGCGAGCCAGCCTGCTGATCGGAAAAGCCATTGCAAATCTGGCGATGCTGCTGGTTGTGGAGTTCGTATCGCTAATCGTTTTCGGTATCTTCTACGACATCCGCTGGTGGCTGCATCCAGGCGAACTGGCTGCGGCGTTCGTGCTGGCCACCTGGGGCATCTCGGTTGTCGGAGCGGTCTTCGGAGCGCTCACGGTGAACCTCAGGCTTCGCGAACTGATGCTGCCGGTCATCATCTACCCGTTACTGATCCCCTTACTCATCGCCGCCATCGAGATTACGAACCTTCTGTTTAGCGCGCAGCCGTCCCAGGCGGACCAGTTGCTCTGGGGAAGGCTTCTAATCGTGTTCGATGTTGTGTTCACTGCGCTGGCGCTCCTGCTGGCCGACACGATTCTAATAACTTAGTTGAGAATAGAGGTATATCCGTATGCGTGAAAAGATTGCAATTGGGCTGGCCATCGCCGCCGCCGGCCTTCTGGCCTACGACCTTTATCAAATCTTCCTGGTGCTTCCGGACGAGGCCATGCAGGGCGCCATCTACCGGATCATTTTCTTCCACGTCCCGGCGGCCATCACAGGCATGATCGGCTACTTTGTCGCGCTCACGCTGAGTGTTCTGTACTTATCCTCCGGCAAGTTGCGCTGGGATTCGCTGGCCGCCTCGGTCGTCGAGGTCTCTGTCATCTTTTCGGTCGTGAACATTGTGACCGGCAGCATTTGGGCTCGTGTGATTTGGGGAATCTGGTGGACCTGGGATTACCGGCTTACTTCGGCGCTGGTTTGCGTGCTGATCTTCAGCGGATACCTGATGATGCGCCGTGCGATTGACGAGCCGACGCAGCGCGCCCGCCTTTCCTCAGCGCTCTGTATTTTCGGCTGTGTGGACGTGGTGATCGTCTGGAAATCAATTGAGTGGTTCCGGAATAACCACCCCGGGCCCGTTCTTAGCATTCGCACCGGCGGCGGCACGATAGACCCCGCCATGGAACGCATGATCTACTTCAACCTGATTGCGCTCTTGCTGATGGCTGCGGCGCTTGTTCTTGTGCGCACGCGGCAGGAAGCAACCGCTCGTGAAATCGATTCACTGCGCCGCCTGGCAAATGCCGCATAAGGAAAAGGAATTTTTATGGACCCCCGCAATTTTACTTTCATGTTTTACGGCTTCCTGGCCGCCTGGCTGATCGTGCTGTTATACGTAATCAGCCTCGCGCGTCGCGGCGCACGCCTGAAGAAGGAACTAGAAGACGTCAGGCAGCTCGTCAGTTCCGCGCAGAGCGGCGAAGCGGCGCGGCTGGAAGATCGCGTGCGTTGAGAGGCAGCGCAAACTGTCCACCCGGAGTCGGCGGAACGAGTTGCGTAGGGAGCCCTTCCTTGCGCTATTGCTTTGCAGATTCAATTACCCACGTACGACCCTGTTTAACAAGGGTGAACGTCACGATCGTCTCCGGGCTGCTCTTCTCCGTGCCGTCTGAGAATGTTTCAGCCACCTTGCGCCGGCAAACAACCGTTGCGCGATCGCCGGAAACTTGAGGGGCGGATATAGCGGTGATGGTCATCTGCATGGAACGAACGGCGTCGAGTGACGTTCGCACAGTCCGCTTGCTCAAGCTAGGCTGCAACATTACAATAGCTTCCGGATTTTTTTCATTCCAGCTAGCCGCAAACTTTTGAAGGGTCGCAAGCACCGCCGCCGAGTCACCGGACGCAGCGTCGGAGCTGGGGATGCTCCGCAACGCAGCGTCGGCTTGGCTGAAGTGCTTGCCACTGGGGAATCTGCTTTTATATGACTCGATCGAGCGGCGATCCTTCAGGTTGACGGCCGCCCATGCATTCTCCTCCGCTTGCTCCAGGTCTGCCGCCTTCTTTCTCTGGTTCAGGTCGATCAGTGCTTGCTTTGCAGCTTGAGCCTGAGCGGCATTAGGATGTTTGCTGAGGAAACGTTCTAACGCCGGAATACTTTTCTGATCTGTCGCATCCCAATCGGTCTTCTCGATATGAGCTTCGTCCGCCTGCCGAAGATTGCCCAGTAGATTCCGCGCTTCCATGCTGTGCGGCGCATCGGGGTATGTCGTGAGAAACGCCTGGACGGCCGAAGAACTCTTCTTATCCAGCGTTTCCCATGCAATTTCCTGAATCTTCTCACCCGCTACAGCCGCGTGTGGGCCCGCGGGGTACTTCTGCCTAAATTTTTGGAGCTCGGATATACTCCGGCTTCCGCTCACCCGAGTCCAGTCTTGTGTCTCCAGAGCAACTGCATCAGGAGCTGCGCTTGTAAGTTCTACGTCGGATCCGGCTAGCACCGTAGTTTCACCCGGGAGGAAGCGGCGATTGACGGCCTTTGGGGAAAAGCCGTCGCGTGAAAGCGTCACGATATGATCGCCCGAGCTCAACGGTTTTACAAAGGTACGGTTTTTCGGGACGGCTCCAATCTGTGTGCCGTCCACTCTGATCTGAGTGCCAGGCGCGGCGCCCCGAACTTCCATCACTGCCGGCTTGGGCGTCAGACGGAGATTTAGGGCGGTTTCTGACCTGCTGAACACCGATACCCGTGCCGCCTCGGAAGGCGTGTAGCCCTGGCGAGTGGCGCGAACGCTGTAACTTCCCGCTGGCAGCACCAGACGCAGCTTCCCCTCGTTTCCCGCGGCGGCATATCGCTTCTCATTGACGAATATCTGAGCATCATTTACATTAGCCGAGATGACGAGAGTACCTACTTTTAGATTGCCCACTAGAAATGCATACAGTGCTGGCGTAGCTCGCTGCGGCAGGTCGAAGTTAAGCGACTCGGATCCATCTCCGACTCGAACGCGATGAGCGCTTTCCGTCAAACCAGGTATTCGCAAGGGCGCGGATGCCGTCAAGCCGACTTGCTTGTCATCCAGGTAGACGGGCTGCGCAGCGCGGCCGCTTGTCGCTAATCCCCCCGCCCCCGAGCCTCTCATAACAGCTACCACCCCAAGATCTTTCGCGAAGAGCGGCCCCGTAATCGTGGGAGCGGCATTGTCACCCACTCGTACAGGAATTGTCGCTTCGCCTTCTTCGCTCTTAATTTTTATTACATGTGGTCCCGGTTCGACCGTGTCAATACCAAACTGCGCCCCCTTTAGCGACCCGACCTTTGCATCATCCAGGTAGACGTCCCCCTCCGTCACGTTTCCCGATATCTCAATCACGGGAGCATTTTGCACCAAACTAGCTACGATCCGGGGCCCCTCGCTCGCGCCTGAATTGATCGTTAGCGGTATTGCCAGCGGCGCATATCCGTTCTTCGTGAGCTGCACTTCGTACCGGCCAGGCGCTAACCGCAGGTTGCATTTGGGAGTGTCGCACGAGTATTGGCCGACCCGGACCGAAACGTTATCCGGAACAATCGAAAGCTCAACCTGGCGAGCCCGAGGGGCCCGTGCGAACCAGAACGTAAAAGCGCTGAGCACGAGCAATACGGGAAGAGAGACCATTAAGCGCCTGCGCGTAAGCAATTTTCGCCGCGGAGATGGATTCGCTTCTTCCAGCGTTTCGGCGAGCGGTGCTGATGGCAGGCGAGGACTTGATTGAATTGCTTCCAGCTTTGCGCTCACCTCAGCAAGCAATTCGGCGGCAGCTTTGCCAACGGCCTCATCCTTCGAATCGATGAACTTCGAAGACCCGACTGTTGAAAGCAACTGAGCCAGCCGTCGCTTCTTCTTCGTCGCACCAAGTTGAGAACGTAACTGTGCCAGTTGGCGAAGGGCATCTGCACGATCGCGCTTTGCTTCTGCCTCGCGAATTCTGGCGGCGAGCGTTTCCAAATGCTCTCGTATTCGTTGCTCGCCGGGATATCTCGAAGCAACGGTTTCCAAAGCATGCTTAGCTTCGGCCAGATTGCCGGCTGATTCCGCTGTTGCTGCTGCCGACAGCGCATCCTGGATCTCAGTTTCGGCCTGGTGAGTCCGAATCGACTGAAGCAGGCCGGACGGAATATCTCGCTCGGGCTGAACTTCGGTTAACGTGGCGACGAGGAGCTGTGAAGCTCGCCAGTTTTCCTCAACAAGGGCTTCCGAATACCGCAAAAGTAAGTTTTCGATCTCACTCTGTAGCCGGTCGCTTGTATGGACGAGTCGAAATGCCCGTATCAGGCAATCGGCTCCTTTGCGGATCTCGCCATTCGCAAGGGCATTTTCGCCTTGCGCGAACAGATCGTATGCAACCGATCTCTGGTTTATGGCTTCACTTGCCCGACGCCTGAATTCCAGTAGATTGGCGTCTTCCGGGAGATCAGCCAGCGCCGTTTCAACGAGATTGAGTGTGTGTTCCGGGTCGCCCTGTGCAAGAGCGGCGTCAATGCGCTGTACCCAATCACGTTTTACTTCAGCTCTCTTTCGTTCCCATTTCTGCCCGACACGATTAAATTCATCATCAAGGCCGGGCCGCCATGGATAGTTGCTCCGGAGAATTTCCCATTCCCGCAAGGCATCTTCATATAGCTCTTTAGATTCGAGATCGCGCGCTCGCGCAATCTCGGCATCAAGCAAGGCCTGCTTATTGCGGACCAGCTTCAGCTCTTCATCGTAATAGCTTTCGTTTGGATACAGCGCAACGGCTGCAGCCAGGATTTCAGCCTGCTTGCTGAAGTCACGCTCACCGGAGAGCCTCTGTTCCACTTCACGGAGATAATCCGCTGCCCGTTCGCCCTGGCGAACCTCAATTCGCCCTTTCAGTTCTGAAAATGCCGGATAGGTTGGGAACTGCCGGGCGCCCTCCAGGCAAAGTCGCTCTGCGTCCTCTAACCGATCCTGATTCAGGAGCGCCCTTATGTCCGCCAGAATCGAAATCTTTCCGCTGACTTGCCCCGCTACACGAGTGATTTCCTCATCCCGCGCGTGCTTGTGAGCAATTTGTTGAGTCCGTTTCAGCAAATCGAGAAGATTTTCCGCCTGTACAACTGTGATTGCCTCATCCTCGAAGCCTCTAAGCTCTTCGAGATGCCGTGCGCGCCGAGCTCGCTCCTCAGCTTCTTCTTGCTGCTCTGTCAAGCGCCTTTCCAGGCCTTCACCCTGCTTGTCGCCCTTGTAAGTGGACAGGAATCCGCGAACAACCTCTAGCGCGCCGGGTATATCGCCAGTTTTTTCAAGCGTTCGGACGGATTCGGCGCAGGCATCAAAATCCCGGCGCCTGTGCCCCTCGGCGATGCTCGCTTTCAGCTCGGCCGGAACGGCTAGGGCGGGGTGCGCTGCACGAGCCGCGGCAATCATGGACTCAGCGATGTTCAGATCGACCGCGAGAGCCCGATGCGAATGCTCCAATAAAAGTTGAGCAACCTGTTCCGAAATGTCAGGCTCATCCTTTCCGAGAGTAAGAGCTTCGCGAAGACG
Organism: Bryobacteraceae bacterium; assembly: GCA_025980435.1. Lineage (GTDB taxonomy): Bacteria > Acidobacteriota > Terriglobia > Bryobacterales > Bryobacteraceae > Bog-105. The sequence continues at coordinate 8,328 of JAICXK010000106.1, forward strand.
TTCTTGCCCCGGTTCGAAGCGGCTCGATTCCAGATCTTCGCGCGCGGCGCTCCGGCATGCCTGAGCGCGTGATCTGGTGTCGATTCGTTCCCGCAGAAATTCCGAAAGGGTCGAGAGTTTTTCATCTTGCGGGAAATCGAGTTGCGCTTTGTTAAGCCGCTCTGCGGCGAGAGTATAGTTCCGGTTCTGGAGCGCTTCCTCCACTTCCGAAACGTATGCATTCCTCGCGCTCTCATGTCTTCTCCGCAATTCTTCGGAGCAGCGCTCGATAGCCTCATCCAACCCAGGGTAGAGCGGATAAATAGTTTGGAGATAGTTCCACTGTTCTTGCGCCTCAGTTGTGAGGCCGCTCCGCTCATATTTCTGAGCGCGATCGGCAATTGCCGCTACCAGGTTCTGCTCATTGCGGACCAGGGCGAGTTCTTCCTGGAAATGGGCTTCTTCGGGGTACTCTCGCGCCGCCTCCTCAAGGATTTGCACGCGCTTTTCCAAATCGCGTTCGGCTGTAAGTTTTTGCTCCGTTCGTTCCAGATACTCCGCCGCTTTTGCCGCCTGCCGCCCTTCAGCCCGCGTCTTCAAAGCAAGGAAGAGGCGTCGATCCGGAAAACGGCCTAATCCTCTTTCGCAAGCCGCGAGGCATTGCTTCACGTCATCATCTAAAAAGGCGCTATTCGCCTTCTCATAGGTAGAGACTTGCTCCGCGATATCGAGCAGGATAGTAGAGAACTCCGGGTCAGTGAAGTAGCCTTCCGCTATAGAGTCGCTGCGAACGAGGAAGTCTTTGACGCGGATCGGATTCTGGCTTCGACCAAGCTCATCCGCGAGCGACTTCAATTTCTGAAGGCGATTTTCACGCGCTTCTCTGCTGCGCCTCTCCGCAATCGCACTCTCGACCGAACGAATACGGTCCCGTAGCCGGGGCTCTGCCTGATACTTATTCAGCGCTTTTTTGAGATGATCGAGTGCCTGGTCGAGCCGACCCAATCCTGCTTCGGCATCGGCGTCCTGAAGAACTCTTTGTATATCCTCTTCGCGTTCGCGCTTGCGGATCTCATCGGATAAGGCGTGAGGAATCCTCAGAGCGGGGTCGAGTCTTGTTGCGGATTTGATCAGCGCGTCGGCCGCCCGCCAGTCTTCTTTGACGGCTTTGCCGGCCTGGTCGATTGCGCTCGCGAATACTCGCCTTGTTAATTTTTGAAGCCCATGACTCAGTTCAGTGGCCTCACTCTGCGCTGTAATCGCTTCCTGATACCGCCGCTGCGCAACGGCTTCTTCAGAATTTGCCAGCAGGGTACCGACCTTGTCGAACAGTTCAAGCTGCTGATCCTTCCGCCCGCGTAGTTTTTGCAGCTCATCGTCACCCGGGAAATCGCGGTCGGCATCGGAAAGCAACTGGTCCGCCAACTCGTGGTCTTCTTCTTTCAACGCGTGCTCGATACGCTTGAGCCAGTTGCTTTTCGCCTGTGCGCGCTGGCGCTCCCAGGCGCTTCTCGCGTTTGAGATGCGTGCGTCTAATTCGGGATAGTGCGGGTACAGAGTTCGCAGCTTTTCCCATTCCTGGATTGCCCCCAGAAACGCGCTTTGTTTCTCCAAATCCCGCGCTCTTCCCGCCAGATTGGCGATTTCGGTCTGCTTTTCCCGGACCCGTTTGATTTCTGTGGTGAAGTAGTCGTCACTGGGCGCTGACCGGATCGCTTCTTCCAGAATCTCGATTTGCTTCTCGATTTTCCGCTCCGCCGCAACCCGCTCGCTTATGGTTCGCCGGAACGCTACTGCCCGCTCTCCCCGAAGGCGTAAAACATCTTGCTTAAGTCGCGCAAAATCGGCGTGCTCCGGATACTTTGCAAGGTAACGATCACAAATTCGCTGTGCGCCGGACAGATCGCCGGAAGCCAGTAGTTTGCCTGCCTGGTCCAGCGAGGATTTCAGGGCATTGTGCTCACCCCGGACACGCCGGTAGAACTCCTTGTATTCATTGATCCGCTCTCTGGCTTCACTCGAGCGTTGAGTGAGCTCGGTCAAATTTTCCAGGCTCTCAATAGCGGCTTCTATCTTTCCGCCCAACCAGGCAGCCTGAGCCGCCTGGTAAAGTCTTTCCTGCTCCTGCCGCTGTCGTAATACCTCCTTCTGCCTGTAATCAACTTCGTTCAGGAACTGCCGCGCACGAGCATCGTTTGGGCGAAGCTTTAGAGCGTTCTGCACCGCCTGTCGGGCGCTTGTGAACGCGGACTGTTCCAAATATTCAGCCGCGGTCTTCAGAAGCTCGGCAACCTTCTGCTCTGTTAGGACCTCCTCGATTTTCCTTTTGAGCTCGAGCGCTTCGCCGTTCTCAGCATCTAACTGCAGCATCTCCTGTAGCTTTCGCAAAGCGAGTGAGTACTCTTCGCCGTCAAAGCACCGTTGCGCGGATTCAAGTAAGCGGCTGGTCCTCTCCTTTTGAACTGCTTCATCCAGTTGGTGCCGGATTCGAACGATTTCCGGGTCGCTATGACCTTCCGCCTCCAGCTCGCTTACAATTTCGGACGCAAATTGGTAGTCTCTCTCTTCGAAACTGCGGCGAGCTCGCTCCAGGCGGATACGGACCGTCGCAAGGCTCGCGCCCGTAATGCTTTCGTTCCGCATCGCCTTTTGCAGAGCATCTGCGAAACCTGCCGCAGATTCGAACCGCGCCCACGGATCCTTTGCCATCCCTTTGGCAATCACCTGGGCCACAGCTTTGCTAACGCCCGGATTCAGTTCTGCGGCGAGGGGCGGAACGTGCGCCGTAATCGCGGTAGCAATATCCACGTCGGAGTCTCGTCGCTCCGGATCGCGAAGAAACGGATGAACCGCAGTCAGCGCCTCGTAGCAGACGGTGGCAATCGAGAAGAGATCGCTGCGGGTGCTGAGCGGCTTGAAGGTAATTTGCTCCGGCGACATATACTGCGGAGTCCCGCGCACGCCCGTGGAATTGTTCCCCATCAAATGCGCAACCCCGAAGTCGATGAGCTTTACAGCGTCATCGTTCATGACGAAAATGTTGCGGGGCTTAATGTCCCTGTGCAGCAGGCCACGGTCGTGAGCGGCCTGCAGGCCGCGGCAGGCTTGCGAGATGATATCCACACAGCGGTTTGTGGAGATTGGAATACCGGCAGGATAGATAAGGTCGTACAGCGTGCGGCCGGGAAGCAGCGGCATCACGAAGTAGGGCTTGTCCACACCCTCCTCCTCGAACTCACCCATGTCGAAGATCTCGACGACGTTGGGATGAACCATTGCCGCCAAAACGCTGCATTCGCGGTAAAAGAGCTCAATGAAGACATTGCTGGGGATATCGCGCAAGGTCTTCACGGCGACGTCGCGTCTCATCAGCGTGTCGAACGCGTGATACACGACGCCCATGCCGCCGCGGCCGAGAACCGACTTGATCTCGTAGCGGTTCTTGATGAGGAAGGGAGCAGCCACCTCTATTCTCGAATGTCCTTAAGATAACGCAGGTTACTGGACGTTTGCGGAGCAGTACTATGACTTTCGACACCGCCAAGTCCCACGACTACCAGGATGTGTCGGATCGGCGGTGCAAGATTTTTTGCTGCCAACGCGTAGAAAACCATGTCAGTTGTGCTAGCCTGATTTCACTAAATCTCCTTCGGAGGGTCTAACTTGTCCCGAAATTGCTTCGCGCTGTTCGCCGTCCTGGCAGCTGGGTTCCACCTTTTGGCGCAATCTACTCCGGTCCCGATTTCTTCCGTACCAGGCTTGAACAAGGTCCTTCCGAGCACGAATCATTGCACGGGACAGCCCGGGCTAGCCTGCGTGATCCCGAATTTGTACGGGCCGTACGGACTCGTTTTGCCGAACGCATCGCACGTGGCTCATTTCAATTCCACGTTTCAGTCGGACTTTGCAGCCCTGGACGCGGCAATCGCGACTCAATTGACATTGCTTCCGCTCGCCAGCCCGGCATCGGGGTTCACTTACAAATACGATCCGGCAACCGGTGTCTATTCGAGGTCTGCCCAAAGCTTCGGGCCCGTCCTCACGGAGCGCGCCGAGACAATTGGCCGGCACCGATTCTATTTCGGCACAACATTTCAGCGATTCCGTTTCGACAAACTGGACGGCGTGCCGCTTCACAACCTGCCCGCTGTTTTCAGCCACCAGCCAGATACCGGGACAAACCACAGTTCCGAACCTTACGAAAGCCAATTTATCTCGACAGTAAATTCGCTGGATTTGAAGGTCAACCAATTCACGGTTTTTGGAACGTATGGTCTCACGGATCACGTCGACATCTCGGTTGCGGTGCCGATACTTGAGGTGGGGTTCAATGCTACTTCGGATGCGACAATTAATCGCACCGTTGATACAGAACCGACGATCGTGAATGGAAAGTTTCAGCCTTGCTGCAGCAACGGCCCTCCCTTTGCGCACTTTTTTGATCCGGCGAATCCGAGAACCAGCCTCACACATACGTTTTCGAATGATCAATCTTCGCCCATAAATGTCGGAAATCTCTACTGGAATCCAAGCCGGAACAGCGCTTCTGGTTTCGGCGACGTTGTGTTTCGAATCAAGGGAAGTGTATATCGGGGTGACCGGCTCAGCCTGGCGCTGCTGGCAGATGTTCGCGTCCCGACCGGTGACGAACGGAATTTCCTTGGATCGGGCGCCTGGGGGCTGAAGCCATTTGCGGCCATGTCGATCCGCACGGGCCATTTAACGCCGCACGTAAACCTCGGCTACCAGTGGAATGGATCTTCCCTTCTCGCAGGCGACATTTTGGCCGGGACTAAGGCGAGACTTCCCGGGTACGGCTTCTTTTCTGCCGGTACCGACGTCGGCATCACGCATTCGCTTACTCTCGCAGTCGATTACATCGGGCAGGAACTGATCAATGCGCCACGGGTCAAAAGTACAACTTATACTCCCTCAAGCCAGTACCCGCTCGTTGTTGGCCCACAGAGGGACTTTTCAAATGTCGACACCGCCATCAAGGAGACCTATAACCAGAGCAACGCAGCCGTCGGGCTTAAGTACAACGTTTTCGGACGTCTGCTGCTGAGCGGCAACATCCTCATTGCGTTGAACGACGGGGGGCTTCGGCAGCGAGTCGTTCCGTTGATCGGACTTTCGTACACGTTCTAAGAACGGTACTTCATGCCTGGCCACGAGAGTTCAGGAACACGCTGGCATTTGCCCCGGTCACTCGCTCGTTGTGCTAACCTATGGAAAGTAAAAATCGAGATTAAGGTAAAGACGAGGAGTATCGTTTTCTAGCATGGCTCTGGCGGTTGAACAAAAATCGGAAGTCATTCATAAATACCGGGTTCACAAATCGGACTCGGGATCGCCAGAGGTTCAGGTTGCCCTTCTGAGTCGGCGCATCTTGCAGTTGACTGAGCACTTCAAAACCCATCAAAAGGATCACCACTCCCGCCGTGGCCTGTTGACCATGGTGGCGCGTCGGCGGAAGCTGCTCAAATATCTGAAAGACCGCAGTCCGGAACGTTATAAGACTCTCATTCAGAGTCTGGGAATTCGCCGCTAGTTACGGTTCTCAAGCAGGCGCGACGGACCCGCCGTCCATCGGCGTGGGTTCCCTTTGAGTTCGCGTAACGCCATTTTGGAAAATGGTCCCTCCGCTTCCGCTCTAAGTCCTCACTTGATCCCGAACACATCGGGAAATTTTTTAATGTCACATACAGTTGAAATAGACCTTTACGGGTCAAAGGTCTCCATCGAGACCGGCAAAGTTGCCAAGCAGGCCAATGGGTCTGTCGTTGTTCGTTCGGGCGATTCGGTGGTGTTGGTCACCGCATGCGCCGCGGAGAAGCCCAAGCCGGGCGCCAGTTTCTTCCCCCTCACGGTCGATTACCGCGAATACACGTACGCTGCGGGCAAATTCCCCGGCGGATTCATCAAGCGCGAAGGGCGCCCCTCGGAAAAAGAAGTCCTCACCAGCCGCTTGATCGACCGACCCGTGCGCCCGCTCTTCCCTGAAGGGTTCGGTTGCGAAACCCAAATTATCGCTATGGTCCTTTCAGCCGATCCGGAGCGCGATCCAAGCGTGCTTGCCATAATCGGCGCAGGCGCGGCCCTGGCTATCTCCGATATTCCCTTCCATCACGTGCTGGGCGGCGTCCGAGTCGGTCTCCTTGGCGGGACGTACCGCGCCAACCCGAGCTATGACGAAACCAAAGACGCCAAGTTGAACATTGTTGTCGCCGGAACCGAAGAAGGTATCGTCATGGTGGAAGCCGGCGCCGGCGAAGCTACCGAAGCCGAGGTTCTGGAGGCCATCGAGTTCGGCCACGATTGTTGCAAGAAAATTGCCAGCGGAATCCGCGAGCTGATGAAAGCGGCCGGCAAGGCAAAGCGCGAATTCACCTCGCCCTCCGTCAACCAGGAAATGCTTGCAAAGATCTCCGATTCGGTTCGCGCCGAACTCAGCGATGCCTTAAACACCGGGAAGCACGGAAAGCTCGACAGCTATAGCCGTGTTGATCAGGCCAAGCAGAAAGCGCTCGCGCTGTATACCGAAGAAGCCGATCAGGTCGAGGCAGGTAAGACTTTCGACTACCTCAAGGAGCGGATCTTCCGCGATGAGATGTTGAAGGACCGCCGCCGCCCCGATGGCCGTGCATTCGATCAGATCCGCCCCATCACCTGCGAAGTCGGCGTTCTGCCTCGGACACATGGGTCCGCCATCTTTACGAGGGGGGAAACACAGGCTCTCGTCACGACTACTCTGGGCACCAAGGACGATGAGCAGCGCATCGAAATGTTCGACCTCAGCGAAACGTCCAAGCGATTCATGTTGCACTATAACTTTCCGCCATTTAGCGTTGGAGAAGTTGGCTTTATGCGCGGTCCGGGGCGCCGTGAAATCGGACATGGCGCACTTGCGGAGCGCGCCCTCGCTAGCGTCATCCCGGACGAAAAGAACTTCCCCTATACGCTCCGCGTGGTCAGCGACATTCTCGAATCCAACGGTTCGAGCTCCATGGCCAGCGTCTGTGGCGGCACGCTTTCACTGATGGATGCAGGTGTCCCGGTCGCCGCTCCGGTCGCCGGTATCGCCATGGGCCTGGTGCTCGAAGGCGACAGTTACGCGGTTCTGACGGATATCGCAGGCGCCGAAGATCATTACGGCGACATGGATTTCAAGGTGGCGGGAACCAAGGACGGCATCACCGCCTTGCAGATGGATATTAAGGTTCCGAACGTGACGACCAAAATCATGTCGGAGGCTTTGGAGCAAGCCCGTAAGGGTCGCCTGGAAATTCTGGGCAAGATGCTGGCTACCATCGAATCGCCGCGCGAGCAGCTTTCTCAATATGCGCCGCGCATCTATACAACCAAGATTCCGACCGACAAGATTCGCGAGCTGATCGGCCCTGGCGGCAAAATCATTAAGGGGATCATCGAGCAGACCGGCGTTAAAATCGACGTTACCGACGACGGCACTGTCAATATCTTCGCTTCCGACGGCGAGTCCGCCAACCGGGCTCTGCAGATGGTCGCCGATATCGCGGCCGTTGCTGAAGTAGGCAAAACGTATCTGGGCAAGGTGGTTCGCATCGCCGAGTTCGGAGCCTTTGTCGAGATCTTCCCGGGTACCGACGGTCTTTTGCACATCAGCGAAATCTCGGAGAGCCGCATCAAGAACGTTCGCGACGAATTGAAGGAGGGCGACCAGATCCTGGTCAAAGTCCTCGCGCTCGAAGGTAACAAAATCAAGCTCAGCCGCAAAGCGATCTTGAAGGAACAGCGCGAAAAGCTGAAAGCAGGGGCGTAGAA
>JAICXK010000369.1 GCA_025980435.1 Bryobacteraceae bacterium
GGAGATCTGCCCGGCGAAGAAGATGCGCGGGTCGTTTCTCAATTGCAGGGTGGGAGTGAGCAGGGCGGGTGAGTTGATGTAGGTGTTGCGATGCATCTGGCCGAAGCGCAGGAACTCGGCGCTTTCGAGGCCCGGGATCAGCCGGAAAATGCGCGCCTGATCGCCGAACCGCATGTGGTTCTGGAACCCAACCAGGTTATAGCTATCGGCGCGCTGGTTCTCCTGCCGGAGCTGCACAACAGCATAGGGCCAACGGCCGGTACGGGGATCGGTCAAGCCGATGGGCTTCATAGGGCCGAAGCGGAGGGTGTCCCGTCCGCGGCGTGCGATCTCTTCAATCGGCAGACAACCTTCAAAGTATGGGGTGTGGTCGTCGGGAATATGCGGCTCGTAAAACCCGGCTTCGAGTAGCGCATCGAGAAAGCATTCGTATTGATCCTTCTTAAAGGGACAGTTGATGTAATCGTCGCTGCCGTCCAGCGATTTGCCATAGCGCGAAGCCCGGAACGCGACCGACATATCGATGGACTCCGCCGCGACGATGGGGCTGATGCTGTCGTAGAAGAACAGCCGCTCGGAGCCGGTAATGCGGCCGATTTCTTCGGCCAGCGCATCGCTGGTGAGCGGGCCGGACGCGATGATGGCAATTCCGTCCGAAGGAATCGCGGCTACTTCTTCGCGGCGAATTTCGATTTTTGGATGCGATTCCATGGCGCGGGTGATCTGATCTGAAAACATTTCGCGATCGACCGTGAGCGCATGCCCGCCCGGAACGCGCGCGCCATCGGCGGCACGCAGGAGCAACGAATCCAGAAAACGCATCTCCCGCTTCAGCAGCCAGGGCGCGGAATGCACCTGCTCCGTTTTCAGCGAGTTGCTGCAGACGAGTTCGCCAAAACAATCCGTTTTGTGAGCAGGCGTGCGCTTGTCCGGGCGCATTTCATACAAAATGACGCGCGCGCCCGCTTCGGCAGCCTGGTACGCGGCCTCGCAGCCGGCAAGCCCGGCGCCGATGACATGGATGGTGTCCAAAACCTATTTTAGGATCTATTGCAGATCGTTCTTCAAAACGATGCGGTAGCGGGCCTTGCCGGCTTCCAGGTGCGCCAGAGCCTCATTGGCTTTGCTCATTGGAAACTCTTCGGTAACGGGAGCGATCTTGTGGCGCGCGCAGAAGTCGAGCATCGTTGCGACGGTGGCGGGCGCTCCGGATGGGCTTGATGAAACGGACCGCTGTCCTACTAAGAGGGGGAACAGCCCAATCTTAAGTTCGGGAATGATTCCGACGATGTGAAAGCGTCCCTTGGGCGCGAGCGCAGCGATGTAGGGATTTACATCCAGATCTGAGGCGGCCACGGTGGAAAGAATGAAATCGAAAGACCCCGCGGCCTTCTTTAGCTCGTCTGCCGAGCGCGTGTTGAGAACCGCATCCGCGCCCATTCTCTTCGCTTCGTCTGCTTTCGAGGGCGAGGTCGTGAATGCCGTCACGTGGCAGCCCCACTGATTCAGAAATTGCAGCGCCAAATGACCCAGCCCGCCGATTCCGATGACTCCCACGCGATCGGTAGGGCGCACATCGAATTGGACCAGCGGGTTGAAAACCGTGATGCCGCCGCAGAATAGCGGGCCGGCCTTCGCAAGATCGATGCCCTCCGGAATCGGAGTGGCCCAAACCCAATGGCAGCGGACGCGCGTGGCGTATGCGCCGTAGCGGCCGATCATAGTCTGCTCGAGATTCGAGCACATGTTGTGATTGCCGGTGAGGCACTGATAGCAGTGGAGGCAGCTTCCGGCGTTCCAACCCAGGCCGACCGCCTGACCGACTTTGACGAGCTTTGCATTCTTGCCCGCCGCAACTACTTTTCCGACAGCTTCGTGACCGGGGACAAACGGAAATTGGGTCAGGCCGAACTCGTTGTTCAAAAAAGAAAAATCGGAGTGGCAGATTCCGCAGTACTGAACTTCAATTTCGACCTGATCATCCCCAAGAGAACCGGGGTCGTATGAAAAAGGTTCCAATTTACCGCCCGCCTGCCGGGCAGCCAAGGCATGAATTTCGCTCATGATCGTTCCGATGTAAGCGGGAGCTAAAAAGTCTCGCGATATTCGCCAAAGATGCTGCGTAGGGCATCTGAAATTTCCCCGACAGTTACAGAAGCGCGACAGCAGTCGAGAATGGGCGGCATCAGGTTACCGGCGCTCCGCGCGGCGACATCCAGGCGGGCCAGCGCCGCGCAAACATCGCTCTTGGAACGCGAGGCGCGCACCTGCCGGACACGTTCTATCTGGTTCTGCTCCAGCGCGGGGTCGACCCGGAAGGGCTGCGGGGATTCGGTGTCTTCGATTTGAAACTTGTTCACGCCAACGACAATCTGCTTCCCCTGTTCGACAGCTCGTTGGTATTGATAGGCGGAATTCTGAATTTCACTTTGAATGTAGCCGCGCTCGATGGCGGAAAGTGCTCCCCCCAGGGCATCGATTCGCGCTATGTAATCGCGTGCGGCTGCTTCCATTTGATCTGTAAGTTTTTCGATGTACTCGCTGCCGCCGAGAGGATCGGGCTCGATTGTTACGCCGCTTTCGCAGGCGATGACCTGCTGGGTCCGGAGCGCGATACGCGCCGAGGTTTCGCTGGGTAGAGAGAGCGCCTCATCCTGTCCGTTCGTATGTAGGGATTGTGTGCCGCCTAAAACGGCGGCCATGGCTTGCAGGGCGACCCGAACGACGTTCACTTCCGGCTGCTGGGCGGTCAGAGTCGATCCGCCGGTTTGGGTATGAAAGCGGAGCATGCAGGAGCGATCGAGTTTCGCGTCGAAGCGGTCGCGCATGATGTGCGCATAGAGCCGGCGCGCGGCACGGAATTTGGCGATCTCTTCGAGAAAATTGTTATGGGCGTTGAAGAAGAAGCTCAGCCGGGGCGCGAAGGAATCGATATCGAGTCCGGCCGCGATGGCTGCGTCGATATAGGCGATGGAATTCGCCAGGGTGAAGGCGATCTCCTGAACCGCGGTCGATCCGGCTTCGCGGATATGATAGCCGCTGATGGAGATGGTGTTCCACTCCGGAAGCTCCGTGCCCGCCCAGGCGAACAGGTCCGTGATGATGCGCATGGCGGGCCGCGGTGGATAGATGTACGTCCCGCGCGCGATGTACTCTTTCAGGATGTCGTTCTGGACAGTCCCGGAGAGCTTCTTGCGGTTTGCCCCCTGGCTCTCGGCCACCAGCACATAAAGGCAGAGCAGGATGGCGGCGGTCGAGTTGATCGTCATCGACGTGCTGACTTCTTCCAGGCGTATGCCGTCGAAGAGAAGCTGCATATCGGCGAGCGAATCGATTGCGACGCCGACGCGGCCTACTTCGCCTTTAGCCAAGACGTGATCCGAATCCATCCCCATCTGCGTTGGGAGATCGAAGGCGACGGAGAGCCCGGTTATTCCCTGCGAAAGGAGGAACTTGTAGCGCTGGTTGCTTTCTTCGGCGGTCCCGAAGCCGGCATATTGCCGCATGGTCCAGAGCCTTCGGCAATACATGTCCGGGTAAATTCCGCGGGTGAACGGGAATTCGCCGGGCTGCTCAGGAGTCGGCAAAAGGATCTAACGCCGTGCAATGCGGCGCGCCCTCATAAAGGAGACGATGCCGAAATATGCCATAATTGCGCCGAGAAAAAGGGAGAACACCAGGGCTACGCCGTTGTTCGGGCTGGCAGTTTTGCCGTCGTAATAGCGGAACGCGTTTCCAAAGAACAGTATGGCGAACAGGAGAAAGATGCCACCGATAGCCTGGTTCCAGATAATGCGTGCCGGACGCACCACTTCAGGGACGACATGCTGCGCAAACCGTTTGGCGTGATCGACTTTAACGTACTTTGCTGCTTTGGTCGTCTTCAGCAGGTCGGCTCCGACGAGCTTGGCGGCTTTAACGGCGTGGGCGAACTTCACTACGATCTCAGGTTAGCATCGTCCTCAACGCTCAGAGTGATATTCCTCATAC
>JAICXK010000335.1 GCA_025980435.1 Bryobacteraceae bacterium
ATGATTGCCCATCTGTTCGAACATTTCATCTACGGCAGTTTCCGCACGAATCTTGGCGAAAGGCCCTTCCAGATCTTCGGAACAGCGCTTGAACCGCTGACTATGGGCGCTGCAGTGCTCTTTACTTACTGGGTGATTCTCTTCTGGATGTACCGGCGCAAGCTATTCCTGAAGATCTGAGCGATGAGACTGTATCGCACCCGGGACGGAATTGTAATCGAGAGAGAAAACCGGCTGTATCTGATGGAGCCGGCCGAAGCATGGGACAGCCTGCTCGTTCGTGATGATCTCCACGACCATCTGGCGAAATCAAGCCAGCGGCTCGTAAACCAGGGTGCGCTGGAGCATTTGCTTCCGCCCATCGGAAACCAGGAGGTCTGGGCCGCGGGGGTTACGTATTTCCGCAGCCGCGACGCCCGCATTCAGGAATCGAAATCGGCCGGGGGAGGCGATTTTTACGATCGCGTTTATAATGCGAAGCGGCCGGAACTCTTTTTCAAGGCAACTCCGCATCGCGTAGTTGGACCCAACGGCAGCGTAGCCATACGCGACGACGCCAAATGGTCGGTTCCCGAGCCGGAACTGACGCTACTCATCACGCCCGCCGGGCGCATTACGGGCTACACGATTGGCAATGACATGAGCTCGCGCGACATTGAGGGCGAGAACCCGCTGTATCTTCCGCAGGCGAAAGTCTACGACCGCAGTTGCTCGCTGGGGCCCTGCATTCTGGTAGAAGATAGGCCCCTGTCAAAAGCAACCGAGATTCGCCTTGAAATCATGCGTGGCGACCTGACTGAGTTTTCCGCTGGAACCTCGCTCGAAGCGATGAAGCGCGAGCCCGCCGAACTTGCCGGCTTTCTTTACCGGAACAATAGCTTCCCGAATGGCTGCTTCCTGCTGACCGGAACCGGCATTGTTCCACCGGATTCCTTTACGCTTCAGGCGGGGGATGAGATTCGCATCACCATACCGCCCATCGGCACGCTGGTAAACCAGGTGGGATAGCAGAGTCTGCTATGTCGCGCTGGTCTTTCTAGCCGGCTCGCTCAGTTGAAAGATGAACTTCTCGTCGCGCGTAACCAAACTTCCGAGCCACTTCTCGCGTCCGTTCAGAAAGCCGCTGACTGCGCGCTCCAGCGGATGGTCGAGGATCAACACGTTCTCGGGCTCCAAATCGATCAGCGTTCGCGTGCTGATAGCGCCTGCAACGATGCGCGCTTCGAGCGTGGCATTCGCCTCCTGAAGAAGCCGCGCCATGATGAGCTGATCCTTCTCCGTGGATTGCGCGCGGCGAACTTGCCGCAACTGGTCGAATTTGTTCCGCAGGCGTTTAATGAAGATGGAAGGGATCGCCAGATTCATCAGGCCCGATGTTGTGCCCACTCGAACCTCAATTGCAATCACGATCACCGCTTCGGCGGGCGCCAGGACGTGAAGCAGCGCGGGCTCGCTGGCTAAGGATTGAACCGAGAACGAGATATCGGTGACCATCTTCCACGCTTCCCCAAGATCGCGCAGAACCACCCGCATCAGGGTCTGAATCAGGTTCTTCTCTATCTCGGTAATCTTCCGCTGAAACGAGGTTGTGGCGCGCCCCTTGCTACCAAGCAGCAGTTCCATCAGCCCGAACATCAGAGAGTTATTCAGTTCCAGGACCGCCGTTCCATCGTACGGTTGCAAACCCAGGTACGCGATGCAAGTCGGCGAGGCCAGGCCTTCCAGGAATTCCGCATAGGAAATCTGTTCCAGACTCACAAGGTTCAGGGCGACATAGGAGCGCAGGTAAGCTGACAAACTCGAGGCCAGATTGCGCACGAAGTTCTCGTGCACCATATGCAGGGCCCGGAGCTGCGATTTGGGAATGCGGTCAAGCTTGCCGAAATCGAATGGCGCCACATCGGAAGCGTCCCGAACGGCATCGGCTCCACTCTGGAGGCCAGCTTCGATCTCCTGCTGAGATACTGCGTTGTTCATAAGCGAATCGTGGGAGCGTCAGGCTCCGTTGTGCAATGCTATCCGGTCCTGCCGGCTGATAATCTCTTTGATCCGGACACCGTAGTTCCCTTTCACCGACACAACTTCTCCGCGGGCCACCACGGTGCCGTGCACTACCAGGTCGACGTACTCGCCGACATTTCGATCGAGCTCAATCATCGAGCCGGAGGTCATTTTCAATACTTCGCGAACGGGAAGAACAGCGCGACCGAGAGTGATGGACAGAGGCAGTTCGAGATCCATCAGGCGCTGCAGCATCGGCGCGTAGCTCTGCTCTCCCACGCGGACCGGCAGCGCGGAGCCACCGCCGAGAACTTTATCCGCTTCCGGACTGATAGCGGCGATCAGAGAAAGACTCTTCTCCCGGAAGGTGACCGAAAGGGTCGCGGTGATCACCGTGCCCATCGAAGGCAGAGCGTCAACGAGCCCCGGCGATGCCGAGAACGGCTTCGAGGACCGCCGGTTCAATGCTTCCAAAACCGCCTGATTCGCCTGTCCGACGATTTCAAGGTAGGATTTTTGCGGCTCGCTATTACTTCCATCTACCGCCCCACCCAATTCAGCCCAGGCGCTTTCCGGAGCGCCGATCCAAAAAGCGAACTCGCCGGCGCGCTCCATTGCCTGCTTCCACCAAAGGTGGGAACTCAAATCGTTCGCGCCGTCGGCGCTGGTCCCGGCGAGCGGCTCGCATTTCACGACGGCCTTCTCGCCCGTGAACATTTCAATGGCGCGGGAGAATTCGCCGCTCCAGTCTTTCAGGAAAAGTTCAATTTCGGAGTTCTCGTTCGTCATATTTCGGTTGAAGACGGTTTGAGGCAGCCGGGCGGGGCGCCCGGCGCAGGCCAGGGGCCTGCCCCACCAGGCCTCTCTATGCGCGTTGGGTGGACGGCTCACGGGGTAGCGGCCTCAGGCCTGGGGGCGGTGTCCTCTCCGCCCGGTTCGGAACTCGGTTTATCTCTCAGGTCAGCCACCCGAACGGCGAGAGCCGAATCGATGACAAGGATCTCGCCGCTCCCAAGAAGCACATCTTCCGCGTAGAGGTCCACGTTCTCTCCGGTTGGCCTTGGGAAGACCACGACGGAACCGGGGCCCAGGTCCAGCAAGCCGCGAAAGGTTATGTTTCTCTTATCCAACTCGACGCGAAGCGTAAGGGGCACATCTTCGATTGCGTTAAATGCATCCAGGCGAGTCTCCGCGCAGACTTCCGGTTCAGCGATGGATTTCAAATGTCAGCACCTGCCGTTCACTCGATATAAGCTTCGCTGGGAGAGTTCTTGAGGCTGATGACGCCCTCTTTTTCCAGCTCTCTCGCCACTGTGATGATTTTCTGCTGCGCGGCGTCAACATCCTTGAGCTTCACGGGGCCCAAGCTCGCGAGATCTTCCGACATCATCTCCGCGCCTCTCTGCGATTGCGTCGCGAGCACCTTCTGGCGGAGCGATTCGTTCGCGCCCTTCAGCGCCGTCAGAAGAGTGTTGCGTTCCACTTTGGAAATGAGCGTTCGGATGGAGTTGGCATCCAACTCTTCCAGATCGCGGAACACGAACATGAACTTGCGTATATTTTCAAACAGCGTTGCGTTTTCGGCTTCCACCGCGCCCAACAGTTGCCCACACGTGTTTGGGTCGAGGCGGTTGAACATATTCGCCACGGCGCGGACTCCGCCAACCGCTTCGCGACTCAATTCTCCCAGGTTGCGCAGCTTCTGATCGATGACCGAAGCGATATTGCGAACGATCTCGGGAGAAATCTGATCGAGATCCGCCATGCGAATCGCGACCTCGCTTCGCGTTTCTTCCGGCAGAGAACTGATCAGGCTCGCGGCCTGCTCGGCCTCCAGGTTCGAGAGGATCAGGGCGATGGTCTGAGGGTGTTCGTCTTGAATAAATTTTGCAAGCTGCTGCGGATCCGCCCGACGGAAATTTTCAAACGAGATGGCATCATTTCGCAGCAGCCGCTCAATCAGCCGGCCGGCCTGCTCGCTTCCGTACGCTTCAATCAGAACCTTGTGGGCATAATCGAGGCCGCCCTTGATCATCAGGCTCTGGGAAGTAGCGAACTGTTGAAATTCCTCGAGCGAAGCCTCCACCTCGTCCGGAGTGACCCCTTCGCAGCGTGCGATAGCCTTGGCGACGCGATCGGCATCCACCTCGGGAATGTGCTTCAGAACGGCCGCGCTATCCTTCGGCCCGAGGGCGATGAGGACGATGCCGGCCTTCTCCATCCCGCTTAACTTTAGACCTCCGGCCCGACGGGTTCCTGCGTTCTCCGGCATTAGGAAAAGTCCTTAGGCTTGCACGGAGCGCAGTTCACCCGGCCATACATAGAACGCGGACCTGCGGAGGGCTTCTTCATCCCGTCGATATAGATGTTGGTTGCGGAGAGCAGAAGTATCGGGTTAATTGAGGTATCAGCGATCAGCGATCAGCGATCAGGCAGCGGGTCCAGGGGACCCGCGCGCACCAGGGGGTCCGCCCCACTTCACGCGGCGTTTTGAGTAGCAATGATGCGCTCCGGGCCGACCGAAACGGTGTGTTCGGGAGTCTGGAGGTTGAGATTCAGCAAAACGCGGTGGTCGACTTCGGCTTCAGCGCGCAAAACAGCCCATTTGTGGAGTTCTTGCTTGCGCTTTTCGGCGGCCTGACGCCGGGTTTCCTCGGCCTGTTTACGCTGCTGCGAAACAAAGCCAATCTTTGAGTCTTCGGCTCGCTGACAAAGCGCGGCCTCATCCAATCCGGCTTTGCGCTTTTCGGCTCTGAGCTTTAGCAGCGTGTTGAGCGATTTATAAAAGGCGCGCTCGTGGGTCGTCTGGTAGCGGAG
>JAICXK010000173.1 GCA_025980435.1 Bryobacteraceae bacterium
GTCGCCCTTTCCGCCCTTGTATGGGCTGTGCTTGATCGAGTGCTCGGTCGTCTTCGTCGGCCAGAGGCAGAAGCCGTCGTGGTGTTTGCAGGTGAGAATCGCGCCTTTGCTCCCGGCCGCTTTTAGCGTTTCGATAATGGCGTCGGCATCAAACGCCGCTGGATTAAAAATCGCCGCGTCCTCATTTCCGTACCCCCACTCTTTGTCGGTAAATGTGTTGACCGTGAAATGGAGAAAATTGTAGAATTCCAGCTCGCTCCAGCGAATCTGCCTCTCGGAAGGCAAAGCTCCGTAAGGAGCAGGCGCGGACCTGTCGGCAAACAGCGGTGAACCCGCTGCCAGCGCCACGGGCGCAGAGAGCGCAGCGAGAAGGAACGAGCGCCTGGAAATCGGCGGCGATAAAAACGGATGCATCGGAGCAGTTTTTAGCTTTCTTTGACATGATCGCTCAGGCCCGACCATCCAATAATCTGCTATTCTCAAATTGATTAACTCCACGAAAGAGCGAGGCGCCTAATGAAGATTCCCGTCATTCCAATCGACCAGGGCAGGATTCGGCGTTTTGCTCCGTCCCGGCATTGACCCGGTTCTTACGGCCTCACTCCCTGTGAGCCGGAATCCTCGAAGCTGAGCATCAACAGCTTCCGATTTGCGTTCTTTCCCGGGAAGCATTTCCGCCAACCTATAACCTCTTTGCGCCCCAGGCTTCCCGCCCGGGCAGCGCATGATTTGGCCTCTTAATCCCAAACGTATGCCCAGACCGCTTCATAACAACTCAATGTCGGGTGTCCTTGCTTTCCTGTTCAACCATTGGAAGCGAGAGCGAAGAGCCGTCGCCATCATTGCCGCCAGCATGGCCGTCGCAACGGTCGCCGATCTCTTTTTGCCTGTCTTCTCCGGCCGGCTGGTGGATGCCATTACTCCCCGGAGCGTCCCCCAGCAGCAGGCGTTTCATGATGCGCTGCTCGCTGTGGCCGCTATGGCGCTGCTCGGCGCGGTGCTGATTGTGGCCCGGCACGCTGCTTTTATCGGCATCTCCGGCCTCACCGTGCGCGTTATATCCCGCATGGCGTCGGACGCCTTCTGGCGCGTGCAGCGCCTTTCCACCGACTGGCAAGCCAACAACTTCGCAGGATCCATTGTCCGGCGCATTACCCGCGGCATGTGGGCCGTCGACCTGATGAACGATACGCTGCTGCTCTCCCTGCTTCCCGCTGTGGTAGTGCTGGCCGGGTCTTCGCTCGTATTAGGCGCTCGCTGGCCGGGTCTGGGACTTGTCGTCGCGGGAGCGGCCAGCGCCTATGTTGTTATCTCTATAGCCCTTGCGGTTGGATATGTCGCTCCGGCAGCTCGCCTGTCGAATGCGCAAGATACCCGGGTAGGAGGCGCGCTCGCGGATTCGATTACCTGCAACGCCGTCGTGAAGTCGTTCGGCGCTGAGTCGCGCGAAGATGCCCGCCTGAATCGGGTTCTGGGTAAATGGAAGGCGCGAACCTATCGGACCTGGACCTTCGGCACGCGCAGCGGCACCGCGCAACTTACGGTATTACTGGCCCTCCGCACCATCATCGCGCTTTATGCAATTGTGCTGTGGCGTCGGGGCGTCGCCTCGCTCGGCGATGTGACGTTCATTCTGACCAGCTACTTTATCGTGCATGGCTATCTCCGCGACGTGGGCCAGCATGTCGCGAACCTCCAGCGTAGTGTGAACGAAATGGAGGAGATGGTGGACCTGGAGCGTGAGCCTCTGGGTATCGAAGATCCTCCGCATGCGGAACCGCTGCGAGTCAAGCACGGCGCCATCACATTCGATCGCGTCACCTTCCAATATGGCCAGCAGCGCGCTTCCCTCTTCAGCGACTTCTCGCTCCACATCCGGCCCGGTGAGCGTATCGGCCTGGTTGGTCATTCCGGCTCCGGCAAGAGCACCTTCGTTAAACTTCTTCACCGCCTCTACGACGTTACCGGCGGGCGCATTCTCATCGACGGCCAGGACATAGCCCAGGTCACCCAGGCCTCCTTGCGCTCGCAGCTTGCGCTGGTGCCGCAGGAGCCGATTCTGTTTCACCGCTCGCTTGCCGAAAACATTGCCTATGGCCGGCCGGGAGCGCGCTTGGCCGACATCGAAGAGGCCGCCTGGCTCGCCAACGCCCATGAGTTCATCAGCCGCCAATCGAAAGGCTACGCAACGCTGGTAGGCGAACGCGGCGTGAAGCTCTCGGGAGGCGAGCGCCAGCGCGTCGCCCTCGCTCGCGCGTTCCTTGCAAACGCTCCCATCCTCGTGTTGGACGAGGCGACCTCCAGCCTCGATTCCGAGTCCGAAGCTGCCATTCAGGAGGCAATGGCGCGGCTGTTAACCGGCCGCACCGCGATCGTCATTGCGCACCGCCTGTCCACCGTTCGTATGCTGGATCGCATTCTCGTCTTTGATAACGGGCGGATCGTCGAAGAGGGAACCCATGAAACCCTGGTTCGCCGGCTCGGCGGCACGTACAAACGGCTGTTCGAGAAGCAGGTCCTGGGATTGATCGCCGATTCGGAACCCGAGTTCTGGGCGGTTAACGAGTAAAGAGGAGAGGATCAAGACGGCTCGCCGATGAGCGTCACCCCCTCGGCACGCGCTGCAACGGCAAGTTTGGCATCGAGTGTGGCAAGCGCTACACCCTCCCGCAATGCCAGTTCCAGATAGGAGACATCGTAGACCGAGAGCTGATGAGCCCGAGCTAGCCGGAGAACCTGGACCCCATCCGGCGTCAGATCGGTCCTCACTGGAAATTGCGAAAGGTACCGCAGAAAACTTGCTGTATCTGATTCGCCCATCCGCTTGCGGCGTTCAGCGGTTATCATCGTGTTCCGAATTTCAAACCACCAGAGGCTTGGGACAATTGCTTCCTCCGTTTGAATTCGACTGAAAGCTGATGTCGCCCGCGGGTGATTCTCGTCACGAAAAGCCCAGCAAGCCGTGACAGATGCATCCAGCACGAACGCCATTAGAATCTCCGCCCCTCATCGCGAGCCGATATCAATTCCTCAACGGTGATCTTCCCTGTGCGCTTTCGAAGCGCTTTTATCCCTGCAACCGCTCTCGCGATTTCTTCCCGTCTTACATCTGCTTCCGGTACGATCCTCGCAACAGGGCGGCCGTGCCTCGTGATGATGAGTGTTTCGCCGCCTTCCACATCATCCAGAAGTTGCAAAAGGTGAGATTTTGCTTCAGAAGCTTGAATTTGGCGCATTTTCCGACCAGTCTGTTTGACTAGTCTAGCACGCGCCGAGCTTCACCCCCGGGCCCATCCTACGGGACAATCCTCGCCGTTCTAACGTAATCCAGCTTCGGATAGTGCTGCTCTAAATACGAATTCCCGGTCTGTTCGATCGATCCCTGGCTGGGGCCGCCTCCGTTCGGCTGCCCTTCACCGTACCCGCTGTAGAACTTCGTCACGTTCTCCATGCCCTGAATCACTTCGCCAAACGGAGTGAACCCCTGCGGATCCAGTGCCGCGCTGTTGTCGCCCAGGTTGATGAATACCTGCGTTGTGCGCGAGTCCGGCTGGCCGGTCTTCGCAAACACAATCGTGCCGATCTTGTTCGAAACTTTAGGCGGATCGTCCCTGATCGCCTCGCGCCATTGCTGTGTCACGCGGGGATCGCCGCTAATCCCCCATTGCACGACGAACCCCGGCAGGACACGAAAGATCGCATTGTTGTTGTAGAACCCCGCTTTGGTGAGCGCATAAAAATGATCGGCCGCGATCGGCGACCAGTCCCGATGCACCAGGATGACCACGTCTCCTTTCGTCGTCTGCAAATGCACCTTGTACTGTGCCGGCCCTGGTTCCACACCTTTGTTTCCTCCGCACGACAGCAACATCGTGCCGAGAGCCGCCGCAAAAGCCAGCGGAGCGATTCGCGCCCGGATCACTTGGCGTCTCTCCAGTTCGGTCCGGTCCCTAGTTCGACGACCAGCGGGACGGAAAGCTTGTACACGTTTTCCATTTCTGTTTTCACGATCTGTTTCAGTTGATCTCTCTCCTCGGGCGGTGTCTCGAACACCAGTTCATCATGCACCTGCAACAGCATGTGCGATTGCATCTTTTGCTCCTCCAGCCGCGCCGCTATGCGAATCATGGCGAGCTTGATAAGATCGGCTGCGGTTCCCTGCAACGGCGTGTTGACCGCCGTGCGCTCCGCAAACGAGCGCGCCGCCGGATTGCGGCTATGCATATCCGGTATCGGACGCCGTCGGCCAAGCAGCGTTTTGGCGACGCCGCTTTCGCGAACCTCTGCGATCGTCCGATCGATAAACTCGCGCACGCCGGCGTATCGCTCGAAGTAGCGCCGGATGTAGATCTCTGCCTCTTTCCGATCGATACACAGCGTCTGCGCCAGCCCGAACGGCGTCTGCCCGTAAACAATTCCGAAGTTAACCGCCTTTGCGGAGCGGCGCATTTCGGCCGTCACCATTTCGGGATGAACTTTGAACACTTCCGCCGCTGTTCGGGTATGGATGTCTTCATGCCTGGTAAACGAATCCACCAGCACCGGATCGCCCGACATGTGCGCCAGCAGTCGCAGCTCGATTTGGGAGTAGTCGGCAGCCAGCAGCTCCCAGCCGGCCTCCGGAATGAAAGCGGCACGGATCTCTCGTCCTTCTTCCGTCCGGATGGGGATGTTCTGCAGGTTCGGGTTGAAAGACGAAAGCCGACCCGTTGCCGCGCCGGCCTGATTGAAGGTTGTATGAATGCGCCCGGTATCCGGCCGGATCAATTGCGGCAGGGCATCTATGTACGTGCCTTTCAGCTTCGCAAGCTGCCGGTAATCCAGAACAAGCTGCGCAATAGGATAAGCGGGCGCCAGGCTTTCCAGCACATCCGCAGCTGTCGAGACCGTTTTGCCTTTGCCGTACTTGACCGGGGAGGGAAGCATCATTTCCTCGAACAATACCTTCCCCAATTGCTGCGGCGAGTTGATATTGAAAGGATGACCCGCTATGTCACAGATCTGTTGTGCAATCTTGTCGATGTGCCCCGATAGCCGGACCGATAATTCCGCAAGAGCCGCCGTATCGATCCGAATGCCGGTCATCTCCATCCGCGCCAGCACCGGGGCCAGCGGCAGATCGATGTCGCTATAAACTCCGCGCAGTTCCTGGGCGTCGATCTGGGGGCGAAGCATTTGCGTAATCGCCAGTGTCGCTTCCGCCTGCTGCTCGGCTGCCGCGTTGAGTTTTCGATCGAGAAATCGCTCCGCCAGATTCTCTGGAGAACAGCCGCCCGGATCCGCGCTAATCAGAAAGGCATACAGCATCGCATCTTCAGCAATGTTGCGCGGCTTAATTCCGATGCTGGACGCCGCGATGAGAAACGCTTTCGCATCGTGAACGATTTTGACGATCTCTGCGGATTCCAAAATGTCGCGAACCGACTCAAGGAGAGCAAGCGGCGCGGCCCGCCCCTCTCCCACCCGACAGGAAAGGCCGAAGAATCCGTTCGTAAGATCGAGCGCGGCCGCCACCGGCGCGTCGGCCGGCCGTTTGCCCAGCCAATCCCGCAGTGCCTGCGCTTCGTTCAGAGTCGCGTAATCGCGCGTCGCGCTGTCATCTTCCGGTGGAAGATCCTTCAGCATGCTGAAAAATTCCAGCTCCTTATACAGCGGTTTTAAAGCGGAATGATCCGGCGTCTGTGAGCGAAGCGCCCCCAGCTCCCATTCAATCGGCACCTGCGTTTGAATCGTCGCGAGCTGTTTACTCAACACGATCTGATCGCGATGGTTCTGTAAACTCTCGCGATACATCTTCCGTTCCACTTCCGCGGCGCGCTCGAGCGCGGCTTCCAGCGAACCGAAGCGGACGATCAAGTCCCGTGCGCCTTTATCGCCGATGCCGGGCGCGCCCGGTATGTTGTCAATCGCATCGCCCTTCAGCGCCAGCAGGTCGGCAACCTGCGACGGCTTCACACCCATGAACTGCTCCACTTTAGCCGA
This sequence comes from Bryobacteraceae bacterium, assembly GCA_025980435.1. Lineage (GTDB taxonomy): Bacteria > Acidobacteriota > Terriglobia > Bryobacterales > Bryobacteraceae > Bog-105. Next base: position 5,983 of record JAICXK010000173.1, read on the forward strand.
GTCGTACCATTCGTTGTCCTTCATGGGGTTCAGCATGAAGACACGGTCATTCACCAGTTGCAGCATGTCCTTATCGCTCGAAACAATCACCACATCCAGCGGTTTCGCGGGTTTGCGGCAGGCAATCGCCCCGATCACATCGTCCGCCTCGTACGCCGGAAATTCGAGAATAGGGATCCGCAGTGCTTCGAGTATGCGCCGGATGTAAGGAATCTGTTCGCCCAGATCGTGCGGCATTTCGGTGCGATTCGCTTTGTATTCGGCAAAGCTCTCCGAGCGGAAGGTTGGTTCGCTGCTCTCAAAGATGGCGGCGATGTAGTCCGGCTTGAAATCGGCCAGCAGCTTCCGCAGCATATTGTGAAAGATGAATACGGCTTCGGTCGACAAGCCGCCGCTGGTGCGCATGGGCGGAGCGCCGCTCCGGGCTCGGGCATGATACGCGCGAAAAATGAAGCCGAAACTATCGATGAGAAAAAGACGCGGAACTGGCAATATATTCAGGATAGAAGCATGAACTTTCGCTACCCCGTATTCCTGGACGTCTCCGGCAAGAAGTGCCTCATTATAGGTGAGGGCCGTGAGCTCGCTGCGAAAGCGGGTGCCTTGCTCGACGCGGGCGCAAATGTCACGCGCCTGAATTCAGGCGCGCTCCGGCCCGAGCACCTGGACGGCTGTTTCCTGATTATTACGAACCAGCCCGATAACGCGGAGGTCTTCCGCCTGGCCGAGGAACGGAACATTCTGTGCAACGCCGTTGATGATCCCGCGCATTGCCGCTTCAGTTTCGGCGCAGTACACCGCCAGGGTGATCTAACCATCGCCATTTCGACCAACGGCCAGTCTCCCGCTTTAGCCGTCCGCCTCAAAGAACAATTTCAGCGCGAAATTGGCCCCGAATATGGCGACCTCTTGGAAGTGCTTACAACCGTTCGAGCCGAAATAGCGAATCGCGTTCCGGATTTCGCCGCGCGTCGCGAGCTTTGGTACCGCCTCGTCGATTCCGATGTCCTGGGGCTATTGCGTACAGGCAAGCGGGATGCGGCGGTTCGCGTACTTCGCGAAATGATTGAAGCGGCTGCGGTTAAAATGATGGAAGCGCCAAATGAGTTCAAGGACGGTCCAAGAGATTGAGCGCGCTATAGGAGCGCTGACGCCGCAAGAGTTGGAAGAATTATACGCATGGCTTGACCAACAGCTCGCGCCTCCCATCGATACCCGCGTTCAGTCCGATCTTGCGGCGGGCCGACTCGACAAAGCCATACAACGCGCCTTGGAAGATGAAAAGAACGGTCGGGTTCAGCCGCTTTAGTGGTGGATGAATCATTACGCCGCTTCGGATTTTTGGCCGGAATATCGCGCGCTTCCGCTGCGAATCCGCGACCGTGCCGACAAGCAGTTTTTATTGCTGAAAGCTGATCCGCAGCATCCTTCGGTGCAATTCAAGAAGCTCGAAGAGCGCCACGGGCAGGAAATCTGGTCGGCCCGTGTCACGTTGAATTATCGCGCGCTTGCGATTAAGCGGCCGGGCGGATACTTATGGTTCTGGATCGGCGACCACAAAACCTATGAGTCGTTGATTTCGTAAAGATTCCCCGGGGAAGGGTGTCCCCTCAACAGCACTTCGCGTTCTGATACTTCCGCCGGTGCCGCTGATCGCTGAATGCCTTCCATTCCGTGGCGGAATGAACATGCCCGGTCGAACGTAAATGCCGCTCATACGCGCTCTCGTCCGATAGCTCCCGCGCCAGCCCACGCGCCAGCTCGAAAATCGCCATGGCCCCGCGGACCACCAAGGGGAATGAAGAATCTGTGGCGCACGCACTCTTGCGTGCCGCGTCGAGACTCGTCTCGACGCCAGGGAGCGGTTTTTCAAGTGAGCGGATGCGCCCAATCCTTCGCAGCAGCTTCATGCTTCCTCCGCCTCCAGCCGTGACAGCACAAATGGCGATTCCGAACTGACCGGCGCGCGCGTGCCGCGCAGCAGTCCGTACCACACCCGGCACGAGTCCATCAAAATGATGAAGACCAATACAAGAAACACGCCGCAAACCACGGCATCCAGCCGTTCATTGAAGATGACCGCGCGCGTCTCCGCCAACTTCCCCGCCGCGATCTTCCCCGCGGCGATGGCGCCTTCCAGCGCGTTCGCATGCGCCAGAAATCCCAGGCGCGGATCGGCCGAAAAGATCTTCTCGAAACCTGCCGTAAACGTGACCGCGATCAGCCAGCCGAGCGGCGCCACCGTGATCCAGGCATAGCGCGCCCGGTGCATCTTCAGCAGCACCGTAGTCGCGACGCACAGCGCAATGGCGCTCAGCAACTGATTCGAGATTCCGAACAACGGCCACAGCGAGTTGATTCCGCCCAGCGGGTCAATCACGCCCTGGTACAGGAAATATCCCCACGCAGCGACAATCAGCGCGCTAGCCCCCAGCACGCCCGGCATCCATCCGATCCGGCCCAGCGGCTTGTGAACATGGCCCAGCAGATCCTGCAGCATGAAGCGCCCCACGCGCGTTCCCGCATCGATGATGGTGAGGATAAATAGCGCCTCAAACATGATGGCGAAGTGATACCAGAAGCTCAGCAGGCCGTCGCCGAAGCCGATGCGCTGCAGGACCCCCCCGAAGATCTGCGCCATCCCCAGCGCCAGCGAAGGCGCTCCGCCCGTCCGGCCAAACAGAGTGTTTTCTCCCACCGTGTGCGCAAGCTGAGCCATCGTTCCGGCAGTGACGGGAAAACCCCAACTGCTGATCATCGCCGTTGCCGCCTGCGGCGTGACGCCGACCACGCCCGGAGGTGAATTCACCGCAAAAAATACACCCGGATGCAGCGAAGCGGCCGCAACGATCGCCATAATTCCGACGAATCCTTCCAGCAGCATCCCCCCGTACCCGATCGGCCAAGCGTGCCACTCCTTCGCGATCATTTTCGGAGTCGTGCCGGACGAAATCAATGCATGAAAGCCCGAGATAGCCCCGCACGCAATCGTGATAAAGCAGAACGGGAACACTTTGCCCGCGAAGATCGGCCCGGTTCCGTTCGTGAACTGCGTCAGCGGCGGCAGCGCAAGCTGCGGATGTGTAAAGAAGATGCCCAGCGCCAAAAAGAAGACCACCCCGAGCTTGACAAACGTGCTCAGGTAATCGCGCGGCGCAAGCAGCAGCCAGACCGGCAGGGCGCTGGCGAGAAACCCATACACGATGATCGCGAAGGAAAGCGCAATCCCGCCCCATGTGAACCAGGGCGCCCACACCGGCGATACCGCTACTGCCTTTCCGCCGTAAATGCTCACCAGGATCAGAACGAACCCCAGCGCGGAGCATTCCAGCACTTTCCCCGGCCGCAAATAACGCAGATACAGGCCCATGAAGACAGCGATTGGAATGGTCATCGCAATCGTGAAGGTTCCCCACGGGCTGTTCTTCAGGGCGTTCACCACCACCAGCGCCACTACGGCAAGCAGCACGATCATGATGAGCAGCACCGTGATCAGCGAAACGAATCCCCCCACCCTGCCGATCTCTTCCCTCGCCATCTGCCCCAGCGTCTTGCCGTCTCGCCGCATGGAGCAGAACAGAATGACGAAATCCTGCACGGCGCCCCCGAGCACGCACCCAAACAGAATCCAGAGCACCCCCGGCAAATAGCCGAACTGCGCGGCAAGCGTCGGCCCAACCAGCGGACCCGGCCCTGCAATCGCCGCGAAATGGTGGCCCAGCAGAATCCATTTGTTAGTCGGCTCGAAATCGCGGCCGTCCTGAAACCGCTCGGCCGGGGTGGCCCTGCGGTCGTCCAGCATCATGACTTTCGCCGCGATGAATTTTGCGTAGAAGCGGAAGCCCAGCAGGAAAATGCAAATCGCGGCGGCCACTAGCCACATGCCATTCACCGGCTCTCCCCGGTGACCGGCAATGACAGCCAGCGCAATAGCGGCTACAACGGACAGAGCCGCCCAGAGGAGCCGGCGTACGTGGCGGGCCATTTTCAAACTATAACCGCGATGCGGCTGCGACCAAAGCCGCCAGCAGGCACACCACCAGGGCGCCGATCGCGAGCGTAGCGAA
>JAICXK010000409.1 GCA_025980435.1 Bryobacteraceae bacterium
ACTGCCTCAGAGGGTATGGTGTTATCCGGGATCATTAAGACCAGCGCTTTCACGCCCGCATAGGCGAGAAGGCAACCGAGCAAAAGGCCGCCGGTGGTCAGCAGCGCGCTCTCGACCAGCATTTGCCGGGCAATGCGCCAGCGGCTCGCCCCCAAAGCAGAACGAATCGCGATTTCCTTCTCGCGGGACGTGGCGCGAGCCAGCAGCATGTTCGCCACGTTCGTGCAGCCAATGAACAGCAGCAGGCCCACGGCGGCGAGCAACGTTAGGAGCGTGTTGCGAAAACGACCCACCACCATATCGGTGAGGTTCTCGACATGGATATTGAATTTCTCCGGGTAGCGATCCGGATAGATTTTGGCTAAACGATGAGTCGCGATTTCGAAATCGTGCTCTACATCCTGCATGGTCACTCCGGGTTTGGGCCGCCCCTGAAGAAAGTAATAGGACCGGTCTGCATCCGGCTCAGCGAGGGCGGGATCGTGCGGATACCAGATATCGCCGCCAAAGTAAGTGAACCGCGGCGGCATGATGCCCACCAGCGTGCGCGGCTCGTCGTTGAATAAAAATGTCTTTCCGAGAACGTGCGTGTCGCGGTTACAGTACTTGAGCCACATTTTGTAGCTCATGACAAAGACCGGGTGTGCACCGGGCTTGCCGTCGCTGGGATGGATTCCTCGTCCGAGGACGGGGTGAATGCCGAGGAACTCGAAGGTGTTGGAGGTAACGCGGACACCCTGGAGGCGCTCGGTTCCCTCGCGAGTGGTATAGAGGACATCGAGATTGTTGATGCCGACCATCTCCGCGAGGGTGTGGGTCTGACGTTTCAGTTCCAGGAACTCAAGGGTGGTGTATGCGCCGCGGCCACCGTTCTCGCTGCGCTTCAAGTCATGGACCTGCACGGAGAGAATTCGCTCGGCATCGCGGTACGGGAAGGGCTCGAAGAGCACATTTTCGACTACGCTGAAGATGGCCGTTGCCGAACCGATTCCGAGGCCAAGCGCCACAATGGCCATGGCCACGAAACCCGGCTGTTTGCGGAAACCGCGCAGGCAATAACGGATATCCTGGCCGACGCTCGTCATGACCGGTTGAGACGGGACTGCGAGGTGCAAAGTTCCTCAAGAAAAGATAAAGATGAGGCCGGAACACCCCGCGTACCGTGCATCCCCCTTGCTCCGGTAGATCATCTATGGGATACTTGCTCCAAGATGCCAAGCCGCAAGGGACATCCGCTGGAAGGCGAGATGCTGCAAGGGACGCTCGATCTGCTTATTTTGCAAACGCTCGTGCTCGGCCCGGCACACGGCCACAGCATCGCGCACGTAATTGAACAGCGTTCGGAAGAGGTTCTACAGGTCGAGCATGGCTCGTTATACCCGGCGCTGCATCGCCTGGAAAATCGTGGCTGGATCGCCTCCTTCTGGGGAACATCGGATAACAACCGCAAGGCCCGGTACTACCGCCTGACCGCCGTGGGTCGTAAACAGCTTTTAGAACACACGAGTCGCTGGGACCGGCTGGTCCGCGCGGTGAATCGCGTCTTACGCCCTGCCGAAGAGTAAGGTTCGAGGATGCCTTGGAGCCGTTTCTTTCGCCGCAAGCACTGGGACGCGGAGCGCGCCCGCGAACTGGAGGCATATCTCGAAACTGAAACAGACGAAAATGTCGCGCGCGGCATGTCTTCCGAACAGGCGCGTCAGGCGGCGCGCCGCAAACTCGGCAATTTCACGCTCATTCGGGAGGAGATCTATAGCATGAATAGCATCACATTTCTCGAGAGCCTCCTGCAGGATATTCGTTACAGTCTCCGAACCCTGGCGAAAGCCCGCGTCTTCACATTTGTCGTGATCGCCTCGCTGGCGCTCGGCATCGGAGCCAACACTGCCATCTTTAGCCTCATAAACGCAGCTCTGTTGAAAATGCTTCCGGTGAGAGATCCGAGGCAGCTTGTGCAGCTCAAAAGCGCGAGTCCGGCATCCGGATTGAGCGAGAGGTTTTCTTATGCGGACTTCAAAGAATTTCGTGATCGTAACCGTGTTTTCTCTGGGGTGCTCGCGTTCTACGAGTTATTTTTCGATGTAAACATTGAAGTAAATGGCCAAGGCGGGGTTGCCAAGGGCCAAGTGGTTTCCGGCGATTATTTTTCTGTGCTTGGAATCAATCCGGCAATTGGACGCATGATCGCACCTACGGACGAGACAGTAGCCGGACAAAGTCCAGTCGCTGTCATCAGCTATGACTATTGGCGAAGGCGATTTGCCCTTGATCCTGGCGTGGTCGGAGAAAAGATCGTCCTGAACAATTCGCCCTACACCATCATCGGAGTAACGCCGCCTGAATTTTTCGGGCTTCAGCCGGGCGAGAAGATCGACATCTCCGTCCCCATCACCATGATCGGCCGCATGAATCCGGGACTTGCGCAAATCGGCACGCGCTCTGACATACTGAATGCCCCGTTCAACGACTGGCTTTATGTAATGGCCCGGCTAGGGCACGGCGTCACCTTCAAAGAGGCATCGGCCAATCTGGAGCCGATATTCCGCGAAACTATGCGCAAAGCCGCTGAAGGTCTGAGCGGTACACCATACGATTCACCCGCAAATCGGCGCGGTTTCCTTCAGAGCAAACTTCAGTTGGATTCTGCAGGAGAAGGGCTCGCCGCACTGCGACAACAGTTTGCAACGCCTCTGTGGATCCTCATGGGCATCGTGGGCCTTCTGCTTCTTGTTACCTGCGCCAACGTAGCAAATCTACTGCTTGCGCGCGCCAAT
>JAICXK010000323.1 GCA_025980435.1 Bryobacteraceae bacterium
ACTTTGACGTTCCGCTCGGATTCCAGCGGGTCTAGCACGAACTTCTCAGGCGCTACGGATTCATCTTCTTCAGGCGGATTCTGGTCGTCTTCCGAAGCAGGAGGCGGCGGCGCTTTCTGCTGCGGCTGCTGTGAAGAATTCTTTTGCTGGCCGAAAGCTCCGCGCAGAGCGGAAAGCGACAGTAGACAGGCGCCCAACAACGTCCTGCGTGTCACAATTGCATTATAAGCTGCAAATGGAAAAGCATGATGCGAAGTCGCGGCTTCGCGATAAAGTAGCGCAGCTTCCCACCGAGCCGGGCGTATATCTCTACAAAGACGCGAGCGGAACGATTCTTTACGTTGGCAAAGCGAAGAGCCTTCGCAGCCGCGTTCGCAGCTATTTCAACGAGGAACGGCTGGCCGATGTCAAAACGGGAAGCCTGATCGACGAGGCGCAGGATATCGACTTCATCCAGGTCGATAACAACAAGGAAGCGCTGGCGCTTGAGAACAATTTAATTAAGCAGTACAAGCCGCGGTTCAACATTCTTTTACGAGATGATAAGACCTTCCCGTATATCAAGCTCACGAATGAAAAATATCCGCGCGTATACGTCACCCGGCGCATTTTGAAAGACGGGGCGAGTTACTACGGCCCGTACTTTCCCGGAAACCTGGCCCATCGCCTGGTACATTTCATTCACCGCCATTTCAAAGTTCCCTCCTGCAAAATCGACCTGACCCGGAAACACACACATCCCTGCCTTGAGTTCCATATTCATCGCTGCCTCGGCCCCTGCACAGCGGGCTTGACTACCGATGAGGCATACGCCGCCGCGGTTCACGATGTACGCCTGTTCCTCGAGGGCAGGCATCACGATCTGGCCGACGAACTCGAACGGCGCATGAATACCGCGGCCGCGGAAATGCGCTTCGAAGAGGCTGCCAGCCTGCGCAATCTCATGTCCACCGTTCGCGAAATGGAGCAGAAGCAGAAGATGGCCGCTGTAGAAGGTGAAAACATTGACATCTTCGCGTATTACGCCGAGCCGCCGCTGGTGGCCGTCAACCTCTTCCATCTCCGAAACGGCAGGATTGTCGATCGCCGGGAATTCTTTTGGGAGGATCAGGCCGACTTTCATCCATCCGAATTTTTTGAGGCTCTGTTAAGCCAGGTGTACCTCGACAGCCAATACATCCCGGGCCTGATTCACGTGCCCTCGGATTTTGAAGGGCGCGATGCTCTGGAAGAAGTCCTGTCCGATATGCGCGGCAAGAAAGTAGAAATCGCTACGCCGCACCGAGGAACAAAGAAGGCGATGCTCGCCCTGGTCGAGACCAACGCGAAGCACAGCTTCGATCAGCGGTTCCGCGTCATGAAGCCGTCCTCCACGGCGATTCAGGAAGCGTTGCAAGACGCCTTGAACCTGCCGGACGCTCCGCGGCGCATCGAATGCTTCGACATTTCGCACATCCAGGGGACGGACAAGGTCGCCAGCATGGTGGTCTGGGAAGACGGCGCGATGAAGAGATCCGATTACCGAAAGTTCATCATTCGCACTGTCGCGGGAAACGACGATTTCGCCTCCATGCGCGAGGTAATTACGCGCCGTTATTCGAAACTGCAGGAAACCGGGCAGCCGTTTCCGGGCTTGGTGCTGGTGGACGGAGGACTCGGTCAGCTTCACGCGGCTGCGGAAGCGCTGGAGGCGCTTGGAATTACGCTGCAACCCCTCGCATCCATCGCGAAGCGCGAAGAGTGGATCTACGTCTACGGGCAGGAAGACGAGCCGGTCATCCTCGATAAATTTTCACCCGTTCTGCATCTGGTCCAAACCATTCGCGATGAAGCGCACCGCTTTGCAGTAACCTTTCATCGCACACGCCGCAATGCCAAGCGCCTGACTTCGGAGCTGCATGAGGTGCCCGGCATTGGCCCGAAGACGGTGGAAAAACTCTTGCGCACGCTGGGCAGCATCGAACGCGTGCGCGAAGCTTCAAAAGAAGATCTCGCCAAAGTGGTTGGAACCGCCTGCGCGAACAAGCTAACCGCGCATTTTCAGGCTGATATCACGCGCTCGCCGCTGCTACAGATCACGGCCAAGTGACATAATCCGTCACATGTGTCGTGAATGCGCTCTCTCGGTCTTAGCGATTCTCTTCATATCGTCTAATTCTCATTCGCAGACGATCCGCATCGACGCTATTCCCGGCCATGAAACGAATCGCTTTCGCCCGGATAAAACGTTGGGCGCAGGCGTGGATCGCCTGCCTTATGGTGCGACCGGTAAGTTGTTGAGCGAGCCCGTACTAAAGAAGGTCCTGGAGGCGGGTTGGCAAACTGTGACTTACCGGCAGAATACCGAATTGCACGTGGAGGCATGGCACTGGAATCCGCAGGGGACGTGGAGCGACGCCGCGAGCGAGAGCGGTTATTTCACGGGAAGCTCGATTCCTTCGGAGATGATCCGTCACTCATACGGTTACCCGCTTCCCCACCGGGGTTTTACTCACAATGACGGAACCGAGCGCGGCTATTCACGCCTGACGGACGGCACAGCCGCTTACTGGAAAAGCAATCCCTATCTCACGAAATCCTTCACCGGAGAAGACGATGCGCTGCATCCGCAATGGGTCGTTATTGATCTGGGAAGCAAGCAGGATGTGAACGCGATCCGTATTACATGGGGCGAACCGTTCGCCAAGACCTATTACGTGCAATTCTGGACCGGCGGCGGAAATCCTATCAAGCAACCCGCAACAGGAATTTGGCAGACCTTTCCCGGCGGTGCGGTTTCAAGCGGAAAAGGTGGCGATGTGACACTTCCTTTGTCGCAGTCCATGGTGCCGGTCCGGTTCATTCGCATCTCCATGGCAGAATCGTCCGACACCTGTGACGACCACGGGTCCTCGGACCGCCGTAACTGCGTCGGATACGCCATCCGTGAACTCTATCTAGGCAGCGCCGATACGGTCGGGAAATTTCACGACGCGATCCGGCACGACGCGGGTCCGGAGCAAACCGTCACGTACTGCTCCTCGGTGGATCCCTGGCATTCCGCTTCTGACCTGTACGAAAAAGGCGGCGATCAGGCTGGTTTCGATTTGTTTTATACCAGCGGAGTGACGCGGGGCCTTCCTGCCATGGTGCCCGTTGCGATGTTGTACGGCACGCCCGAAGATTCCGCCGCCGAAATCTCCTATCTGGAAAAGCGGAAGTATCCAATCTCTTACATCGAAATGGGCGAAGAGCCGGACGGGCAGTTTATGCTTCCGGAGGATTACGGCGCCTTGTATCTGCAGTGGGCCACGGCGCTCCACAAAGTAGATCCGGCGCTGAAGCTAGGCGGCCCGGTCTTTGAAGGCGTGAACCAGGATATCGAGGTTTGGCCGGATGGCCAGGGGCGGGTATCGTGGTTGGGGCGCTTTATTGATTACTTGAAAGGCCATAACCGCTTGTCGGATCTCACCTTCTTTTCCTTCGAGCACTATCCGTTCGAACCATGCCACACCACCTGGAGCAGCCTTTATGAGGAACCGAAGCTGATGACGCACATCCTGCAGGTTTGGCGTGAAGATGGATTGCCATCGAACGTTCCGATGTTTGACACAGAAACGAATATCTCCTGGAATCTGAACGAGAACTTCGTTGATATTTTCGGTGGCCTTTGGGTTGCCGATTCCATCGGGTCGTTCCTGACGGGCGGCGGCGGCGGCACGTACTTCTTTCATTACCTTCCCCTTCCACTGGGACGAGGATGCGGCGGCTGGGGAACCTTCAGCATGCAAGTGGCAACACCTGACTATTCCGTCAAGAGCGCGACCGCGCAGTTCTACGCCAGCCAGATCATCGCGAAAGAATGGGTTCAGCCGGGAGATGGTTTGCACAAGGTGTTCCGCGCAACGAGCGATGTTTCCGATTCGGCCGGCAACCAGCTTGTCACCACATATGCGGTCCTGCGACCCGATGGGAAGTGGTCCTTGCTGATTGTGAATCGGGATCACGATAACGATCACAGCGTAAAGATCGCTTTTCAAAATTCCACCGCGGGAAGACCCGCCGGCTTTTCCGGACCTGTGCGAAGGGTCACCTTCGGCAGCGCTCAATATCAGTGGCACCCCGATGGACCCAATGGCTACCCGGAGCCGGATGGCCCGCTTGCGGCCTCGACGGTCATGAGCGACCGGGAAACGACTTACGAGTTGCCGAAGGCGTCGATTACTGTTCTGACAGGTTCGCTGGCGCATTGAAGCCGGGCGCTGGCGACAGCCAGAGTATAGTGTTTGAGGAAGCGAAAGAGATGTCGAAATCCTCCGTAAATCACTCGTCGAAAGTCGGATCCAGCCGGCGCGAATTATTCCGGCAGGGCGGGTTGCTCACACTTGTGGGCGCGCTCCCCGCATTTGGGGAAACTACTTCGCGTAGCGCCATGAGCACCGCCACGAAGAGCACGGAACTGTATCAATCCATCGGAGTCCGCACGCTCATTAACGCGAAGGGGACGTTCACGATTATCACGGGATCCGAAACCCTTCCCGAAGTGAAGCAGGCCATGGACGAGGCGTCCCGTAGCTACGTGCAGATGGATGAGCTGATGGATGGCGTCGGCAAAGCTCTGGCCGAGTTGACCGGCGCGGAGTGGGGCATCGTGACGGCGGGATGCTGCGCGGCGCTGACCCACACCACCAGCGCGTGTCTGGCCGGCACTAATCCGGAACGCATGCAGCGCTTGCCCGATCTCACCGGGTTGAAGAGTGAAGTGATCATTCCCGCCTATTCGCGCAATGTATACGATCACGCGATACGTATGCTGGGCGTGAAGATCATCGAAGTGAATGAGCCTTCCGAGTTAGAATCCGCCTTCAATGAACGGACGGCAATGGTCTACATTCTCGGCGGTCCCGGAGATGACGGCCCGTTAGGCACGCGTGTGATCTCAGAAGTTGCCAAACGCCATGGGGTGCCCGTTATTGTGGATGCAGCGGCGGAAATCCTGACGATCCCGAATGTCCATCTGCAACGCGGCGCAACGGCTGTCGCTTATAGCGGAGGCAAGTGCATTCGCGGACCGCAAGCCGCGGGCCTGCTGCTGGGCGAGAAGAACCTGTTGCAAGCGGCCTGGGCCAACAGCGCCCCGCATCATGCGTTCGGACGCTCGCTAAAAGTGGGCAAAGAAGAGATCATG
>JAICXK010000287.1 GCA_025980435.1 Bryobacteraceae bacterium
ACGGCGGCTCTGCTTCAGGCCACACTGCTCGGCGAAACCAGTGGTGTCCAGCGCCGCTGGACCAATGATTTTCGCGTCACCGGGACCTATCACGCGCTGGTGATTTCCGGCCAGCACGTCTCTGTTCTGGCGCTCACTTTGCTTCTGCTTCTCCGGCTGTTGCGCTTTCGAAGAGTGCCCGCGCTGGGCGTCGCGACGCTCACAAGTTGGCTCTATGCCGTCATCTCCGGATTCAGTTCGCCCGTCGTCCGGGCGGCTGGCGGTTTCACCGTTTTTCTCATCGCGAGCTACTGCTTCCGCAAAACACGCATCCTCAACGTGCTCGCTGTGGTAGGGCTGGCCTATCTTCTGCTCGACCCCGATCAACTGTTCGACCCCAGCTTCCAACTGTCGTTCCTATCGGCCGCGGCGATCGCCGCTTTTGCCATACCGGTTATGGAGCGGATCTCGGAACCGCTGCGGGCTGCCGTAAAGCGATTCGATCAGACGGCTTACGACCCGCAGGTCGCGCCAACCGCGGCCCGTTGGCGTGTCGAATTCCGACTGCTGGCGGAAACCATCCGGCTCTGGAGCCGGGTTTCCGCACCGGTATCCCGGTTTGCGGTTGAGAAAGGCGTGCTGCTGGCTGCATTCATGCTCGATGCTGTGATTGTCTCGGCATGCGTCCAATTCGGGCTTGCGCTGCCGATGATCGGCTACTTCCATCGGCTTTCGATCACCGGGTTGTCGGCGAACATTATCATCATTCCGCTGCTTTCGCTGGTTGTGCCGCTTGGCTTTGCCTCCATCCTCACCGGCTGGAGCCTCCTCGCGTTCCTTACAGGCATTCTGCTCAAGGCGTCCGAAGTGGTTGCGACCTGGCACGCAAGTTTCGAGCCGGCCTGGCGCCTGGCCGCTCTCCCGCTCTGGATCTCCATCCCGTTCGCCGTATCGCTCGTTCTGCTCGCCTTCGCGATTCGAAGAACACGCCCATCCCTGGTCGCGCCGGCGCTGCTGTGCTCCCTCTTTCTCTTCGGGGTCCTTTGCTGGCAGCCTTGGAAGCCCGAGATTCGCCCAAGGACTCTGGAAGTGAGCGCTATCGATGTCAGCCAGGGCGACAGTCTGCTGGTCGTGTTTCCGGATGGCGAAACCATGTTGGTCGACGCGGGCGGATTTCCCGGAATGGAAAGAATGCGCCGCAAACCGCAAATCGACATGGGCGAAGACGTGGTATCGCCCTACCTGTGGAGCCGCCGCATTACGCGCCTGGACTACGCGGTTCTGACGCATGGACATTCCGATCACATGGCAGGTCTCCCGGCGATACTGGATAACTTCCACCCGCGCGCGCTTTGGGTTGGAGCGGAGCCCGACACCGCGCAGTGGGAAAACGTTCGCCGGCACGCGAACCAGGACGGCGTTCGGGTAGTTGCTCTACAGCGGTCGCCCGCTCCCCTGCGCATCGGCGGAGCATCCATCCGCGTGCTCGCGCCATCGCCCGATTACCAGCAGGCGTCAACGCCGCAAAACGATGACTCTCTTGTGCTGGAGATCCGTTATGGCCGCCGCAGTGTTCTTCTCACGGGCGATGCCGAACGTCCGGTGGAGGATGACATGCTACAAAACGCCCGCCTTCATCCGGTTACTTTGCTTAAGGTAGGGCACCACGGAAGCAAAACGTCATCCTCTGAAGAGTTTCTGGACCAGATTCACCCCCAGTTCGCTTTCATCTCCGACGGATACATGAACCAGTTCCATCATCCCCATCCGAGCGTTCTGGAGCGCTTGGCCGAGCACCATTCCGCTGTCTTCCGTACCGATCAGCGGGGCTTGGTGACGTTCCGTACCGACGGCGACAAAGTGCAGATTGAAACTTTCCGATAGCTGCCTTACCCGGTGCGCCAGAACAACAGGTTGTTCGGTCTGTCGCATTATTTGTATAATCACCAGACCGGCAAGTGATGACTGAAAGCCCACAGGGCCAGCAGGCGCTCGGCGAGCGCGAACAACTGCTGCAAAATGAACGGCGCGCCCGCCTGGAGCTTGACCGTATCGCCGCCGATTTATTCGATTCCGAACGCCGCGTACATATCGCGCTTACCGCCGGCAAAATGGGTGCGTGGCGCTGGGATGCCGCAACTAACGTCGTTGACTGGACCGATTCGCTGGAAGCGATCTATGGACTTGCTCCGGGCGCCTTCGGTCGAACCTTTGAAGCATTTATTGCGTTGGTTCACCCCGATGACCGCGAGCACGTATTGCAGTGTGTGGCTGAAGCCGGAAAGCACGGCTCGGAATATAAAATCGAGTTCCGCACAATCCGGCCCGATGGTGAGGAGCATTGGATATCCGATCGCGCCGAGATTCTCTGGGATAGTTCAGGCAAGATGACGGGCATTACGGGCGTCTGCTGGGATTCAACCGAGGAAAAGAAGCATGAAATCGAACGGATCAGCCTCTTGCAGGAGCTGCGCGAACTGGTGGATCGTGAACGGCAGGCGCGTTCCGATGCGGAAGTTGCTCTTGAGGAACTCCGGAAAGCGAACGCCGAAATCGAGCAGTTCGCCTACCTTGCCAGCCACGATCTTCAGGAGCCGCTGCGCACCACCACAACTCATGCGCAGTTACTGGCCCGGTGCTACCGCGGGCGGCTGGATGAAGGCGCCGATACTTTGCTGGATGAGATTGTAGCCGGCACTTCCCGCATGCAGGCGCTGATCTCTGATCTGCTTGACTACTCACAGCTCACTCGCGAAGAATCGCGCATTGCCGGCTCTGTCGATCTGAATCGGGTCATCGATGAGACCAGGCAGATGCTGGCGGGTTCAATTGAAGCGAGTTGCGCGGAAATCGACTGCGGAGCATTGCCTAGCGTCCGCGGAATAGACCGGCAAATGCTCCAGCTATTTCAAAACCTGATTAGTAATGCAATTAAATACGGGCGCCCCGGGGTGAGCCCTCGCGTTACGATCCGGTGCGAGATCGCGGCCGGCTGTTTTCAATTTTCAGTTTCCGACAATGGGCAGGGTTTCGGGCAGCAGTATGCAGAGCAGATTTTTGGAATCTTCAAACGCCTGCACGGCAGCAATATCCCGGGCACCGGGATTGGGCTTGCGCTGTGCAAACGCATTGTCGAAGCGCACGGCGGTCGAATCTGGGCCAAATCCACGCCTGGCGCGGGCTCCATCTTTTACTTCACTCTGCCGGCGTAGACGGCGGGGCACGCGTCTTCCGCGCGAGCGACCACCCCAGCATAGAATGAAGACGGAGGAAAACAATGGCTCGAAACAGTGGTGCAGGTGCGATTGGATGGTTCATTTGTGGCGCCGTCCTGGGAGCGGCTGTCGCTCTGCTCGCGGCCCCCGGATCGGGAAAGCGAACCCGGCGGATACTCCTGCGGCAAGCCGAGCAGGGTCGAAAGACGATTACCGAATCGGGCCAGGAGATTTTTGAACGGGGCAGAGAACTGTACGAGCGGGGCAGGGAGATTGCCGAAGACGCCGCCGAGATGTTCGAGCGCGGCCGCCGCATCGCTGAAAAGACAGTCAACGACCGGATCTGAGAGGTGCCGCCGGGCATCCAATAGGTGAAGCATTATGTCCGCCATCGCTACACCGCCCTCACAACTCGCGCCTTTTGCCAACGAACCGTACACGGATTTCACCAGGCCCGAAAATGCCGAAGCCATGCGCACGGCGCTGAATAAAGTGCGCTCCCAGTTCGGTAAAGAGTACGATCTGCTGATCGCCGGCGATCGCCGGAAATCCGCTTCGAAGCTTCAGTCGCTAAATCCCTCGAATCCATCTGAAGTTGTTGGCGTGCATCAAAAGGGCTCCGAGCAGGATGCTCGCGATGCCATTGAAGCCGCCTATACTTATTTCCCGGAGTGGGCTGCGGTCGATATGCAGCAGCGCGCCGGCTATCTTATCCGGCTCGCCAGGGTCCTTCGCGATCGTAAGTACGAGTTCGACGCCTGGTTGGTGTTCGAGGCTGGGAAGACCTGGGTGGAAGCGGAAGCGGATGTCTCCGAGGCGATAGATTTCTGCGAATATTATGCGCGCCAGGCTTTGGACCTCGCGAACCCCGAACCTCTGGTTCAACTCTCCGGTGAGCGCGGCGAGTTAACATACCTTCCGCTGGGAGTGGGCGTCATTATTCCGCCCTGGAATTTCCCCCTCGCCATTCTGGTGGGAATGACAACCGCGGCCCTGGTGACCGGAAATACGGTTGTGATCAAGCCTTCGAGCGATACGCCGACGATTGCTGCGCAATTCGCCGAGGCCATGCTCAAAGCCGGTATCCCGCCACGCGCCTTCTCATTGCTGGTCGGGAGCGGCGCCGTGATCGGCGATACTCTCGTATCCCATCCGAAGACGAGATTCATATCGTTTACGGGCTCGCGCGATGTCGGTCTTCGCATCAACGAACTGGCTGCAAAGACACCGCGAGGGCAGCGTTGGATCAAGCGGGTGGTTGCCGAGATGGGCGGTAAAGATGCGATTATTGTCGATCGCGAGACCGACCTGGACCAGGCCGTTTTGGGCGTTCTGTATTCGGCCTTCGGATACCAGGGCCAGAAGTGTTCCGCATGTTCCAGGGCGATCGTGGATGCGGCCGTTTATGATGAATTTCTCGATAAGCTGAAGACCAAAGCAGAGGCGCTGACGGTTGGCCCTTCCGACGAGTTCCAGAATTACATGGGTCCGGTTATCAATAAACGGGCGAAGGAATCCATTCTCGGCTACATCGAGGAAGGAAAGAAAGAAGGCCGGCTGATTGCTGGCGGCGCCCCGGCGGACGGGGAAGGTTATTTCGTCAAGCCGACGGTGATCGCCGATGTAGATTCCAAAGCTCGCATTTTCCAGGAAGAGATCTTCGGCCCCGTGCTAACGGTAACGAAGGCCGAAGATTTCGATCACGCCCTGCAGCTTGCCAACGACTCCGAATACGGGCTCACGGGCGCGGTTTTTACTTCGAACGCAGCCAAAGCCGAGAAGGCCAAGCAGCAGTTTTTCGTCGGCAACCTCTACATCAACCGCAAATGCACAGGCGCGATGGTCGGCGCTCATCCCTTCGGCGGGTTCAATATGTCCGGCACGGACTCGAAAGCCGGCGGTCCCGACTATCTGCTGCAATTCGTGCAGGCCAAATCGATTGCCGAGAAGGTCAGTTAGCAATCGCTAATAGGGGCCGTCGGCCCGCCTGAATCGATCCAAAGGCTGAGTTTCTCATCAGTCTCAGGATGGAAGACAGAATCGTAAGATCCTGTTACTCTGTCCCCAACCTACATGCCCACGTTGCTTCGGTGCCTCGCCCGCAGTCTGCCGATTCTTCTTATTTTCGCCTCGTTAGCCGCTGCCCAGGACCCCACTGGAACGCTGCAGGGCCAGATCAAGGACCCTTCCGGAGCGCGAGTGCCGAAGGCTCATATTTCGGTTCGCAATATCGCCACCGGCTTTCGCGCCAGCCAACAGTCGGAGGGAAACGGAAATTTCCGTTTTTCCTATTTGCCTGTCGGTGAGTATGAACTGCGCGTGAATGCTCCCGGATTCGCGGAGTTTAAAGCATCCAATATTCGAATTGATGTGGACCGGATCATCGGCTTTCCGGTAGAACTCAGGATCTCGACCGAAACCAGCCGTTTGGAAGTGACTGCTAACCCGGCGACCGTGGACGTGAGCTCCACACTGGGGAATGTTGTTTCCTCGCGCGAGGCGACCGATCTGCCGTTGAATGGCCGCAACCTCACCCAGCTTGGCCTGCTCCAGCCGGGTGTTGCGCCAATGACATTTGGGCTTGCAAAGGCCGGCGGAATCCTGCGCGCCGGACAGGCTTATTCGGTGAATGGTGAGCCGCCCGAGGCCAACAACTACCTGCTGGATGGCGTCAGCAATGTAGATTCCGTTAATGGCGGCTTCGCACTTCGGACACCGGTGGATGCCGTGGCTGAATTTCGAATCCTTAGCTCGAACCCGCCTGCCGAGTACGGGCAAACCAGCGGCGCGACTACCACGGTGATTACGAAGTCCGGAACGAACGAATTTCACGGCGCCTTGTATGAGTTCCTGAGAAATAACGCTTTCGATGCCCGCAACTTCTTTGCTGCGGATACTGAACCGC
>JAICXK010000365.1 GCA_025980435.1 Bryobacteraceae bacterium
CTCGACTGTGCGGCGCGAGAACAGCGATCGAAGCCGGAGGCGGAGAACGGCCAGAAAGCGCATGCCATCACTCCTGACGTAGTGCAATGAGCGGATCCAACTTTGCCGCGCGGCGAGCCGGAATGTAGTTGGCCGCAAGCACCACAGCCGAAAGCACAATCGCAACACCGGCGTAGGTGGCAGGATCGGCCGGCGTTACTTCGAAGAGGACACTGGTCATCAAGCGCGTTCCGGCAAATGAAGTCGCGAATCCAAAGGCCATACCCATCGCTGCGAGACCGATGCCGTGCCGCAAGAATAAACGGAGCACTTGCCCGGACGTTGCACCCATCGCCATGCGAAGGCCGATTTCACTCGACCGCTGCGTTACCACGTATGCCGTCACTCCATAAACACCGGCTATAGCCAGGCAAAGGGCCAGGCCGGCGAAAACACTGAGCAAAAGGGTTCGGAAACGCGGCGCGGCCGTCTCTTCGTAAAGCGATGCTTGCATAGTTGTAAATCTGACGGGCGCGTCCGGCGCAAGTTCATGAACCGTACGCCGTAACATGTTCGTCAGCATCTCTGGCGAAGCCGGGGTGCGCACGACGACATAAAGGCCGCTCCAAGCTCCCTGTGTGTGTTGCTCATAGGGCATGTATATTTCCGGATCGGGTTTCTGCGTCGGACCGTATTGCCGTACATCGCCTACAATGCCGATAATCTTCATGGGCTTCAACGAATCAAAGCCCGCGAAGATGACGCGGCCAATCGGGTCTTGGCCGGGAAAGGCTTTGCGCGCCAGCGCTTCATTGATCACAGCCGTGAAGGGAGCACTGGCCGAGTCCCTGTCCTCGAAATCCCGGCCGCGCTTCAACGGAATACCAAGGGCAGAGAACGTACCGGGAGTTACTACAGAAAACACGGCGCCTTCCGGATTCATACGGAGCTCTTTCGGGAGATGATCGATCCAGTAAGTGCCGAACGACTCGACATCCCCCGGCGGCCCCATGGTTGCCCCCGCGGCAGAAACCTGTGGAAGCGAGGAGACTTTTGACCGCAATTGCCGGAAGAATTGCCGCGCATGGGCGTCTCCTTCCGGTCCGGATACAGGCAGAGTTGTCTTCATCAGCAGCACGTGCTCCGGGCGAAGCCGAGCGCAACATTATTCAGGGCCACGAAACTCTTGATCAACAAGCCGGCGCCGGCAAGCAGCACGACAGAAAGAGCAATTTCCGCGATGACGAGCGCAGACCGCAGCCGGCTCGAACGGCCGCTGGCCACGGAACGTGTTCCACCCTGCTTCAGAGCGTCATTTGAGTCGACGCGCGATGCATAGAGCGCGGGCGCCAGACCGAACAGCAGGCTGCACAATACCGATACGGTGAAAGTAAATGCAAGTACGGGGCCGTCGATGCTGATTTCGGTTAGGCGAGGCACGTCCGCAGGAGCGAGCGCGATGAGCGCCTTCAATCCCGCAATGGCAACCATCAATCCGCCCGACCCGGACACGAACGCAAGTAACAGACTTTCACTTATTAGCTGGCGTATAATTCGGCTGCGCCTCGCGCCGACCGCGACGCGAACGGCAATCTCTCGAGTCCGATCCGTTGCTTTGGTAAGTAGCAGCGTTGCGACGTTCGCGCATGCAATCAGCAGCACCAGGCATACCGCACCGAGCAGCAGATACAGCGTAAGCCGCACATTACTCACCATGTCATCTCGCATCCTGGCTACGGCGACGCTTCTGTCCTTGTTGCTGTTTGGATACTGACGCTGTAAGCGCACTGCGATGGAAGTTAATTGAGCTTGCGCCTGTTCCAAGCTCACGCCCGGCTTCAAGCGGCCGATCGCATGGAAGCTCAGGCTGGTACGCGGGTGTTTTCTATCGACGGCGTCCGATGGCCGCCAGATGTCGCTCGTGTCGGGGAAGTGGAATCGCGGCGGCAGGACGCCAACGATTGTCAATGAATCGCCGGAAATACGAAGCTGCCTGCCAAGAACAGAATCGCTTCCACCGAAATGACTTTGCCAGTACGAATAGCTGATCAGCGCCTTTCCTGAATTTCCGGATTTTCGCTCCTCCGCGCTGAACAACCGGCCCAGAACGGGCGTCACCGCGAGCGTTTCAAAGAACTCCTCCGATACGCTCGCAACATGTACATATTCGGCGGACGAGCCGGTCATCCCCGGTTCATCGGAACTTCTGTAGCACGCCATTGCCGAAAAAGCGGTGCTTTGATCATGCCAATCGCGAAAGTCCGGGAAGGCCGCTAAACTCAACTTTGCGCCGCTTCTCCAAATGGTTGAAAGCGTGACAATCCGAGCGGGATCACGATAGGCCAGCGGCTTCAGCAGAACTCCGTTTACTACGCTGAATACCGCCGTATTCGCGCCGATGCCAAGCGCCATCACCACTACAGCCAAGCAGGCAAAGCCCGGATTCCTGCGCAGGCCGCGAATCGCATATCGGAGATCCTGCGCCAAGTTGTCGATCAAGTTCAGTCCACGCATATCCCGGCATTCCTCTTTTCGTTGCTCGATATCTCTAACTGATCGGAGCGCGGAATAGCGTGCCTCTTCTCGACTTCTCCCCGCTGCGATTTCTACCTCAATCTGCCGCTCCAAGTGGTAGCGCAGCTCTTCGTCGAGCTCTTCGTCGATGCTTTGGCGCGAAAGCAAGGATCGAAGCCGGAGGCGGAGGATGGTGAACAGGCGCATCAGGCCGTCCGTACGATCAGCGAGATCGCCGCGGACAAGCGCTCCCACTGCGCTGCTTCCTGCTTAAGCGCCTGGCGGCCGGCTTTGGTAAGCGTGTAGTATCTAGCGCGGCGATTGTTCTCGCTTACCGCCCATTCCGCGGAAATCCAGCCGTTCTGTTCCAGCTTGTGCAGAGCCGGATAGAGCGCACCCTGCCCCACTTGAAGAACTTCCCCGGACATCTGCCGGATACGCTGCGCAATAGCCCATCCGTGCATCGGTTCAAGGGCGATCGTTTTCAGAATCAGCAGGTCGAGCGTGCCTTGCACGAGATCGGTCGGTTTGCTCAAAATCTCTCCTATCAGTAACTGACAACAGATTATCGCCCTTCAATTCGGAAGGCAAGCGATATTGAAGAACCCACCCTTGACAGCCGGTCGCATCGGTGCTAAATTTTTAGCAAGGTGCTAACTTCACAGCATTCACTCAGCCGCCGGGAACGCGAGATGCTCGACATTCTTTACCGGTGCGGCCAGGCCACTGCTGCGGAGATCCATGCCGGCATGCAGGATCCGCCAAGCTATTCCGCGGTTCGGGCGCTGTTGCGCGTGCTGGAAGAGAAAGGACACATCCGGCATCGGGAAAAGAACCTTCGCTACGTGTATCTCCCTGTCGTCCCCCGCGAGAAGGCCAGCCGCTCGGCAGTCGCGCACCTCCTGGATACCTTCTTCGACGGATCGGCCGAGCAGGCGGTGGCGACCTTGCTCGATGTCTCCGGCAGCAAATTATCGGATGAAGATTTCGAGCGGCTTTCCGCGTTAATCGAGAAGGCCCGTAAGGAAGGGCGCTAATGAATTGGGTTGGATTCGGAGAACTGTTCATACGCTCGGCGCTCTTGCTCGGCGCGGTTGAGTGCGCGCGCCAACTATCCAAACCGCTGGCCGCGAAGTATCGCCACGCAGTCGTTCTGGCCGGCTTCGCCCTGCTCGCGGCGCTGCCTGTGTTGCCGGTCATTTTCCCGCCCATTCGCGTCGGTTCTCTGTTCAGCGGACCGCTCCGGGCGAGCGTCACGGTAACTACAAGTCTGGCCATTCCCTATGCGGGCATGGATGGAGGCCCTCACGCGCGCCCGGTGGATTGGCCACTGCTGGTTTGGACAGCCGGGCTACTGGCGACGTTGCTGCCTGTGGTTACGGGCCGCGTGTTACTCTTCCGCGTCATTCGTCGAGCCACGCCGCTATGCGATGGCCATTCGGGCGATGGCCATTGGGCGGCCCTGCTAAAGGAGTTGACGGCCGTACTCGAGCTGCGTAAACCGCCGAAGTTAGTGATCGTGCCGGAGATCGCAATGCCGCTCGCCTTTGGCGTGTTCCGCCCCGCGATTCTGCTGCCCGCA
>JAICXK010000394.1 GCA_025980435.1 Bryobacteraceae bacterium
ATGCGGCCGCGCTCTTGCGCCAGGCGCGCGAGACGGTCTCCGGCGGCCGAAGACGCGGCGATGGGTTTTTCTACCAGCACGTCTACTCCGCTGTCCAGCAAACGCGCCGCAAGGGATTCATGAGTAACGGTGGGGGTCGCCACAATGGCCGCATCCAAAGTGCCGGGTGCATCATCAATCCTGGCGAACGCCTGGGAGCGGTGATCCCGGGCAAGCCGCCGCGCTCGTTCGAGATCCGTATCGACGATGGCGGCCAGTTCGACATCCGCAAGCTGTTGGATCACGCGAACGTGATTGCGTCCAAATGAGCCGGCGCCGATGACGGCCGCGCGAATCTTCTTCATTCTGTCGCGGGCTCCAGGGGCGAATACGCGACGACCGCAATGTTCGCTTCATTGGCTCGCCGCAGCATCTCGTCTTTGTCGAGAAGCAGAGTGCGGCCGGCGTCAACCGCAAGCGCGGTAGTGCGCGTTTCAACCATCGTTTCAATGGTAGTCAGCCCGGCAACCGGAACGTCAAACAGCAGATGGGCTCGCCCGCGTGACGCCTTCACCAGGCGCAGGGGCTTGCCGTTGGTCAAAGCGGCGGCACGGCGGAGCATGGCATCGGTACCTTCCATCGCTTCCGCGGCGACGCACGCTTTTTCGCTGATAGCAACGCTCTGGCCGATATCCACCGAAGCGAGCACAGCCGCGATACGGCGGCCGTAGCGAATATCCGTTTCTTCCTCTTTGTCTGGCTTGCGGCGCGTAAGCACGCCTTCGGGGGCTAGCAGCGGCTTCAGAAGCCGGGTGGAGTCCACCAGTTCAATTCCTTCGTCGCGCAGCACCTTTTGCACACCGCCAATCAAACCGGCCGTGTTCTTCTCTTTCAGGGAGGTGAGCACCTTGAGGAGCCGCCAATCGGGAGTGATGGACGAGAAGATACTTACGTGTTTGACCTGCCCGGTCATCATCACTTCGGAGATGTTCTCGCGCTTGAGAATGTCAATCAATTTGCCGAGCTGGCCGATGTTGATCCAGTGCAGGGAGGGAGCGATTGCCGCGATTTCGGGCGCTGCCTCGTTTTCAATCGCAACGACGACGACGTGATGGCCCTCGCGCTGCGCCGTTTCGAGCGCCAGAAGCGGGAACCGGCCGTTGCCCGCGATCATCCCATAACGCCTCATTTGATAAAACCGCGCGGCGAAGCGCGAATGAAATCGAGCAGTTCCCCTACCTCATCCGTTCGCGGAAGCTCTTCCTCAATCCGCGCCAGCGCCTGCGACGTGTTCAGGTTAGCGCGTGTTAGCAGCCGGAATGCGTTTTGCAGCGGCTCGATCGATTCTGTATCATATCCGTGCCGCTCCAGGCCGATCCGGTTCGCGCCATAAACCTGAGCTTCGTGATCCGAGGCGGTAATCGAATACGGCAGCACGTTCTGTTTGATCACGCTGTAGCTGCCCACCATGGCATGCCGGCCGATGCGGCAAAACTGATGGATGGCGCAGAGCCCGCCCACGTTGGCGTAGTCTTCCACCGTGACGTGGCCGGCAAACGTTACACCGTTCGCGAGGATGGTGCGGTTATGAATAATCACGTCGTGCGCTACGTGAACGTAGGCCATTAGCAGATTGCCGTCACCGATTGAGGTCAGCATGCCGCCGCCTTCCGTTCCGCGATGAATGGTGACGAATTCGCGAATTGTATTACCATCGCCAATGCGTGTTTCCGACGGCTCTCCTTTGTATTTCTTATCTTGGGGAGTTACGCCGCACGAGCAGTACGGATAAAACAGGTTCTCTCTGCCGATGGTCAGCTTACCTTCGAGATAAACATGCGCAAGCAGCCTGGTCCGCGCGCCGACGGTTACGCCGCTTCCGACGATGCAGTAGGGACCGATTTCAGCTTCGGGAGAGATGTCGGCGTCCGGATCAATAATCGCTGTCGGGTGAATCGCCATCCGTTACGCGTAAGTCAGGAAACATCAGGCCATCTGTGGCTCTGGAACCCGCGGCTCGGGAGCATGTGGGCGTTCTGCAATGCGGTCCGTGAGCGTACACATCAGAGTGGCCTCGGCGACTACCTGTCCATCCACCGTTGCGGTGCCCTGAATTTTCGCGACGGCGTGCTTCAGGCGGAGCATCTTCATCTCAATGCGCAACTGATCGCCCGGCACGACCGGCTTGCGGAATTTCGCATTCTCCACCGCCGCCAGATACATGATCCTTCCGCGTGTGTGCGGCGCCATCTTTCCCACCAGAATGCCTGATACCTGTGCCATGGCTTCAATGATCAAGACGCCCGGCATAACCGGAAATCCCGGAAAGTGTCCGGTGAAATGCGGTTCATTTACCGTTACATTCTTGAGCCCAACGATAGAATCGTCATGGATCTCGACAATCCGGTCAACCATCAGAAACGGAAAGCGGTGCGGCAGTACCGCCGAGATCTCTTGAACATCCAACGATGTCATGGGAGCCTCAATTATAACAGCCAATGCACCCTCTCCTCCGCTACTCCGCTGAGAAAAAAGCAGATATCGTCGGGTTTATCCGTGAGTTAGTAGAATGCGAATCACCCAGCGATTCGCCGCAGGCGGTGAATCGCTTTGTCGATCTGTTTACAGAGCGAAGCAAGGACATTGCATCCGCGAAAGTGATTCAATCGCGCGGCTATGGGAGGCACCTGCGGCTGGAGTTCAAGCTGCCGGGCCGCAAGAAGCGAAGCCGGATTCTGGGCATCGGGCATTCGGATACGGTCTGGCCGCTCGGAACGTTAGCTGGGATGCCGTTTCGCCAGGAGAAGGGGCGCTTGTGGGGACCGGGCGTTCTCGATATGAAATCCGGCCTGGCGTTCTTTGTTTACGCTGCGCGGGCACTGCGCGATTTGGATATTCCCGTGGCGCGAAACGTCGTACTCTGGCTGGTTTCCGATGAAGAAACCGGCAGCAGAACGTCGCGCGCACTCACGGAAGCGGAGGCCAGACGGAGCGATTGCGTTTTGGTGCTGGAGCCCGGTACGGGTCTGGAAGGAAAGCTGAAAACCGCGCGCAAGGGGGTAGGGAACTATACGCTGCATATCGAAGGGAAAGCGTCCCATGCCGGAGTGGATTTCGCCACCGGCGCAAGCGCGATCCTCGAAGCGGCGCGACAGATCGAGAAGATCGCAGCATTCACCAACCTGGACCGCGGCACGACGGTGAATCCCGGCATTATGAGTGGTGGCACGCGCACAAATGTGGTGGCGGCGGAAGCGCGAGTCGATGTGGACGTTCGGGTAGCCCGCTTGAACGATGCCGGACCATTAGATCGGAAGTTTCGCGCGCTGCGCCCGTTCGATAAGCGATGCAAGCTCCGGATTGAGGGCGGTCTCAACCGGCCTCCGATGGAGCGCACCAAGGCGATTGCCGGGCTTTTTGCGCAAGCCAAGGCAATTGGGTCGGAAATGGGCCTGGAGCTTGAAGAATCGTCCACCGGCGGCGGATCGGACGGCAATTTCACTGCGGCGCTGGGCATTCCGACGCTCGATGGGCTGGGCGG
>JAICXK010000285.1 GCA_025980435.1 Bryobacteraceae bacterium
GAAGATGATGGCTGGTTTCACATGATTGACGACGTCCTTGAATTGCGGAAACAAGTGCTCTGTAACGAAGCGCTGTTTGTCCGAGAGCCAGACGGGGTTGTACCACTCGTAGAGCGAATAGTAAATTCCCATCTGCAATCCCTTTCGGCGGCCAGCTTCGGTCAAGTCCAATACGAGATCACGCTTCGGGCCAATGTCCACGCTGTTCCAGGGGCGTTTCCAGGAGCGGTTCGCTTCCGCGCTGCGCCATAGAGTGAAGCCCTCGTGATGTTTGGAAGTAAGAGCTACATAACGCGCACCGGCCCGCACGAACAGATCGGCCCAGCGATCAGGATCGAATAGCTCGGCGCGAAACATAGGCGCGAAATCGAAGTACGGAAAATCGGCGCCGTACACGCGTTTGTGAAATTTCCAGGTGAGCGCGCCATGGCCAACCGGTCCCTTCGCGTCCATTCCGTTAGTGAGTGAATTCCAGTACCACTCCGCGTAGGGATTCTCATCCTTCACATTCACGGCGGCATAAGCGGGCACCGAGTATACGCCCCAATGAATGAAGATGCCGAACTTTGCGTCGGTGTACCACTTAGGTATCGGGCGCTGGTCCAACGACGCCCAGTTCGGTTGGTAATGCCGGGAAGGAGACTGACGGGCAGCGGCTACTCCCAGCGGCGCAGCGCTCATCGCTTTCAGCAGATCGCGTCTTCGCATAGGTTCAGCTCTATTTATCCGATCCGATCTCAATCACGAAATATTGCGCGGGCACGTCTCCGACATTCTTCAATCCGTGCTCTTCATTGGAATTGATGTAAATCACCCCGCCCGGGCCGACCCGCGCGCTCTTGCCGGAGATGGTGGCCTCCAAGATTCCTTGTTTGACCAGCATCATCTCTTCATGAACATGATGATGGGCAGGGTGCGGCATTTGGCCGGGAGGCAGAGTACTGATATGCATTGCGAGCGGGCAGCCGGTCTGCGTCTTTCCGCGAAATACATCGCGGATCGCCATTCCGGTCTTTGCATTCGTCTTGACCGCCAGGTTGTCGAAGCTGTAGCACTTCGAAGGCAAGACAGGGGTGTCTGCCGCGGCGGCGGCTGCCACCAGCGCCGGGAAAAGCAAACTCAGGTCTCTACGGGAACAGTTCACAAAACCTCCTCCTTGTGAGAATGCCATGGAACGTTTGGAGAAGGGTTGGTGATATCCGCACGCCTCGCTTCAGCGACACCCGGGTGCGTCGTCCGTATACAGAATCGCCAGTCAGGCCCAGAGATCGCGGCCAAGAAGAAAGCCAAGCGAGAGAAACACCACGTACTGGAGCGGCCAGGTGAGCAGTACAGTTACCGGAATGCTCATGATCTGCCAGTGCGGCAGTGGCCAGTTGGTGTAAACCCAAAAATGATTCGCGGCGTTCACCGTCTCCCAGAAGAGGGCGAAAACAGTGGAGGCAAGCAGGAGCGCATAGAGCGGAATCCGGTTCCCGTTGAGAATACTTCTCAACAGGGAGAGTCTGCCGCGCGCGAACTGGATCCATTCCAGCAGGAGCCAGACTCCCAGGAAGGCGATTAAGAAATAGCCGAAGTGATTCTTTAGGTGAAGCGCGTTCTGTGTGTCGAATACGTAACCTCCGATACTGCGGTAGTCGCGCAGCAGCAAAGCAACTCCGGATAGTACCAGCACCGCGCCGGCGATGCCGAGAGCACGGAAGAGGACGGGCTGATAGGACCGCACGGCGATTGCCGGGGGAACACGCCGCCCGCGGCCGAGAATGGCTCGAACAGCCAAGTAGCTTTCGGCTGTCGCCAGCCAATAGGCGCAAAACCCGATCACGAATGTAATGGCGTATACGACCTGGTTCCAATACGGGTAGATCCAGAGCTTCCCGAGCCACTGCGCGATGCCGTCCAACAAGAGACCGCTCACCGCGCCGATACAAAGGAAGGAGAGCCAGGCTCTGCCGCTGTGCGTGGCTTGTTGCAACAATGAGCCTTGCTTTAGCGCAAGAGTGACCTGATCGCACAAAATGATCAGGGTCATGGAAAAAAACGACCAGAAGATCATCAGCCCCACGAGGTCAATGCTGCGCTTAGGTGCCAGGTTCGGAAGATAGGCAAGCGCCACGAAGATAGCCCAAGCAACGGCGAGTTCGAGCCTTCGCGGGGATGCGGGTGAATGAATATTACCGGGGCACGCCGGCGCCGTGGCCATAGCCCCACCAGCCTCCGCCCCAGCCAAAGCCCCAGGAAAGGATCCACCAGATCAGCAGAATGATGAAAATTGCCCAAAGGCATCCGCAGCCGGAATACGGCCGGTTGTAGGTATCCCAATACCGCCGATAAAAGACGCGGCGCGGGGGGGTAACTGGGTCAACTACGGGATCAACTGGATCGACGGGATCGTTTGGCGGCATGACACTCTGAGGACTCGCCGGAGCGCTCCAGGTGTTTCACCTTTTCCCGTAAGCCGGCGAAAACGAAATGCAGGGACCGGGCGCGTTTCGATGCGCCCGGTTCTGATAAATCCTGCTATTGCGCCGGCACAAGCGTCCACTTCTGGTTGTCGCTTCCCCAACAAGTCCATTGCTGGATAGCGGCGCCGTTCACTTTTGACGCGCCTCGCACATCCAGACAGGACCCGCTGCTTTTAGCAACAATGTTGAAGTAACGGTCTGAAGTCGGCACCAGATTCCATATTTCGTTGGATCCTCCCCAGTACGGATATTGAATAATGCGCGCGCCGTTCTGGGTTGCTGTTGAACCACCGGTCACGTCAAGCTGCATACCGCTGCTCTTGACGGTAATCTTATAGCCTCCTGTGACGGGCGTGAATTGGAATTCCTGATTGGTTCCGCCCCAACAGGTCCATTGCTGAGCGGGATCGCCCGGCAACTTCGCGGCGGGGCCACCCGCCATATCAAGGCACTTCCCGCTGTTTTTTGAAATAACATTCACCCACGCGGTAGAAGAAGGCGCGGTTAACGATCCGGATCTTACAGCAGCGGAATTCGGATCGGCCATCAGGGAGGATTCATCCACCGCTTCAAAATCGGCCCCGATGACGCGGGTCAACTGATGCATTTCATCATCATTCCAGCGCGAATCGGGCACGCCGGAGATGAACCAGGACGCGCCGTTGTCCGCCAGGATCATGCCATATGTTTTGAGAGCTCTGAGGATCACCTGCACATGCGGAGGAAATGAACTGATGTCGAAATCTTTCCGTAGCCGAAACCGTGTGCCCATGGGCGGATAGGCGGTCCCACTATGCGTAGAGGCAAAATGGCGCGCGGGCCAGACGAACGTGTTTCTCGTGGCCGGGGCGGTGAATCGCAGCGCGTGGTTAATCTGTCCCGACGCCACCTCGTCATAGCGAACCAAGCCGGGGAAAATCGGCAGACCGGCCGCATCCGCAGAGGTCCAACCGCTTGGCCTCAATTTGTTTGAGTTCAGCGGAAAGATCGCGCCCGAACCCGCCGACCACGATCCACCCGCTTGCGGCCAGGCGTTGAACAACTCATAGAGAATGCAGTTGTCTTTATCGATGAGAAGAATATGGCGATCTCCCGTGCTGTTAGCACCTTGTTCGATGATCGGATTGGGCGGAATCGGATAGGGACCGGGATCGCCATTGTAATAAAACGAAACACTGACCTTGGGTTCGCTTCCGGGGACTAGATTGAAGGGAATCCCATTGACAGAATCGTGTCCGAAATCGGGGTGAGCCGGATTACTGGGCCCAATGGTCTGGACGAAAGCGGCGGAATTCGGATGGACAGGTAGCGAGTCCACTCTCGCGTTCCACACGTTGTTAGCTGGGAACACGGTGCAGGTCTGAATCTTTGGCGTTTGCGCATGCAGGATTAACGAAGTCAAGCCTGCAAACGCAACTGTAATGTACGGGCGCATGATGGCCTCCTTAGAGTGAAAAAACCTGAAAAGCAGTTTTTGGAAGCGTTGGCTTCCGGAATGAGACCGTAATGCAAACGGCCTCACCTTCGCTCCGACGAAGTGTACGCGTGGGCGCACAACTACCGCGTCCGAGTCGCGGCGACCCATTCAGTAATTAGCAAAGGGTATTAGCGTGGTTGCGCTTAATACTCACATTAGTAAATGGTATGAGGACAGGCTAACATCAGTTACGGAAGAATACCAGCTTTTTTTACAAGCATTTTGCGATGCTGGCCTGAACAGGCTGGTTGCGGGCATCTTGGCTGCAGGCGCATACTGAAAGCCGCACTATGCTCAATCACCTCTATCCCCGTGTGCTGCTGAGCGTCTTTACAGCGTGCGCTTCGATTCCGATGCTCGCCGCGGAAAACGGGGAGCACCCTCCAGTTACCTCCCGCTCCGTCTGGCGCGCAAACAACGAAACCGTCGAGAAGGTCCGGACCGCTTGCCTGAACTCTGGAATCCGCGCAACCGAATGCTTTGTGCAGCAGATGCAAAAGGCGGGGGCATCCCCGGAGGCGATCGCGTTTGTTCACCTGCTCCACGACGATGCCTATTTAGCGAAATTTCAGAACACGGGCCCCGTGAGCATCGCGTGGGTCATTTATCCTTACCGCGCGAATTCAAACACGGGTTGCCTGCTTGTCAACGGACTGCCGCCAGTGGTGGATATAGATGATCTTTCGAGGCTGCCGGTCGCGAAGCTGAAATCAGATCCGGCCTGGAAGACGCTCGCGGAGAAGCACCCGAAAGCGATGTTATGGCCCGATGATCGCAGCGGCATGAGCGGCATCAGGGAAGTTCAGACGCCCGGCGGAGGCCAAGAGTTCATTGCCGGATATCTGGTGCTGGAAGGTTGCCATGCGTGCGCACGCCTTGCGCGGGTTCATTATGCCTTTGATTTCGATGCTACCGGCAAGCTGCTCGGGGCGCATTTTCTGGATTTGCAAGCCATGCAGTAACTGATTGCCTCCTGCCATCCGCGTTCGAGACTCCCGGATAAGCCGGTCCCAGAGCGAATCGGGATCACTATCGAAGACGACCTTCGAACGGCCTTTGAGCACAGCCCAAGCGCCCAGCCGAATCTCCGCTTCCAACTGGCCCGGGGCCCATCCGGCATAGCCAAAATAAAGCCGGAATTTCGAAGGCTGAGCGCGGGAGGAGACGGATTTTTCGATCAGCTCTTTATCCGCCGTGGCGTAGACATCTCCTGACACATGCTCAAGCTCTTCCGCCTTGCCAGGGAGCCGGAGCAGCGCTTGTCCGATGGTTATCCCGACCGGTCCGCCCATGTATATTGGATCGGCGGTTGCATGTTTCACGTCCGGGAAAATGCGCGAGAGCGGAATTTCGCTCCGGCGGTTGATAACCAGACCGACTGTTCCTTCACTTGCATCGAATTGGACGAGGAGCACCACCGCTTCGGCGAAATTCGGATCCCCCAGCTTTTCGTTTGCAACCAGGATGTCGCCGACCGAAAGATGCTGCTCAATGCCGTATTGCGCGTAGGCAGGGACTAACGAAACAAGCGATGCCATAAGGCCCGTTACCACCCGTTTGCGCGACACTGCAATGATTGTCGCGCGTTTCAAAGGCAGCCGGCATCGCAGTGCGCTGTACCTGTTACGATGAGGGTTCCGACCCCCGCGATGATGCTCCGCACCTCATCCGGCATTCTTGCCGAGATTGTTCAGCACAAGCAGCAGGAAGTGGCGGACCTGCGTCCCCGCGCGGCGCTTTTGGAGCGGCAGGCGTATGAGCGCAAATCGCCGGCCCGCGGCTTTAGTGCGGCTTTAAGTAGGGGAAGTCCGGCCATTATCGCAGAGATCAAGAAGGCCTCTCCCAGCAGGGGCTTGCTGCAGGATGAGTTTCATCCGGCGTTGATTGCGCAGACTTACGAAGAGGGCGGGGCCGCTTGTCTGTCGGTGCTTACCGACAGAAATTACTTTCAAGGTGGGCTGCACGATCTGGAGGCCGCGCGCGCAGCGGTGGGCCTGCCGGTGTTGCGGAAAGATTTCACCATCGACCGGCTACAGATCTTTGAAGCTGCGGCACACGGAGCGGACGCCGTGCTTCTGATTGCGGCGATTCTTGAAACCTCCGAGCTGCGCCAACTCAAGGAACTCGCCTCATCGTTCGGTCTCGATTCGCTGGTCGAGATTCACAATCGCGATGAACTCAATAAGGCGATCGACTCCGGAGCAGAGATCCTCGGCGTGAACAATCGGAATCTGGATACATTCGAA
>JAICXK010000095.1 GCA_025980435.1 Bryobacteraceae bacterium
CTTAACGTTTTCCGCCCGCGAACGATCCATAATGCGCACGTTGTCTTCCGCCGAAATGGTGTCTTCCAGCCCCAGAATCACTCCTGCTTTCTCCGCTTCGGGGGCGAGTTCGCGCAACCGGTCTGCCGTGTAATCCATCTCTGCTTTTGTCTTCAGAGCCCATGGACCGAAAAACGGCAGAAGGAGAACTCTTGTGTGCAGCGCGTGCGTGAGACGAATGGAATCGAGCACCCACTTCGGCGCAAGCTTGTCGCTTTTCAGCCCGTTGACGTGCAAGCGATCAGCGCAGGTGCCGTCAATCGGGATGTTGTTCGCCTTCGACAGTTGCAGATATTTCGTGATGGTCTCCGGGTCATCGGCGGGCATTTTGCCATCGACGACCTTGCGGCCGAAGGAAACCTGCACGCCTTCAAAGCCAAGCTTTCGAGCGAGCGGAACCGCTTCCGGATTCGCGCCGAGATTGAGGTTCCAATCCGTCACGCCGATGCGAAGCTCGCCCTTCGCGGCGAGAAGGGCCCGAGCGCCAATCGCCCCGGCTGCAAGAGAGCGGACCAGGCCGCGGCGAGTCATCTCTAACATAAACGGCTATTCTAACCGGGCGGAGTTGACAAGCTGGCGCACCGCCTCGACGACCATATCCGGCTCCTCTAACTGCACCCAATGTCCGGAATGCTTGAGGCGAATGTGCCGCCCGTCTCTACTCTCACGCGCCCAGCGGTCGCGCTCATCCAGTTCGGCCCTGGTCGCATTGGCGGCAGACAGAATCGTCACCGGAATGCGCGATGGCGCCGGCATGCGAAGCGCCTCGACAGCGCTCGTTGGCAGGCATTCCAGATAACCGGCCATGGCGCGGAAGCATTTCGGATCACTCCAATGCGATGCGATTGCCGGCCACACCTCGCGCGGAAGCTTCTGCACTTCGCCCACCAGCCGCTCCACCGTGCCGCGTCCCTTCCCGGCACTGGCGCGCGAAATGATTTTCGGGACAATCCGGCGTCCGCCGAGCAAAGCTGTGAGCGCCAGTCTCACGACACCGAAGCGCGCCAGCATGGCGCCGCGGCGCGAGAACTTTGCGCCGAGACGGATACGCATTTTTTCCCGGTCGGAACAGGCAGACCAGTAGGCGAGCGAGACCGGGTCCAGCAGCAGCAAGCCGGCCACGGCATCCGGCCTGTAGTGCGCATAGGCGCGAACTAGCAATCCGCCGAACGAATGTCCGACCAGGATGTAGGGCGGCGGGACGCCCGCATGAGACAACAAGGCATCCAGTTGGGCCGTCATTTGCGGAACGGATACAGGTCCGTTGGCGGCATCGCTCCAGCCCAGTCCCGAACGGTCGTAACTGCAGACACGCGTAAACTCGGCGATCTTTGGTTCGACCAGCGCCCATCCCAGCGAACTGCCGGCTATTCCCGCTTCTAAGATGACCGCCGGGGACCCGCTCCCCTGCTCGTGTAAGTGGAAGCGGCGGCCTTCGGCCGGAACCATGCGGCCAGGAGGAGGAAATCGCCGGCGATCGCGATGAATGCCGAACGATTGGTAGGCGAATCCGGCCGCGAATACCGCGGCGAGCAAGCCGAAAACCAGTAACAGCAAAACCGGTCAGTCCGCCACGATAAGCTCGCCGGGAAGGATCGGGCGCGTGCGCGGCAATAGTCCGAACATAGCGGCGGTCCCGACCACGGCCAGGACTCCCACAAAGACCGAGAGCTTTAAAACATCGGCGCTATGCGTCTGCGGCAAGGCCTTCCACATTAGAAGAAGCACTGTCTGGGCCGTAACAATGGCCCAGACCGCTCCGTAGAAATAACGCCGCTCTGTTCCCTCCCCTCGCGTGGAGGGCCGCACTCGCGGTAGTAAGCCCGATGCACCAAGAATCGAAATCAGAAGAAATATCGGAAGATATCCGAAGCTGTAGATCTGTTTCAGATACCAGGTGCCCGTCAGCGCGGCGATTGCTAAGCCCAGCAGGTTCAAGAAGGCGAAGCTGAGCAGAGCATTCCATGCGAACGTGTAGCAGATCCGGCGGTAGAGAGGATTCGGCCGGTCCTCATTGAAGCGGAGAATGTAAGGCCGCGGCTCCACGCCGGGCAACTGTCCGAATACTCCCGCGATGCCTGTACCGATCAATACGAGCAGCAGCCACAACAAATTCCCACGACTAGGCCCCCGCGCAAACAAGTCAAACGTTAGCGGTCCGGGAGCAAGAAAGAACACCCAGATCCAGATGGGCCAGTGCGCCACCCGATAAACGGCCTTGTTCCTCGTCCGAATCTTCCGATCGTGTGCATACTCTACCTTGATCGTGTAGGACAACATCTCTCCCTGAACAGATCGTACTACTCCGGGAAAACGAGACGGAACGACACAATTTTGAGTCGTTCGGCTTCCCTTCCGCGTATTTAGCAGATGAAAGGCAAAAGGGAACGTTGGTAGCGACGGTCACAAGCTGTGCAGTTCCATCGGAAGGCCAGGCCGATCTGCCGAGTTTTGCGGAGGCCGTGGACGCCCACAAAGCCATGGTGTTCAGCATTGGCTGGCATTTTTTACGGGATCGCCCGGCGGCGGAGGAATTGGCCCAGGAAGTGTTTCTGCAGCTCTACCGTAACTGGAGCGGCATGAAATCGAGAGATCATGTCGTCTTCTGGCTTCGTAAAGTGACCAGCCATCGGGCGATCGACGTGGTGAGGAGGCGAAAGATGCATCCGGAAATGAGCCTGGAGGAAGCCGCCGAACCGACCGTGCTGGAGCGGATGCAGGATTCGCTTCTGGCCTCGTACCTGGAACGGATGGTCGCATCCTTACCGGAGAAACAGCGGATGGCGGTTGTGCTCCGCTACCAGGAAGACATGAGCCCGGAAGAGATTGCGCAGGTACTCGAAATGAAGGCGAGCAGCGTAAAGACGCTGATCTCGCGGGGGCTGGAGCTCTTGCGGGCGAAGACAAGCCGCCGGCTGGGGGAATCAGATCACAGGATTAGGCATGACACCGTTTGAAGAAGAGGTAAAGAAGGCGTTGTCGCGTCATGAGCCGCCGGCCGGCTTTGCAGACCGCGTACTGGCCCGAGCGAGGGAGCAAGATCGCAAGCAGGCTGCGCGCACCGGGGGCTGGCTGCGGAGGCTCCGGTCGTGGCGGCTGGTTCCGGTCCTTGCGGCGCTAATGGTTATGACCGGAGGAATTGTTTATCAGGAGCATGAGCGGGAAGCTCGGGGCGAAGCGGCCAAGCAGCAGCTTCTGCTGGCGATGCGAATCGCCGGGTCGAAACTACATGATGCCCAGTTGGTTGTGAGAGAGGTGGAGCAATGAAGAGTTTGGGATTGAGGTGCGCGTTTGCACTCGTGCTGGTGTGTCCGGCATGGTGCGCAGACACGATCAAATGGCCGGTCAGTTTTGACAAGCTGGCCAAGCAGGCAAAGGAATCCGTGGATGTAACGCTGGACGCCTCGATGCTGCAGCTTGCCAGCGGCTTTCTGGAGAAGAGCGACCCGGACGAAGCGCAAGTCAAGAAGCTGGTTTCCAAGCTGAAAGGCGTTTACGTCCGCAGCTTCGAATTCGACAAGGAAGGCCAGTATTCGATGGCCGATGTCGATTCGCTCCGCGCGCAATTGACCGGATGGTCGCGGATTGTGGGAGTCACCTCGACCAAAGGCGAGAACACCGGCGTTTATCTCAAGAAGAACGGCGATCAGATTGAAGGATTGTTCATCATCGATGCGGAACCGAAGGAGTTGACGGTGGTGCATATCGACGGGCCGATCCGGCCGGAGGAACTCAACGAACTCGGAGGGCATATGGGGATTCCGAAAATCGGAACGCTGCACGGTTCGGATAAGGATACGCGAAAAGGCGATAAAGGTTCCAAGCCGGCTCCGCAACCCCGTCCCGATGGTTCCGGCGATTCAGGGGGTGAATAACGATGCGATCCCTGTGCGCATGCCTGGTTCTGCTTCTGCTCGCGCCTTTGGCATTGCCGGCGGGCGAATTCGACTGGATGGTCCGGGAATTCTCGCGTGAAAGCGGGGCTACCGCCATGCACATTCCATTCTTTGGCCTGGCTCGCTTTATCGTTGCTGTCGGACATCCGGCAGGCACAAGCGAGCTACGACTTGCGGTCTTTGAACACACGAACCTGGAATCGTCGCGATTCAGCAACATTACCGATATGGCTGTGGGGAGCGCATGGAAGCCGATGGTGCGGGTTCGCGCCCGGAATGGCGAATCCACCAATATCTATGCGCGGCCGGATTCTGATAATTTGCGGCTTCTGATTACATCGCTTGATAGCGGCGGAGAGGCGACGTTTGTGGAAGTGAGGGTGAAACCCGCCGCGCTTATGAAATTTGTGGATGAGCATTGCGAAAGGCGATAATTTCTCCGGAATTGGCGATACCATGCCATTGTCAGCATGCCTCCCAAGTCCGACGGAATTCTCGAATCCTCGTTATATGTCGATGATGTGACGGATTCGGCTCGTTTTTACGAGGGGATCTTCGGCTTTCACATCATCAGCGATTTCGGCGAGCGCGGCTGCGCGATGCAGGCCGGCGATCGCCAGGTCCTGCTGTTGTTCAAGAAGGGCGGTTCGCGCCATATCCAATCCCCGCACGACGGCGATGGCGAGCTCCATATCGCGTTCGCGATTTCCGCATCTGAACTGGCGCCCTGGGAGGCATGGCTGGCGCAGAACGGGATCGCGATAGAAGAGAAGCGGACGTGGGAGCGTGGCGGCCAAAGCGTCTATTTTCGCGATCCGGACCGGCACTTACTTGAGATCGCTACGCCCGGGGTTTGGTCAAACTACTGACGTGATCAGCTAACGGGAGCATTGACGCGAAGCGCTGGATCGCGTAAGCTGTCGATAGTAGACATGTCGGCTATTAAAGCGGAGATACCCTACGGAACGCTGGATCTCCTCATACTGAAGACGCTGAAGACGATGGGAAAGCTGCACGGCTACGCCGTCGCGCGCCGTATCGAACAGGTTTCCGGAGATTCGTTCCAACTCAGCCAGGGTTCGATTTATCCAGCCCTCATACGACTGCAGCAAGAAGGGTGGATCACCGCCGAGTGGGGCACGTCGGAAACGAGCCGGAAGGTCAAATTTTATTCGCTGACGAGGGCGGGCCGGAAACAGCTTTCCGTGGAAGTGGCGAACTGGGAAAAGACCATCGCCTTTATGGCGCGTTTTTTGGAGGAATCTACATGAACCCTCGACGGCCGCTCGCCAGATTGCTGGCTCTCCTGCGCAAGCGGCATCTTGACGTGGACCTCGAAGACGAGATCCAGGCCCATTTGGAACTCGCGCAGAGAGACGCAATTTCCCGCGGCCTGTCTCCGGAAAAAGCTCGAGAGGAAGCGCGGCGCCGCTTCGGAGCAATCGAACAGATGAAGGAAGCGCATCGCGACCGGCGCAGTATCCGGTGGATAGAAGCACTGGGAAAGGATTTTCGCTATGGACTGGCTACGCTCTCACGCGCACCAGGATTCACCGCGGTCATCGTGGGCGTTCTGGCGCTTGGGATTGGCGGAACCGTCGCCATGTTTGGGGTGGTGGATGCAGTGCTGCTGAAATCTCTTCCGTTTGCGAAACCCGACCGTATTGTGGGCGTCTGGGAAGCGCCGCGGCCAGGCGTTGTCAACGACACCACGGTCCCTCAATTTTTCGGCTGGGAGCGTTCGGCCACCGTTTTCGAGGCATTGGCGGCAGAACAGCCCGTTACCGCTGCTCTTAATGAGAAAAACGGGCCAATCCGCCTCTCGGGTGATCTTGTTACACCTGCTTATTTCAAAGTATTCGCTTTGACCGTCGCGTTCGGCCGCAACTTTACCCCGGAAGACGGCCAGTCTGGGGCTGATCCTGTCATCATTCTGAGCGACGCCGCATGGAAGAGCTACTTCGGAGGCGATGCCGGGATCTTGCACCGACGATTGATCCTGGACGGCGAGGCCTGCCAAGTGATTGGCGTCCTTCCACCGGGCGCTTTCGACCGGAGCCGGATTCAATTCTGGAAACCGCTGGTCTTCACCGCCGCCCAACGGTTGAGCAACATACACTCGCTTACGGTGTATGGACGCCTCCGGCCGGGAATCACTCTTGCGCAGGCCCGCAGTCAGATGCAGGCCATCCATGCTGCCCTGGCTCAGACGGAACCAATTCAAGAGCGCAAGGGGACAATTGCGGTCGAGCCGCTCGCGAAGTTGCTTGCAGGCGCTAATCTGCAGCGCTCGATTTCTGTTGCGTTCTGGGCTGTTTTTCTCGTTCTATTGATCGCATGCGCGAACACCGCAAACCTGCTGTTCGCTCAAGGCGCGACACGCGGAAGAGAACTGGCGGTAAGAACCGCACTGGGCGCCGGGCGGGGCCGCCTTGTCACGCAACTACTGACAGAGAGTTTTGCGTTATGCGTCCTGGGAGGTGTAGCGGGCGTTGCGGTTGCGTACGTCCTTATCCGCCTGGCGAAGCCGCTGTTGTCGCAGTCACTCCCGTTTACGGCCGACGTTCGGCTCAACTTGAACGTGCTTTCCTTTGCAGCGTTCGTTGTGCTGGGAATTGTGCTACTTTCCGGCGTATTCCCTGCGTTGCAGGCGTCAGCCGTAAATCTGGCCCAATCCCTAAAGCAATCGGTTCGAGGTCCGTCTCACGCGCATGTTCGCGTGCGGCGCGCCATCGTCATCGGTGAGCTTGCACTCTCGCTTGTTCTCGTCTGCGGCGCAGTTCTTCTGGCGAGGAGTTTCCTGAAACTTCGGGAGCTGGATACGGGCATTCGTATCGAAAATGTAGTCACCATGTCCATCGACCTCCCGATGGACGCCTACCCGACCTCCGGTAAGGCCGCCTTGTTCTATGCAGCGCTCACGGGGCGGCTGCATTCGATACCGGGAATTGCAAATGTCGGGCTTTCTACTTACTTACCGCTCCAGTGGATCAGTAACGGAGAAGCAATCCAAGTTGCGGGCGCGGAAAAGCTGGTGCGAGTCCGCTTCAAGCGCGTTGACCCTGGTTATTTCAGCACCCTGGGTATTCCGGTGCTGAAGGGCCGCGGCATCACCGGCAGGGATCGCGACGGTACGCCGCGCATTGTTGTGATTAACCAGGCTCTGGAGGCGAGGCTGGTGGAAGCCGGCATGAAGGACCCCATCGGGAAAATGGTTCGTTTGTCATCGACGGATTACGACGGAAAGAAGCCACTCATGCTGGAGGTCCAGATCGCGGGCATGATTCGAAGCGAGCGTACCGCCTCGCCCGGCTACCCCGATCCGGCGGTGGTCTATGTGCCGATCGCACAAGCGCCCAGTCCGCACCTCAACGTCCTTGTTCGCACTGGTGAAGAAACCGCCTCCGTCCTCCCAGCCATCCGTCAAGCCGTTCGCGAAATCGATCCCCACCTGCCGCTGGGGAACATTGCTACGATGCAGCAGATCAGGGATGAGACGCTATCGCCCGCGAGCCGCCCGGCCTGGCTTATCGGCGCGTATGCTCTGATAGCGGCCCTTCTCGCCGCAATCGGCCTGTTCGGTCTGATCTCTTACTCTGTCACAGAACAGCGCCGGGAAATCGGTATCCGCATGGCCTTGGGCGCGCGGTCAACTGATGTGCTCGCGCAGGTATTGCGGCGCGCCCTTGGGATGGTGTTCATAAGTATTGGCTTGGGACTACTGGGGACATTTGCGCTCACGAGAGTAATGGCCAGTCTGTTGTACGAAGTGTCTCCGCTCGATCCGCTTTCGCTTGCCGCCGGCTGCGCCTCTATGGTGTTAATTGGCCTACTCGCGGCATTTCTGCCGGCGCACCGCGCCTCGCGCCTCGATCCGGCCGCCACTCTGCGTGAAGCTGGTTGAGTTTCCTCTTCAGCAGGGCGTTTGCCGAACCGGCCCGCGGTGCGCTACAAGTTCTTCATGATGCAATTCACCCGCCGGAACTTTTTCGCAGGTTCCGCGGCACTGATGATTCCGGTAGGTTCCGCGAATGCACGGGGCGACAGCAGCCAGCGTAATCTTCTTTCAAATGCATGGCCTGCCGACAGCATTGCGGGCCACCTTAAACCACGGTCAAGCTTCCATCCGCTTCCCACGGCTGCCGAGCGCAACGACTGGAAAGGCCTGCCGGAGGACCTGCGCGAAGCCGCGCTACATACCGGCGAAAGCCAGTTGAAGACATCCTGGGAAGTGCTACCGGCGACCCTCTTCCTGGAGTATCGCCGCAATGGCAACCGCTCCGATTACGAGAAGGTTCGCGACGACCGCAGAGGGAAACTTGAGGATCTGGTCATCGCGGAATGCGTGGAGGGCCAGGGCCGTTTCGTCGATGAAATCATAAACGGCATATGGCTCACCTGCGAGGAAACGTTTTGGGGCCTACCCGCGCATCTGGGAGCGCAGAAGGCGGGCATTGGCCTGCCGGATGTCAGCGAACCGATTGTCGATCTGTTCGCCGCCGAAACCGCCAGCCTGCTTGCCTGGACACAATACGAACTCGGTGACTCGCTGGCGCGCGTGTCGCCGCTGATTCCCGAGCGCATCCGGCTGGAAATCGATCGGCGGGTGCTGACGCCCTGCTTAACACGCGACGACTTCTCCTGGATGGGATTTTCAGGCAGGCCGGTCAACAACTGGAATCCCTGGATTTCCTCGAACTGGCTCACATCGGCGCTCCTTATCGAACGCGACGAGGCCCGACGGCAGGCGGCCGTAAGCAAGATCCTGCGATGTTTGGACAATTTTCTGAACGGTTACGCGGACGACGGAGGCTGCGATGAAGGGCCCAGCTACTGGGGCCGTGCGGGAGGCTCCTTGTTCGACTGCCTGGACCTTCTCCACAGGGTCACGGGCGGCGCATGCGACGGGTTTTCTTTCCCTCTGGTTCACCAGATCGGCCTCTACATCTGCCGCGCCCATATTTACAACGAGTGGTACACGAATTTTGCCGATGCTCCGGCACGCTTGTATACCGATGGCGACCTGGTTTACCGCTTCGGCCAGCGCCTGGGCGATCAGCTCATGATGGAGCACGGAGCATTCGCCGCCTTTCTGCGCAACAAAAGGGGCATTCCTGAAGGCAGCATCGGGAGGCGATTGCCCGCTCTGTTCAATCTTGCCGCTTTGCGCCAGGCGCCACGATCTCAGGCGCTCTTACGCGATGTGTGGCTTCCGGGAATACAGGTCATGTCGGCGCGCTGCCGCGATCGCTCTGAAAAGGGCCTCTTTCTTGCAGCGCAGGGAGGCAACAACGGAGAGAGTCATAACCACAACGATGTCGGCAACTTTCTGGTGTATGCCGATGGACAGCCCGCGATTATCGACGTCGGAGTTGGAACCTATACCGCGAAGACGTTTGGGCCGCACCGATACGATATCTGGACGATGCAGTCGGCTTATCACAACTGCCCAACTATTGGCGGCACGATGCAATCCGCCGGACGACAGTTTACGGCGAGCAACGTGCGGTACCACGCGGACGATACCTCCGCTGAATTCCACCTCAATCTCGCGACCGCTTACCCGGCAGAAGCCCACGTTGAGCACTGGAACCGCACCCTCCGGCTGAATCGCGAGAAAAACGAAATCGAGCTGTTAGATGAATATGCGTTACAGCAGAGCGCCAGGACCCTCACGCTGACGCTCATGACTCCTTGTAATCCGAGCATGCCGGCACCGGGCGAACTCTCGCTTGCGCTGCCGTCCGGGAAGCCAGTCCGGATTCGCTACGATGCGGGTTCCCTAAAACCCGCGGTCGAAGAAATCCGGCTGGAAGATGCGCGGCTACGGGCCTCCTGGGGTGACCGGCTGTTCCGGATTCTGCTTCGCGCCGAGGGACCAGCCCTAAAGGCATCCTGGACCTTGCGATTTACGCAGTAGGCTACCAATTTGATTCCGTTATCGATGAGCTGTTTCGGGCCTTGTGATATCGTGTTCCTCGCCGTTTGGTGAGATCGATTTCACCGGCACGCTCTTCATCTTTTGGGCATCCGGACTCTGATCCGATTTCAATTCCTCTTTCAAGTAAGGGCGCAGATCGGACCTCGTCGATAATACAGACTGCTGATTCGCCTTCGCTAACTCTTTCGCCCAGCTATAGGGATAAACGAACTCCTGACCGTAGACCTTCCCCGGATAGAACCAAGCCCTGAGCGCCTCGGGTGAGTTCGCGGGCCGTTCGGCAAATTTCATCACGGTTGTGCCGGTCGGTTGAAGGCGTTCATCCGAAACGGCCAGAACGGTGGCTTCGAGCTGAGTTCCATCGGCATTGAATATCTCGACGATGTTGCGATCGCTCGGGGAGCCCAATAGCTTGAATATATAGGTGCCTGTCTGAAGCGCCGTTCCCGGGACTTCGACGGGTGCACTGAAAGTGACTTTTGTTTGCTGGTTCCATGCGTCAGCGCGGAGCGTTGGCACAAGAATCATTCCTAGCAAACCCACACCTGCGAGCCACGCGCCAGATCGGTTCATGTATTTCTCCTCCTTTTGGATTCATACTGCCGGTACACAAACGAAGACGCCTGCGTACCTAATTAGTACGACGCGAGCCGGACAAGGCCGTTAGGACAACTGGTAGGTGTGCTGGCCTCAGCGGGAAAAATCCGCGCTACCCACAACGATCACGGTTTCTGGACGATGATCTGACGACTTGGATGGATGTTTGCTCTTAGGCGCCGGTTTCGCCGCCACGGTTTCGGTCCAGGCAGCATAGACGCGATCGCGATAAGCAGCTATCCAGGTGTAATCTCCCAAGAACGCTCCGTCCGGGTTAAAAGCCTTGTCGCTCCAGGCATAGTTCTTAAACGTGCGCCCGCCGTCCGTGGAGCGCGCAAGGGTAATACGAGCATCGCGATTCTTCGGATCGTCGCGCCTATCGTAGAACTCGACGTACAGCGCGCCGTTCAGCGAATCTACCGTCATCCATTGATAGAACTGATCTTTTCCGTTGTGCACTGAATCGTCATTTACACGTGCGGGTTTCGACCAGGTCCGGCCGTGGTCGACGGAAGATGCAAGAAACACGTCGATGTCGCCATTGCGATAGTCGCTCCAGCAGAGATACACTTCGCCAGTATGCGGATCAATCCCGATCTGAGGAAATCCTTCGACGCGAGAAACCCCAGGAACCTCGCCGAAGTACGGTGGCGCGGTCTCAACAATCGGCCGCGACGGATTGAATGTTTTGCCGCCATCGTGGGACTCCGCCATAGTGATCCAGTTTCCGTCATTCCAGATGGCGTAGACGGTTCCATCCGGAGCGGCAGCGATAGCGATACCCGTAACAGAGCCGTTATCGTCACGGGGCAGGCCGGCATGCGTGCTGATTCGC
Organism: Bryobacteraceae bacterium; assembly: GCA_025980435.1. GTDB lineage: Bacteria > Acidobacteriota > Terriglobia > Bryobacterales > Bryobacteraceae > Bog-105. The sequence continues at coordinate 11,309 of JAICXK010000095.1, forward strand.
AGCGGCGCCGACCAGGTCTTGCCGGCATCGGTCGATCGCGAAAACAGAATGATAGATTGCGTCAACTGCCATTCGATCCATCCAACGTACAAGTTGCCCGCGTAGGGACTTTTGGGCCAGTTATCGGCAAAGATGCGCGGCTCGTCTTCGAATTGGAGATCGTGCTCCTTGCCGGTCTGATACGCCTTCAGCGCGGCTGGGGTTTTGTCCCAGGTCTTGCCGCCGTCCATGGAACGCCTTACAAAAATACCGTTCCGGCCCGCATCGTGCGCCCAGTGAGATGACGTACCCAGATGATCGAACGTGAGATAGCAGAGGAAAGCGTGCCCCTGGTTGTCGAAGGCAGTGGACACATCGCCCGCCACCTTCCAGTCGCCAGGTTTCGTACCCCGCGCGATTGTGAAGGTCCGGCCGGAATCATTGGAATACACCGCGTTGGACGTCCCTTGCACGGCTGCCCCGCCCTGGTAAACCACTACGATCCGGCTGGGATCTTTCGGATTGATCGCGATTCCGGGCTCGGAATAGTGCCCGCCCGATGGCGAAACAATCACGGTTGAAGCGCCAGGCGCGCGCGGCAGCGTCGATTGCGCGAATATAGTTTGGCAAGCCGCCAGCGCAGCCAGCACCGGCATTTCCCGGCGCTTCACTTGCGCACCGCCCATGCCATCCCGTCCGGATCATTCCCGGTTGCGATATGGCCGATGACTTCCATCGTGTTCGGATCAAGAATTGCGACCTTGTTGTCGCCGGAAACCGCGACGTAAACAAGCGCTTCCTTTCCTCCGTTTTCGGCTGACGAGACAATCAAAATGCCTTCCGGCTGCTTGCCGATTTTCAGACGTTTGACTACCTGCCGCTTTTCAGCCTCGATGACCACCAGTTCGTTGCCACCCATATCGGAGACCAGTACGTGTTTGCCATCGGGCGTAAACTTCAGGCGATTCGATCGTTTTGTTCCAATGCTGAACGCTTGTTTGACCGTTTTGGTCGCAGGATCGATGATCGAGACGCTACCATCGCCCGATGACGCCGACCAGACTTCCGTTCCATCCGGCGAAATATCGATCCCTTCAGGGCCTTTGCCGACGGGGATTATAGTTTCATTCCAGCCTTCCGACATCCCAATGGCGGAAACGGTATTCGAACCAATATTCGACGTGAAGGCCGCTGCGCCGTTCTTCGCGAAAAGAATCATGTGCGTCTTGTTCTGCCCCGTGCCAAGCAGCCAATCGACCTTGTTGCTGGACGGATCGTAACGACCGACAAGCTTGGCCATTTCCGCGGTGAAGTAAAGCTTGCCATCGTGAAACGCGAGCCCATGAGGCCGGCCCATGGGTCCCAGATCGACGCGGTGGATCTCCTTCTGTGCCGAGAGATCGATCACCGATATGGTGTGGCCCGGCGTTCTGCCACCATAATTTGAAGCGAAGGCCAACTTGCCGTCATCGGAGGCGGCAACTTCATGCGGCGCTTCGCCAGTGGGGACGCGGCCGACGATGGACTTGGTGGCCGGATCGACGATGGCGAGCGAATTATCCGCTTTATCCAGGATTAGAAGCGCGGGAGATGGAGTTGCAGCGGCAAAGATGTGAGCCGAACCGAAAAGTGCAGCGGCCAGCAGCACGGAGCAGCGTGGAAAAATGCTTGAACCCATGGTTCAAACATTGTCTCGCGGGGCGACTACGGGCGGGCGCATTCCTTCAAAAAGACCGCGGGGGTAGACGGGCAATGAGCGTGCTTCCAAATTGACGGGGAAGCCGAGCCCTTCCGCGGGGAGCCGCCGCTCGTGCAGATGTCGCATCCGTACTCCGTATGATAAGCGCTAAATTAATTCGGTGGCGCGCGCACTCATGCGTGCCGCGTCGAGACTCGTCTCGACGGCTTCGCCGCCCTTTTTGAGAGATTCTGTGGCGAAAAGCGACGCTACCTGCAGATGATCCAACATCGCCGTCGTTTGCCTCACCTATACCCGGATTCTGCGAGCTTATTCGTAACCTGGAGTCTGCATGGTGTTCTGCCGCCGTCGTTCTCTGCCCGGCCAACTAAGCTCGCCGGCGGTCAAGCTTTTGTCTGGATGGATCAGCAACTGGATAATGTCCGCTCCGGTCCGATGTATCTTCGGCAGTCCGCGATTGCTCAATTGATAGTACAGTCGATCCATAAAGGCGTGCAACTCGGCCATTACGAACTACACGCCTATGTGGTGATGGCCAACCATGTGCATATCCTTGTTCGTCCTTACATCGATCCCAGCAGACTACTCAAGTCTTTAAAAGGCGCCACGGCGCGAGAGGCCAACAAACTCCTAGGACGAACCGGAGAACCGTTCTGGCAGAAAGAATCTTACGACCATTGGGTGCGAGACCAAGCCGAGTTCGAACGGATCAGAGCATACATTGAGAATAATCCCGTAAAAGCTGGATTGGCCAATGTCGCGAATGAGTATCCCTGGTCGAGCGCAAGCATCGAGACGAGTCTCGACGCGGCACGCATGAGTGCGCGCGCCACAAGGTTAATTTAGCGCTTATCGAGGAGAGGTCCCGTTAGTTCACTGCCATCTTGCGCAGCAGTTTGAAATCTTCGAGCATTTTGCCGGTTCCAAGCACTACGGAGGCGAGCGGCTCATCTGCCATCAGGACCGGCATTCCGGTCTCGGTACGGATGCGTTCATCCAGGTTCTTCAGCATCGAGCCGCCTCCGGTCAGAATGATGCCGCGCTCACTGATATCGCCGCTCAGTTCAGGTGGTGTGTGCTCCAAGGCGCCTCGTATACCGCCGACGATCGCTCCAACACAGTCCATGAGAGCTTCCCGGATCTCCTCGTCGTGCAGCGTGATTGCTTTGGGCAGGCCGTGGATGAGATCCCGGCCCTTAATTTCGAGGCTTAGCGGCTTATCCAGACGATAGGCCGAGCCGATCTCCATCTTGATTCGCTCGGCAGTCCGCTCACCGATCAGAAGATTGTATTTCCGCTTCACGTATTCCATTACGGCGTCGTCCATCTGGTTGCCCGCGACGCGCAGGGAACGCGAGTAGACGATACCCGAAAGTGAAATCACGGCGATGTCGGTGGTGCCTCCGCCGATATCCACAACCATATTGCCGCTTGGCTCGGTTACGGGAAGCCCTGCCCCGAGGGCGGCCACCATGGCCTGCTCGACCAGATGCACCTCGCTCGCTTTCGCGCGGTAGGTAGAATCCAGGACCGCACGCTTCTCCACCTCAGTGGTTTCGCTGGGCACGCCAATGACGATGCGCGGATGAACCAGGCTCTTGCGGCGGTGCGCTTTGCGGATGAAGTAGTTCAGCATACGCTCGGCCATTTTAAAGTCGGCAATCACGCCATCGCGCAGAGGGCGAATGGCCACCACGTTAGAGGGTGTACGGCCGAGCATCTCCCTCGCCTCGGCGCCGCAGCCCACAATTTCTCCGGTCTGGCGGTTGACGGCCACGATGGACGGTTCATTGAGAACGATTCCTTTTCCCGCCACGTACACCAGCGTGTTGGCAGTTCCCAGATCAATGGCGAGATCGGAAGAGAAGACACGGAACAGCGAACGATAGGTCATGCTTCAATCACTTAGTGAATCATCCAGAATACGAGTCTCAGCCTTTTATAGCTGTTTTTTAGGATTTTTCGCTAGCTGCCCTGCCCATGTGATAGGGAATCGGAGTACAACAGTGAAATGACTCGAATCCTTGCGGTTCTAATATGTATGGCAACTTCTCTTTCGGCCCAGGATTGGGCTCGCCAGCGCCTGGAGCAGTCTCCCCGTCATCATGAGTGGGTCACCGTGAAGCATGACGGGCGATCGGTCGAAACCTTCATCGCGTACCCCGAATCGAGTGGAAAAACTCCGGTGATTCTGATTATCCACGAGATTTTCGGCATGACGGACTGGGCGCAGGAAGTGGCCGACGAATTCGCGGCCGCGGGTTACATTGCGGTCGCCCCTGACCTACTCTCCGGCATGGGGCCGAACGGGGGGCGGACAACCAGTTTTTCACAAAGCCAGGCGACCGAGGCGGTGAGCCACTTGAAACCAGACCAGATCACGGCCGATCTGAACGCAGCGGCCGATTACGCAAAGAAACTCCCCGCGGCGACCGGCAAGCTGTTCGTAGCCGGCTTCTGCTGGGGAGGGGGGCAAAGCTTCCGTTTTGCAACGAACCGCCCGGATCTCTCGGCCGCCTTCGTTTTCTATGGACCGCCGCCTGAGAAAGACGCCATGGAACGCATCAAGGCCCCGGTTTATGGCTTCTATGGGGGCAATGATGCTCGCATCGACGCGACCATCCCCGAGGCGAAGGAAAACATGAAGGCCCTGGGGAAGACATATGAACCCGTCGTCTACGAGGGCGCCGGTCATGGATTTATGCGAGCCGGCGAGGCGCCCGACGCAAAGGAAGGTAACCGCAAGGCTCGCGATGAAGCCTGGGTGCGGGTGAAGAAGCTGCTGAAGGGCGAGTGATTCATCCCCTCACACTGCGTGAATCTTCGGCCAGGCAAGCTCGAATCCTTGCTTTGTCAGACTCGCTTGAAACTCGCTGAGCAGCTTTTTGTTGTTTCGAATCGAGCGCGGCGATTGGCCCGACTGTATCGCGTGTGCGGCGACTGCTCCGGCTGCCTCCCCGATATTCCACTCCACAGGATGCAACCGGTAACAGCCGTTTGTAATATGCGTGGTCCCGATATTTTTGCAGGCCGGCAGCAAGTTTTCCATTCTGCGCGGAATCAGCGCACCCAACGGAATCTGAAACGGCAAGGAGCTGATGTCGATGTAGTTCGTGCCGCCAGCTGACGGATGGAGATCGATGCGGTAACAGCCAATTCCGACCGAATCCGGGAAAACTTCGGACGAAAGCTCATCTTTGTCCGCCCTCATTGCAGTTCCGACATGCTGTTCGAGGATGGTAAATTCCGCGCGGATGCGCCTCGATTCCCGAATGTAGACTGACTTCGCCAAGCCATCTTCCGTACCGACGATATCTTTCCGGAGCCGCAGCCCTTTCCACCCTTGCCCGCCGTCCGGCCGCGGAGCTTCGGTCTGCATCCAATACAGGAGCGATAAGCTCAACTGTTTCGCGGAGTCCAGAAGCTCAACTTTTTCTTTCGGACCTGCATTCACCAGGTCTCCCAGCCAATAATCGTTCTGGGGCCAGTTCACCAGAGTAATGTCGCTCTTGTACAGTCCGGGCTGAAAGTTTGAGCGATCCGCAATGCGCCGGTAGAGCCACAAGTTCAATCCCTGGCGCGCAGCGCCGTTTGGATTGGGATCGAAGAACGCATTTCTTGCCTTGAGCGTTCTGGGATCGCACATCGTCCAACTGAGCAGCGGGCCGGTCCACGGAGGAGTGAGCCTGGGGACATATGAGCGCCACTTCTCGTATGCTGCCGGCTTTTCGATGGTGTGATCTTCGCCCGGAAGGTAGTCCATAGCGAAGCAGAACGTGAATGCCTGCGTGTTATGGGGGCTTGGAGTTGCCGGCGCATGCGCCTCGCCCGTCTGCGC
>JAICXK010000286.1 GCA_025980435.1 Bryobacteraceae bacterium
CTTTCCAGTGAAGCCCACATCGCTCCAGCGCGCCCTGACTTTGGCCGTCGCCTGACCCCGATTGAACAGGCCTACGGCATAAGCGCCGCTCTGCAGCGGCCGCGCCCAGACTTCCAGATCGCCATCCTTCGCCACTCGTTTGGCCTGTTTGCCGAGCGGATCCTGATCGACCGCAATCACCTCTTTGTTGGCGAGAATCTGCATGATGTGCGGAGGGACGGAACGAAGATCGTTGCCGGCCAGAAGCGGAGCGGCCAGAAGGCTCCACAGGCTCATGTGGGTCCGATACTCGGTATCGGTCATGCCGCCGTTTCCGACCTCAAGCATGTCAGGGTCGTTCCAGTGGCCCGGGCCGGAATAACCGGTGAGATTTAACTGCAGGTCAAAGCCGATGTGAGACATCGATTTCCAGTTATCGCTAATGTCTCCTGTTGTGCGCCACAGATTGCCATCCACGCTGGGTCCCCATTGTTCCACCTTCAGGACTCCGTATTGGCACAGGCTGTAGACGATCGGCCGGCCCGTAGCAGCAAGCGCCGCGCCCATCTTGGCGTAAACAGCAGGCATGGAATGGTAGTCGTACACCTGGCTGGCGCTGCACCAGTCATATTTCAAATAATCGATACCCCAGGCAGCGTACGTTTTCGCATCCTGTTCTTCATGGCGGAAGCTGCCTTCGTATCCGGCGCAGGTCTTCGGCCCCGGTGAAGAATAGATGCCCAGCTTCAATCCTTTGCTGTGGACGTAATCGGCCAGGGCTTTCATATCGGGGAATTTGCTGTTCGTTTGAATATTCCCTTCCGCATCGCGCGAAGCTTCCCAGGTGTCATCAATGTTGATGTAAATGTAACCCGCATCCTTCATGCCGTTGGTAGCCATGGCGTCAGCGGTTTCGCGAATCAGTTTATCCGTGACCTTGTTGGCGAACTTGTTCCAGCTATTCCAGCCCATAGGGGGTGTCTTGGCGAGACCGTTATAGGGAACGGGCGCAGCCGGCGGCAAGGAGATCTTGGGAGGCGCAGCGGGCATCGGACCGGGGGCTTCCGCCGAGATTCGCTTCAAGGTGATGTGACGCCCAGGGCGATCGCGCGGATGGGGAAATTCGAGAGTAAGATCGTCGTCAGTGAGTTGCCCGGTGAACTCCGACCTATGTTCTTCGCCAAAACGGTCACGAACAATCGCGAACGAAAAGGCAGCGCCGCTGATCTTGCCGTCATGAATGGCCTCGTTCCCCTGGTTCGAGGACATATAGCCGGTCAGAACGTTCGCATCGGCTTTCAGATAAAGCGAAGTCTCACGAACAGTGCCGTCGGCTTCGAATTTGGCCATCCAGTGGCCAGTCAGATCCGCTGCATATGCAAGCGGCGCAAGCAAAGAGCAAAGGAGCGCAACAAGAATTTGTTTCATAAGTTCAGGAAATCTCGATTCTAGTCCTAGGCGATTCACGATTTGTGTACTTCGGCCGGCGGCGTTGCCGATTGGCGTACGACCAAGCTAGTGCCAACGCGAAACTCGCGGCCGACCTGTTCGGTTTCCGACATCATGCCCCACAATGCCTGAAACGCGGCCTTGCCGATCTCGGACCGAGGCACCGAAACAGTGGTCAGAGCCGGCTGCGTGTATTCAGCGAAAAGAATGTCATCAAAGCCCACCACCGACAAATCATCGGGCACCCGCAGTCCTCCGTCGTACGCGCGGTGGAGAACACCAATCGCGGTCAGGTCGTTGCCGGCGAGAATGGCAGTGGGGGTGCTGCCGTTTAGCAACTTGGAACACGCGAAATATCCGCCCTTTACTGAAAAGTCGGCATCTATCGCCTGGGCCGCATTCAGCCCGAGGTGCGCGGCGGTTTCCAGAAATGCCCGTTTGCGCCGCTGAGCGGATTTAAGCGGCATGGGGCCGCCTATATAGGCAATCCGGCGATGCCCGAGCTGCGTAAGGTATTCCAGGGCTTCTACGATGCCATGTTCGTATTCGAGCACGATATTGCTGATGCTCTGGCCAACCCTGCCGAGATCAAGATAGACAGCCGCTATGCGGCGTTCGGCGAGCATGTCAATGATGGACGGATCAATCTGCGAGGTGAGGATCGCAATACCCGGAACCTGCAAACCAATCAAGCGGCGGACAGAATTCAAGGTACGCTGCGGGTCATAATTCGTATTCAGCACGAGGGCATCCATATCATGGGCCAGAGCCTGATCCTGAAATCCCGCAGTGATGTCGGGGAAAAACGGATTGCGCACATCGGAGACAAGCAGGCCGAGCAGCGTGCTTCTTCCCCTTGCGAGGTTGCGAGCCGACTGATTCTGGGCATACCCAAGCTCCCGGACTGCATGCAGCACCCGATCGCGGGTGTGCTGGCGGGTGGGTCGCGTCCCGTTCAAGACGTGCGAGACGGTTGCGATGGATACTCCGGCCTTTGCGGCTACATCCTTGATGCTGGCGCCCACGCCTGCTTTCCCTCCGAAAAAGAAATGCCATTCGCCGACCCTGCTTAGAGCAGGCCGGAAGGAAACAGTTTAAGCGTTTACCTTGTAGGATTTCAAGGGAAAAGCGGCCAGTGGTTGAAAACTTGCGAAGGAGTTGGCCGCTCGTCCGGCTTAGCGAAGATCATCCACAAATTTGTGCAAGCGGTCCAGCCCCCGCTCCAGTTCAGTCATCGAAGTCGCGTATGAAATGCGGACATGATCGCTGGTCCCGAAGGCTTCCCCGGGCACAACCGCAACGTGGGCCTTCGCTAACAATTCGCTGGCGAACTCGAGCGAATTCTGTACCCGGCCGCCGGTGAAGGCGACGCTGATGTTCGGATAGGCGTAGAACGCGCCTTTTGGAGTGACGATGGACACTCCCGGAATCTGGCGCAACCGATCGATCACGAAATCGCGGCGGCGGCGGTATTCGGACAGCATCCGAGGAACGGAATCCTGGGGGCCGCGCATCGCCTCCACGGCTGCCTTCTGTGCGATGGAAGTGGGATTAGAAGTGCTGTGGCTCTGCAGCTTCGTCATGGCGCTGATAATGGGCGCGGGCGCAAGCGCAAATCCGATTCTCCATCCGGTCATCGCATACGTTTTTGAGAGAGAGCCGGCTACCACAACCGTTTCTTTCGCGCCAGGAACAGCGGCGATCGAAAACGGTTCATCCTCATACAAAAAATGGCAATAGCATTCGTCAGTCAGGAGGAGAATGTCCCGTTTGGAGGTTAGGTCAAAAATGGCCCGGAACTCCTGTTTCGACAGCACCGCGCCGCTCGGGTTGCAGGGCGAATTCACGATGACCAGTTTCGTTCGCGGCGTAATGTGGCGCTCGATCATGCCGGCCGTGACTTCGAAGCCTGTGTTTTCGTCCGTATTGACGAAAACACACACGCCACCCGCATAATTCACTACGTCCTTATAAGTGACCCAGTACGGAACCGGGATGATGACCTCATCGCCTGGATTGATCAGCGCCTGAATCAGGTTGAAGATGGCATGCTTCCCGCCCACGGTGACCATGCATTCAGAGGCCGCGTAATTGGTACCGAAGTCGATTCGATGGCGCTCGCAGATTGCTTCGCGAAGCTCTTGTGTTCCGCCGGCATTGGTGTATTTGGTAAAGTTAGCCCCAATCGCGGCAATGGCGGCCTGCTTGATGTTTTCCGGCGTCGGAAAGTCAGGCTCTCCGGCTCCGAAATCCACTACATCAACGCCGCCGCGACGGAGGCGTTCGGCGTCGGCGGAGACCTTCATCGTGGAGGAAACGCTGATGGTCGAAATACGGTCGGCGATTTCTGCTGTGGCTTGCATGGGAGTAACTACCAGTGTAGATTCAGCACGAAAATTTTGCACGCAGGCGGGCGGCGACGGACGGCGGCACGAACTGTGAAACGTCGCCGCCGAGCGTGACGATCTCCTTGATTATCCGAGAGCTGATGAACGAATACTCTTCTGCCGCCATCAGAAAAATGGTTTCCGTTTCAGGCCGCATACGGCGATTGAGCAGCGCCATCTGCAGTTCCGTTTCATAGTCGGAAACGGCGCGAATCCCGCGCAGGATGGCATTGGCGCTTTTCCTGGCGGCATACTCAACAAGCAGTCCTTCGAAGGAATCAACTTCGATGTTAGGTAGAGTCGAGGTAGTCGCGCGGATCATCTCTGAGCGTTCTTCGGGAGAGAACAGGGGCTGTTTCTGGGTGTTCTTGAGAATCGCCACGATGAGGCGGTCAGCGAGCCGCGAACCGCGAGAGATCATGTCGAGATGCCCATTCGTTAAGGGATCGAAGGAACCTGGATAAATGGCGATGAGGCGGCGCTGAGGAGATGTTCCCGCGAATGTTCCAGACATGGCGCTAGAAACCTTGAGTCTAGCGGAGGGCGGCGGCCGGGGTCACAAAATGGAAGCAGAGTGAATCTAGAAACCATCATCGATTCGGGGGATGAAAGCATCTTCGGCGTGCGGACGCACGCGCCCGGTCCACAAGGCGCTCTCCCCATAACTGCCGAAATGCTGCTCCAGCAGCCATCCGGGAACCTGTTTGGATGGACCCAGAACGCTGGGATGGGGTGGGCTCCGGAGGCGCTCGGCGGAAAACAGATCTTGATCCTAAGCACGCATGGAGGCGTCCGAGCTCCGGACGGCACGCCGATCGCGCTCGGATATCACACTGGCCACTGGGAAGTCGGCCTGCTGGTTGCGGAAGCGGCACGTGAGTTGAAGGCGCAGAGGGCGATTCCGTTCGCCGGGGCGTGCACCGATCCGTGTGACGGCAGAACACAAGGAACGACCGGAATGTTCGACTCCTTGCCCTACCGCAATGATGCCTCCACGGTTTTGCGGCGGCTGATCCGCTCGCTTCCCACACGCAGCGGTGTTATCGGAATCGCGACGTGCGACAAGGGACTGCCGGGCATGATGATGGCGCTGGCAGGATCACCCGATCTGCCGTGTGCGCTTGTGCCCGGAGGAGTAACGCTGATGCCGGAAGATGGCGAGGATGCGGGCAAGGTACAGACCATCGGCGCAAGATTCGCTTATCGTGAAATCTCATTGGAAGAAGCCGCAGAGGCAGGCTGCCGGGCCTGCGCGTCGCCAGGTGGCGGCTGCCAATTCCTGGGCACCGCGGCGACATCCCAAGTGGTTGGCGAGGCGCTCGGGCTTGCTCTTACGCATACGGCGCTGGCGCCCTCAGGACAGGATGTCTGGCTCGATATGGCCCGGCGAACAGCCCGGGCGATTCTGCGGATGACGGAACTCGGCCTGCGCACACGCGACATCGTGACCCAAAGTGCAGTCGAGAATGCCATGGTTCTGCACGCAGCGTTCGGCGGATCGACCAACTTGCTGCTCCACATTCCGGCGATCGCGCATGCGGCCGGTCTGCCGCGCCCGACAGTTGCCGACTGGAACCGTGTCAATCGCGCCATCCCGCGGCTGGTGGATGCTCTACCGAACGGTCCGCGCAATCATCCAACCGTGCAGGTGTTCCTGGCAGGCGGCGTGCCGGAGGTAATGCTCCACTTGCGCCGTGCCGGACTGCTCAATACAAACGCGCGAACCGTGTCCGGTGAAAAGCTGGAAACGATGCTCGACTGGTGGGAGGAATCGGAGCGGCGCAGTCGTTTCCGGGCGCGGCTCGGGGAATTGGACGGGGTCGATGCGGACGACGTAATTCTCTCGCCCGATTCGGCGCGAGCCCGGGGGCTTACGTCCACCGTCTGCTTCCCGCATGGAAACCTTGCGCCTGAGGGTTCGGTTGTGAAGAGTACAGCGATCGATCCTTCTGTAGTGGACGGCGATGGCGTGTACCGTATGCGCGGACCCGCCCGAGTGTTTGTGACCGAGCATGACGCAATCCGGGCGATTAAGGGACAGCACGTTAAGGAAGGCGATGTAATCGTGCTGATCTGCCGGGGCCCGATGGGCTCCGGGATGGAAGAAACCTACCAGATTACATCCGCGCTGAAATTCCTGCCGTTCGGGAAGCACGTCGCGGTTCTCACGGATGCCCGCTTCAGCGGTGTCTCCACTGGAGCGTGCATCGGACATGTTTCGCCGGAAGCTCTGGCAGGGGGTCCTGTGGGTAAACTCCGCGATGGGGATTGGATCGAGATCACCGTGGACCGATACAAGCTGGAAGGACACGTCAATTTTGTCGGCGAAGGC
>JAICXK010000209.1 GCA_025980435.1 Bryobacteraceae bacterium
AATAGGGAACCGGATCGGCCTTTGCCTTCAGGGCCGTGAATTCGCGGGATAACTCGGCTTTTAAAATGTCCACCAGGGACGATGGCGGGGCGGCAAAAATGGAAGCAGCCAGCGCTAAAGACAATAGCGCCAGCCACGCGGCGGCCAGATGGAAACGCAATCTAAAGAATACCGTGGAATAGGCGGTGGGCAGCGAGTGTGCAGGTGGCCCGATCGTTTTACGTCTCCGATTCTTTGCACGAGATACAACTCGATGGTTCCAGTGGCTGCGTATTACGAGGAACCCGGAGGCCTAAAGCCCGTCGTACGCGCTCAGATTGCACATCGTACGATGGGGAGACCCTTCTATGGATAGTTCCTTCTCTGCTTCGAAAGTCAATTCGCTCCAAAAGCATTTGGGTGTGGAATGGCCATCGATCGAGAAAGCTCATTCAGATACGCTCGTAATGCGAAACGGGCTTTCTGATCTGTTTATGAAGCGGCGCGCATCTGATACGACGGTCGTCGTCTTTGGGTCCGTTGCCCGGTTCGAGGTTACCCAAAAGAGCGATGTAGATTGGATCCTACTGCTTGACGGATCGGCCACTCCGGAGCACAGACCTCTAGCTGCCGAAGTTAAACGTTAAACGCATACTTCTGAAGGCAAAATACGTTGAGCCCGGCAAGAGTGGAATTTTCGGTACATTCGTTGGAAGCCACGATTTGGTGCACAATATCGGAGGCGAGGACGACCTGAACTCAAATACGACGCGTCGCGTACTGCTCTTGGTTGAGTCACTTCCTTTGGGAGATCGTGAAGCGTATGATCGTGTTCGTAAGCAGATCCTTCGGAGGTATATCGAAGACGATAGAGGTTTGACGCATGGAAGCGGCGAAGTCAGGATTCCTCGATTTCTTCTGAACGATTTAACGCGTTATTGGCGAACTGTTACAGTGGACTTCGTCTACAAGCAGGTTGCAAACGGCGACGAAAAGTGGGCTTTACGCAACGCTAAACTGCGAATGGCGCGAAAGCTCATCTTTGCCGCTGGCCTTTTGCGCTGCTTCCTCTGCGATATTGATCAGTCGGCAGCAGAGGCACGCAACGCACTGCAAGCTCCCGGTCATGAACCATCACTCCTGCTCAAATATTTGGAAGAGCAATTCAGCACATCTCCGTTGGAAACTCTGGCTCGCGCATGCTTAGATCTTGAAATCACGCCACAAACGACGCTGAGCATCTTCAATTCTTATGATAAGTTTCTGGCGGTTCTCGACGACGAGAGTAAGCGACAGGAATTGACTCGGGCGCAGAACCATGATGACCTACGCACATCTAATGCTTGGGATGAAATTCGGCGCCTAACAAGGCCGTTCCATCAGGGACTCGTTAACCTGTTCCTGAATGATCATGATCGGTTGAAGGGGTTAACAATGGAGTATGGCATTTTCTGATATGCGGCCTGTTGGGTTCTCAACAGGGGCGCTTGCGCGATCAGATTTCCGATCGGCCCTCCTCCGCTTACGCGATCTCGGCCTGGAAGTCGTTGAGCTGTCCGCTTTACGTATTGAGGAGCTTTCGCCGCTTCTTGAGGCCTTGCCGACACTCGATCTGCGCTCATTCAGGTTTATAAGCATACACGCACCGAGCCGCTTCGAAAAGTCTGCCGAGGAGATCGTAGTCAAAGAGCTTAACAGCCGCGCTAGCGAGTTCCCGGTGGTTGTTCACTCAGATGTACTATTCACTCCAGATCTTTGGCGCCACCTGGGAAGGCGTTTGCTCATCGAGAACATGGATAAGCGAAAGCCGGGCGGGCGCACTGCAATGGAACTTAGGCGCCTATTCGACGAGCTTCCAGAGTCGCTACTTTGTTTCGATATCGGCCATGCGCGACAGGTTGATCCGAGCATGACCGAAGCGGTATTGATCCTTCGCGAATTCAAGGACCGACTTGCGGAAGTCCATATTAGCGAGGTAAATACGTCAAGCAGGCACGATCCAATCTCCACCAGCGCCTTACAAGCATTTCGCTCCGTGGCCGGCTATATACCGGAGCACATTCCGATTATTGTCGAATCTTTGATCGATCAAGGGCAGAGCGACATTCGGACAGAAATCGAGAGTGCTCAAGAGGCTTTGAGAATAGATTCCCCTGCCCTTGTTGCATGAGACAAGGTTAATTAGAACAAGAGTCGACGGAAGCAGCCAGCGCTAAAGACAATAGCGCGAGCCACGAGGCGGCCAGATGGAAACGCAATCTAAAGAATACCGTGGAATAGCGACCGCAAACTCTCTCCATACGGCGCACGCGCTATTCCACGCTCGGTGATAATCGCCGATACATAACGGTTCGGCGTCACGTCGAATGCCGGGTTCGCCACCGCGATGCCCTCGGGCGCAACCGGCACGCCCTGTACGTGGGTGACTTCTCTGGCGGCGCGTTCCTCGATCGGAATCTCTTCTCCCGAGGCGAGCGTTAAATCGAGTGTCGATAGCGGCGCGGCTACATAGAACGGGACGTTGTTCTCTTTCGCGAGAACAGCCACTCCATACGTTCCAATCTTATTGGCGACATCGCCGTTGGCGGCGATCCGGTCGGCGCCCACCACGACGCAGCCGATCCGGCCGCTCTTGAGGAAGTGCCCGGCCATGTTGTCGGTAATCAGAGTGGTGGAGATGCCATCGCGCTGCAGCTCCCATGCGGTTAGCCGAGCGCCTTGCAAAAACGGGCGGGTTTCATCCGCGAAGACATCGATGTTTTTGCCCATGCCGACCGCGGCGCGAATTACGCCCAGCGCGGTGCCGAAACCGGCTGTCGCCAGCGCGCCCGCGTTGCAATGAGTCAGCACGGTTTTGCCGTCCGGCACGAGCGGCGCGCCATTTCGTCCGATGGCTTCGTTGATGGCGATATCTTCTTCCCGGATCTTCTTTGCCTCCGCGACGAGGCGAGCGCGTATTTCTTCAGGAGCAAGATGCCGGACGGAGGCGTACACCTGCTTCATGCGTTCGATGGCCCAGAAAAGATTAACCGCGGTGGGCCTGGTCCGGGCCAGCGTTTCGCAGATAACCGGCACGTCCGCATCCAGATGGTTGGATTGCAGCGCCCCGAGCGCAACACCCATCGCGGCTGCCACGCCGATAGCAGGAGCCCCGCGGATAACCATATTGCGAATTGCGTCCGCAACCTCACCATAGTTCCGGCAGGTTACAAAAACGGTCTCGCGCGGTAAGCGCGTCTGATCGATCATGACCACGCCTTCGCGCGTCCATTCGATCGTTTCCACAGTCGATTCAGTCGTCGAAATCATTTCCACTTCGTCACTGCCAGGGCAATTACCGAGACGGCGTTAAAGCATCCATGCATCACGGTGCAGGGGATGAGCGAGTTCGTCCGGTAGCGGAGATACCCGAATACCACGCCCGCTAGCGCCACGCAGAAGGCATATTGCCAGGCCCAGGAATATTCAGGAGCATGCATGGCCCCAAACAGAGCCGCCGTAACCAGAATACCGGCCGCCGCGCCCCACGTTCGCGAGAGCAGCGGCTGCAGAAATCCCCGAAAGAACAGCTCTTCAAAGATCGGCGCCAAGATGATGGCCATGAAAGCCAATAGACCAAAAGATAGCGGTGTCGCGCCCAGATTCTCGAAGGGAGATTTTACTTTGGGCGTGCGTAGCAGCGTACCCAGCAGCGATAACGCGATCGCCAGCACGACTCCGCCACCCGCCACCGCGATCAAATTGATATGTCCCGGACGCCAGCCCAGCGAACGAAATACGGGCCGCCCGTAGCGCGAACCCAGCACCAGTTTCAAGGCATAATAGATCACGGCATAAGCGGCAATATTGGTAGGAAGGATGAGCGGAGCAAGATTCGATTGCAGCCGGGGATCGGCCGCGACAATGAGCCCCGCGATGATTGAGATAATCACCAGGCCAACCAGTACCAATCCCAACACCAGCACCAGGTCGACGTAATCCCAAAAGGGCTCCCGGGGCGGTTTCGGTGGCGGTATTTCGTTTACCGGCTCGACCGGTGAGCTCTCGGTGTAGTCAGGCTCCATGCGCCGCTTTCATTATCTTCCGCAGCGCTTCCGCCGTATGGCTTCGGGGATCCTCGACTACTTCTTCGGGCGTACCGGTCGCGACAATCCGCCCGCCTCCTTCCCCGCCCTCCGGCCCCAGGTCGATGACGTAGTCGGCGCTCTTAATTACATCCAGATGATGTTCGATCACCACGACGGTATTACCCAGATCCACCAGGCGCTGCAGCACGTCGAGCAGGTGGCGGACGTCGTCGAAATGCAGCCCGGTGGTCGGCTCGTCGAGCAGGTAGAAGGTTTTACCGGTTTGCCGCTTGCTCAACTCCTTGGCCAGTTTTATGCGCTGCGCTTCGCCGCCCGACAGCGTAGTGGAGGATTGGCCCAGATGCAAATAACCGAGGCCCACTTCCGTCAAGGTCTTCAGTTTCGCGTGTACTTGCGGAATGTTGGTCAAAAGTTCGAGCGCCTCATCCACGCTCGATTCCAAGAGATCTGCGATGCTCTTGCCTTTGTACTTCACCTGCAAGGTTTCCTGGTTGTAGCGGCGGCCGCGGCACACGTCGCAGGTGACGTACACATCCGGCAAGAAATTCATTTCGATGCGCTTGAGGCCATCGCCCTGGCAGGCCTCGCAGCGGCCGCCCTTCACGTTGAAGCTGAAGCGGCCCGCTTTGTAACCCCGCTCGCGCGATTCCGGCAGCATCGCGTATAAATCGCGAATCGGCGTAAAAACGCCGGTGTAGGTGGCCGGATTCGAACGAGGCGTGCGGCCGATGGGCGACTGATCAATCTCGATGACTTTGTCGATGTTCTCAAGACCTAGAATCGCCTCGTGCGCGCCGGGCGGCTGGCTCGATCCGTAAATCTCTTTCGCCAGCGCCCGGTAGAGGATGTCGTGAATTAAGGTTGATTTGCCGCTTCCGGAAACCCCGGTGATCACGGTAAAGGTTCCGAGCGGGAAATCGGCATCGATATGTTTCAGGTTGTGCTCGTGCGCGCCGCGCACCGTGATCTTCAGCCCACTGCCGCTGCGGCGTACCGGCGGAATGGGAATCGCCACGTGTCCAGACAGGTACTCGCCGGTAAGCGATTCGGGCGACTGCATGATCTGCTTCGGGCTTCCCTGGGCAATGAGATCGCCGCCCAGGCGGCCCGCACGCGGCCCGAGATCGATCACGTAATCGGCACGCTCAATCGTCTCAGCGTCATGTTCCACGACCAGCACGGTATTGCCGAGATCGCGAAGGTGGTGCAAAGTATCGAGCAGCTTCCCGTTGTCGCGCGGGTGCAAACCGATAGAAGGCTCGTCCAGCACGTACAAAACACCTCGCAGCTTCGAGCCGATCTGCGTCGCCAGCCGGATGCGCTGCGCTTCGCCTCCGGAAAGCGTTGCGGAGGAGCGATCCAGGCTCAAATAGTCCAATCCGACCGCGCACAAAAACTCCAGCCGGTTCCGGATCTCTTCCACAACCCGGCCGGCCACCTTCAACTCGCGGTCCGTGAATTGCCAGGATTGCGCCAGCGGCAGCGCGCGGGCAATCGGCAGGGCTGTGAAATCCGCGATCGAGATGCCCTTTACCTGTACCGCGAGACTCGCCGGCTTTAACCGCCGCCCGTTGCAGTCCGGACAGGTGGTGGGGGACATGTAGTCCATCAGCCATTCGCGATAGCCTTCGCTCGAGCGGTTGTAACTCTCGTCCAGCACCTTCAGGATGCCCGGAAACTGGCTGTTGCCGTGCACGAGCAGGTGGCGCGTTTTCTTCGGCAGATCTTCAAATGGAATCGAAAGATCGATATCGTGCGTTTCGGCGGCGTCGATCAGCGCCGAGCTCATATAGGAGGAACTGGAGCCAGGTCCGAGTCCTCCGTCCAGCAGAGGCTTCGATGGATCGGCGATTACCTTGACCGGATCGAAGGCCCAGGTGCTACCCACGCCATTACAGGTTTCGCAGGCGCCGTACGGGCTGTTGAACGAAAAAGATCGCGGCTCAAGCTGGGGAATGCTGGTGCCGTCGTTCGGGCAGGCCAGCTTTTCCGAATACAGCCGCTCGGTCCCGTTGACGACCGCCACAACCACCAGGCCATCGGCCCATTTGAGGGCGGTCTGGATGGAATTCTCCAGGCGCTGCTCGATTCCCGGCTTCACTACGAGCCGGTCGATGACCACTTCGATGGTGTGATTCTGGCGCTTGTTGAGCTTGACGGGCTCGTCGAGGGTGCGCAATTCGCCATCGATGCGAGCCCGGAAACCGGCCTTGGCGATGGCTTCGAGCTCCTTCTTGTACTCGCCCTTGCGACCCCTGGCGATGGGCGCAAGGATCATGATGCGCTCGTTTTGATGCAGCGCGAAGACCTGTTCCAGAATCTGGTTTGGCGATTGCCGCGCGATCTCGGCTCCGCAGAGCGGACAGTGCGGGACGCCGATGGACGCAAACAGCAACCGCAGGTAGTCGTAGATTTCGGTAACGGTGCCGACGGTGGAGCGCGGGCTGCGCGAGGTGGTCTTCTGCTCAATCGAAATGGCCGGACTCAATCCGTCAATGGAATCCACTTCCGGCCGCTCCATTTGATCCAGAAACTGGCGAGCATACGGGGAAAGGGTCTCGACATAGCGGCGCTGGCCCTCGGCGTAGATGGTGTCAAAGGCGAGGGAGCTTTTGCCGGATCCGCTCAGCCCTGTGATGACGGTAAACGTGTTGCGGGGGATTTCGACACTGATGTTCTTCAGGTTGTGCTGGCGCGCGCCATGCACGGTGATGCGATCCAACATGGAAGGGGATGCTTCTATTATCTACTTCACGATAACGGAGTAGATGCGGTCCAGGTCGTCTTGCGAGTAGTACTCAATTTCCAGGCGGCCGGAGGTAGGGGAGCGTTTTACCAAACGAACTCGGGTGCCGAGGGCCATCGCCATTTCGTCCAATGCGGCCCGAACATTGGGGTCAAGATCGGCCGATTTATCTTTCTTTTCTGTTAGTTGCAGAGAATCCGCGGCCGGCTGTTGTGTAAGGCTCTTAACTAACGATTCGGTTTCGCGAACGGAAAGCTGTTTGGCGACGATGCGGTCGCAGACTTCGGCCTGTTCCTCGTGGTCAGTGACGTTCAGCAAGGCGCGGGCATGTCCGACACTGAGGGTTCCGGCGACGAGCGCATCCTTAACGCGTGGTCCCAACCGAAGCAAGCGGAGGAGATTTGTAACGGTGGAGCGGTCCTTGCCGGTGCGTTCGGCGATCTGGTCGTGGCTGAGGCCGTGTTCGGAGGCGAGGCGATAAAAGGCGGTAGCGATTTCGATGGGATTCAGGTCTTCCCGCTGGATATTTTCGATCAGGGCGAGTTCGAGGTGCTGGTGCTGGTGAACATTGCGGACGAGGGCTGGAATCTCTTTGAGGCCAGCCAATTGGGCGGCCCGCCAGCGCCGCTCTCCGGCGATGATGCGGAATTTACCGTTCGATCCGGCAGCGACGGTGATGGGCTGAATCAGGCCGTTGGCGCGAATGGATTGGGCCAGCTCTTGGAGTTTCTCCTGGTCGAAGCGATCGCGAGGCTGTTCGTCGCCGGGCTGAATGCGGTCGAGCGGAAGGTTCTGAAACTCCTCGGAACGCTCCGGGGGAGGTGGCGGGGGCTCCGCCGCTTGGGCGGCTGGGGCGGGGCGGCTCGGCAGGAGCGCCGAAAGCCCTTTACCGAGCGCTTTGCGCGGATTCCGTTCGGGAGCGTTGTGCGCGTTGGTCATGAGCCAAAACTTCCTTTGCGAGTTGAATATAGGCTTCGGCACCGCGGGAGCGGGGATCGTAGGCCAGGATGGGTTTACCGAAACTGGGGGCTTCGGCAAGGCGGACGCTCCGGGGGATGACGGTTTTGAAGATTTCGGGCCCGAAGAACTCGCGCAGATCCGATTCGACCTGGCGGGTGAGATTCGTCCGGTCATCGTACATGGTTAAGAGAACGCCCTCTATTTTCAATGCGGAGTTGAAGGCGCTCTTGATGCGATCGATGGTATCCATGAGCTGTGAGATTCCTTCCAGGGCAAAGAACTCGCACTGGATGGGGACGAGAACGGAATCGGAGGCGACCAGGGCGTTGAGGGTGAGAAGATCGAGAGCCGGAGGGCAATCGACCAGGATATAGTCGTAGCGATCTCGAACGGAAGCAATGGCGGTTTGGAGGCGGGATTCGCGCTCCTGGGCGTCGACCAAATCGAGATTCGTAGCGACCAGGTTCTGGTCGGCCGGGGCGAGGGAGAGGCCTTCGAAGGCGGTGGAGACGATGGCGTCTTCGAGCGCGGCTTCGCGCAGCAGAACGTCGTAGAGGGTTTTGTGTTCGGGGGCTTTCTCGACGCCGACGCCGGTGGTGGAATTGCCCTGGGGGTCGGAGTCGATGAGGAGGACGCGGAGTTCGGAGGCGGCGAGGGAAGCGGAGAGGTTGATGGCGGTGGTGGTTTTGCCCACACCGCCTTTTTGGTTTGCGATGGAGATTACGTGGGACAAGAAGGAAGGTTTATCCTAACATGTTTCACGTGAAACATTAGATTTGACGGTGAACTAAAGTTCACCGCTGCACGCTCAAGCGTGCGCCACCCGATTTGCGGCGTTTGTATTCGGCGAACATGGCTTGAGCGTCGGGTTCGCGGTGCAGTTTCCGGTACAGCATGGCAAGTGAATAGCAGGCATCCGCGGAGGCGGGATCGGCAGAAACGGCTTGTTTGTATTCTTTAATCGCTTCTGTGTCCTGGCCTTGCTTCTCCAGCGTGCGGCCCAAATACCAATGGGTTTGGGCCAGCTTCGGATCGTAGCGCAGCGATTCCCGCAGCGACGCCTCGGCTTCTTTGAGCCGCTCCATGCGAAGCAGCAG
>JAICXK010000392.1 GCA_025980435.1 Bryobacteraceae bacterium
GGTCTTTGTGTGGCGCTCGTTCTACCGGATGAGAATCGGGACCGGAGAAGCGACGGCAGCAGAGCAGGAAGCCACCGCGGTTTACTCGCGCTAAAACACGGATCAACTTCCGGTGAACCGCGGTGAGCGTTTTTCGAGGAAGGCGACCACGCCCTCGCGGAAATCGTTCGAGTCTCCGAGTTCACGCATGAAATCGCGTTCGAGATCCAGTTGCTGGTCGAGTGTGTTCGCGCCGGAAGCATAGATGGCCTGTTTAATTCGGGCGAAGGCCTGCGTGGGCCCGGCGGCAAGCTCCTTCACGAGCGCATCGACGGCGGGGCTGAACTCCGCGTCATCCACGCTGCGCCAGATGAGGCCCCAGGAGGCCGCTTCGTCCGCCGTAATCTTGTTTCCCAGCAACGCGAGGCCCATGGCGCGCGCAGTGCCGACCAGCCGGGGCAGGAAATAGGTTCCGCCGGTGTCCGGGATGAGGCCGATCTTGCAGAACGATTCGATAAAGGTCGCCGATTTCGCGGCAATGACCAGGTCGCACGCGAGCGCGAGATTTGCACCCGCCCCCGCGGCCACTCCGTTGACTCCGCAGACCACCGGTATTGGCAATGATCGCAAGCGGCGCACCAGGGGTGCGTAGTACAACTCGATAGAGGCGCCCAAATCAACTGCCTCGCCGGGAGTAACAGCGCGGTCCGAGAGATCCTGCCCGGCGCAGAAGGCCCGGCCCGCGCCAGTGAGCAGCACGACGCGAACGCTATCATCGCTCTGAAGTTCATCCAATGCGTCGCTGATCTCCGTATGCATCTGGACATTGAAGCTGTTCAGCTTTTCCGGACGGTGGAGCGTCAGGCGGGCCATTCCGTCCCGAATCTCGAAAACAATTGTTTCGTACGGCATGCTTCAGGCGTGCGCGCGGCTTTGGGACACGCGAAAGCGGCTCGCGACAAAAGCGGAATCGGTTAACGCAGAGTTCGCGGCTGGGTTTGCGCCGGTTCCGTGGAAATCGCTGTAGGCGGCCGACTGGTTCACAAACACACCGCCGGTCAGATTGCAGGAGAGGGCTACTCCGGCATCGGCAGCGGCCTCGCGAGCCTCGTCAAGAACCGCATCGTTGGTTGAGTAAACCGACATCGTCAACGCGCCGTGATCTAGTGCGCCGCGCAGAGCCATATGGATCGATTGCGCGGTGTCTCGTGTTGCGATGACGAAAGCAATTGGCCCGAACAGCTCGCGCATAAACTTCGATTGGTCGTTTGCGTCCGCCTTCAAGAGCAAGGGTGTTCGGACACGCGCATCTTTGAATTGGGGATGTTCCATTGGCTTGCTATCAGCTACGACTTCGCCGAGCAAACGCGCCTCATCGATGCGCCGCAAAATGGTTTCGTTCTGAATGGCGCCGAGCACTTCGACCGCGCGCGCCGTATCGCCGAGCAACTTTCCGATACCCTCGCCGATGGCAGAAGCAACTTGATCGAAAGTAAAGCGTCCTTCGGGCGTGTCAATGCCCGATTGCGGAACGTAGATGTTCTGCGGCGCGGTACACATCTGGGCGGAATAGAGAGATAACGAAAAGGCAAGGTTCCGGACCATGCCTTTGAAATCGCCCGTGGAATCAATGACGACTGGATTGACGCCGGCTTTCTCGGTGAATACGACGGCTTGGCGCGCATTCTGTTCCAACCACTCTCCGTGTTCTGAGCTGCCGGTGAAGTCGATCAATTTCACTTCGGGGCGCAAGGCGAGCGTTTGCGCGACGCGATCCTTCGTGCCATGCGCTACTAATGTGACGATGTTCGGATCGAAGCCGCTATCGGCGAGCACTTGACGGATCGTTTCCACAGTGATGGCGAGGGGGAGGATCGCGCCCGGATGCGGTTTCACGATGACTGCATTACCGGTTGCGAGATCGGCAAAGAGGCCGGGATAGCTGTTCCAGGTAGGAAACGTGCAGCAGGCGATCACGAGCCCGATACCGCGCGGGACGATGCGAAACTGCTTTTCCATTCGCAGCGGCTCGTTTTTGCCCTGCGGCTTCTCCCAGAGGGTGGCTTTCGGAGTCCGGCTCATCTCGGACCACACGTATGCAACGGCCTCAAGCCCACGATCTTGCGCATGCGGCCCTCCGGCCTGGAACGCCATCATAAACGCTTGTCCGGTGGTGTGCATCACCGCGTAGGCCATTTCGAAGCTCTTCCGGTTCAGCCGGATAAGCGATTCCAGGGCAACGCCGACCCATGCTTCGGGCCCTGCTTTGCGCCAGGACTCGCACGCCTTCTGAATCGCTGGGACCAGGAGATCGGCTTCAGCTCTTGGATAGGTGATTCCGAGCGAGAAGCCGTATGGCGATTCCTCTTCGCCGGTCTCACCGGCGCTGCCGGGCTGATGGAGTAAGAACGGCTTATTCAGGCGCGCCTCAAAGGCGCGCTTGCCATCCTCGTTCGCCGTCTCGCCGTACGCCTTCGGGCTTGGCATTTCGGCGAAGGGACTCCAATAGCCTCGCTTCTGAATGGCGTCTACGGCCTGCTGCAGCAGATCTTTGTGTTTCTCAAAAAAATTCTCTGGCACAGTTTTTTACTCAGTTGTCCTGATCGAAATCGACTTTGACTTCGGGTGTAAGCGGGTGGCTTTGACAGGTGAGAATGAGCCCGCGCGCCACTTCATCCTCTTCGAGCGCGTAATTCGCGTCCATCTCCACCTGGCCCTCGATGAGCTTTGCCCGGCAGGTGGCGCAGACACCGCTTTTGCAGGAGTGTGGCAGATCGATTCCTCGATTCAACCCCGCGTCCAGAATTGTTTCGGAATCCCGCTCCATCGAGAAGTCATGTACAACGCCGTCCGCCAGGATCGTGATGTGGCATTCGGTGGGCGCTGAAACTGCCGCCTTTCCCGTCGTCTGGCGATCCAGCCCAGACGGCGTGAAAAGTTCTACCTTGATGTGCGATTCGGGAATTCCGAGTTGTTTGAGGGTCGGAACAAGATCGTCCACCATCGGTCGCGGGCCGCACAAAAAAATGTAATCGAGGCGCTCCAAACGGCAGAATTGCTTCAGCAACTGCGCAGCGCGTTCTCCGGTGATGCGGCCGTTGAGCAGGTCGATATCCTGGTGCTCGCGCGTCAGGATGTGAATCAGGCTGAACCGGTCGAGGAATATATCTTTCAATTCAGCCAGCTCTTCGCGGAACATGATCGTGCTGGACGTGCGATTTCCGTAGAACAGCGTGAAGGTGCTGTTTGGTTCCGTGAAGAGCGTCGTCTTGATGTTGGAGAGGACCGGCGTAATGCCGCTTCCCACGGCGAAGGCGACGTAGTGCCTCGCCTGCTGCGGGCAAAGGTTCACATAGAAGCGACCTTCGGGAGGCATCACTTCCAAAATTGAGCCTGGCTTCAGGTTTTCGGCAGCCCAGTTCGAGAAAATGCCGCCGGGTGTTCTCTTGATGCCGACGCGCAGCAAATCGTCCTGCACGGCGGAGCAGATGGAAAACGATCTCCGTACCTCCTCTCCCCCGATGCGAGCGCGTAAAGTGACGTATTGACCCTGCACAAAGCGGAAAGCTTCGCGTAGCTCCGCGGGAACCTGAAAGAC
>JAICXK010000268.1 GCA_025980435.1 Bryobacteraceae bacterium
TAACGGATTCCAGCTTAAAAGACTCTTCCTCGCTTTGTACGATCGTGCCCGGGGAGGGTGCGTTGTATTTTCTGTGGCTACGCTCGAACTCTGCGCCTCGTTCGTGGATATAAATGACAAGCGCGCGAATTTCGGCAGGGTTCAACACGTGCCCCATCGCGGGCATGCCCGCATCAGGATGGCCGTCGCGAATACTACGCGTAATGCTGGCGTCGTCACTTCCGTAGCGCCAGTTAGCGTCCGCGAGGCTCGATGCGGATCCGCCGGACATGTCCGCGCCATGACAACTGGCGCACTTCCCGGCGTGGAGTTTGGTAACCTCACGGCCCTGGCTGGGAGGATTTTGCCCGGCTAAATACGAAGAAGGAAAGACAATACCGAGCCCGCATACGATCACCAGAACGTTTGACAATCTCATGGGCATTAAAGCGCAACGGTAGACGTCGCCGCGCTCTTCAACCGCGAGAGCACCAGCAGGCAGCCCACCTGCTCGCCAACCGTGCTCAGCATCTCCATATCGCCGCCCGAATGGACCTTCTGTTCGCGGTTTTGTACGTTGATTACGCCCACAACTTTGTTTTGTGAAATGATCGGCACGGAAAGAAATGCCTCAAACGTGTCCTGCGGCAGGTCTTTAAAAAACTTGAATCGCGGGTCGTTGTACGCTTCGCGCGAAATGGCCAGCAGACGCTTTTCCCGGGCGACCCAGCCGGTTAGGCCCTCATTGAGCCGCAAGCGCACCTTGCCGATGCTCTGCCGGTTCGGATCGCTGGTGGCGTAGAGAACCAGTTCGCCATCTTCCACCAGGTAAATCAAGCAAGAATCGCAGTTCAGGAAATCGCGAACCAGCCCGACGATTTCATGCAGAACGTCATCCAGATCCATATCCCGCGCCATGAGACGGCTCACTCGCTGAAAGAGCCCAAGCTGCTGCTCTGCCCGCTCCAGGCGAGCTTCTAACTCACGCATTTTCGACACGACGCCTCAATTATCACAAAAGTCAAGAGTTTTCAGCGATTGGGGCAACTATAGCTAAGTACTCTCGGAATAAACCCGGCTATACCTCTGGGGCGAGTAGTACCATGAATGGAGCAAAGTCTAGGAGACCACCTGTTGCATGTGGAGTAAACGGAAAGAAGACGAGCTACCGCAAAGGCCGGAGCGTCCGGCCCCAGTACCGGCACCTTCCGCCCCTGCGGTGGAACCACAGAGGAGAGAGATCAACACCATGTCATCGCCAACCAGAACTTTCGAACCCGAGCCTGTACGCGGCGGTTCTGCCGCTTTGGGAAAGAATGTCACCGTCAAGGGCCAGATTTTCGCCCGCGAGGATCTGACCATTGATGGGGAGGTGGAGGGGACCGTCGAGTGCCACGAACACCGCTTGACCATTGGCCCGAACGCGCGAGTTCAGGCCGGTCTGAAAGCCCGTGAAATCATTATTCAGGGTTCGATTCAAGGCAATGTCGATGCAACCGATAAGATCGACATCAAGAAAGAAGCCAAGCTCGTGGGCGATATCAAAACGAGCCGGATTGTGATCGAGGATGGCGCGTATTTCAAGGGCAGCATCGATATTTCGAAGGCCACAACCGCGGCCAAGCCGCAGGCGGCGAGCCCCGCTGTGGCAACCCCTTCGGCCTCTCCAAACACGTCCGCCGCAACCCCGGCTGCCACCGGAAGCCGCTAACTTACTCTGGAGGAGAGAGGCCCGCGCTTTTATAACGTTCCGCAGGTCTCTCCGCCTCGCGACCGCGGAGCGCCTACGCCGGGCCGTCTCCTGACTTGATATGAAATTTGGCGCCGCAAAGGGAACTTCTCCGAAACCGTCCCCCAAGGATCAGCCCTCCAGCCAGATCCGCCACAGCAGCGGGTTTGAGCAGTTCTGCTCTCTCTTGCAGAGTTCGGAAAGCCTTTCCATTCTCGACATGACGGGCGCCAGCCAGGCGAACATCAGCTTCATCACGGGTTTCGGCCACCGCCTGTCGTCGGATGACATCGTGGGGACCATGCAGCAGTCGTTTGGCAGCGATTTCTTTGAAAGCCAGCAAGCCGCCAGCACTGCTCAGCGATTTCTGGAACAGACACTCACGTTTCCGGACGAATTCTTCGATGGCGCGCTGGTATGGGATGCTCTGCAGTTCCTGGCCTCTCCCGTCCTGGAAGAAGCCGTCAAGCAACTCTTGCGAGTGATGCGGCCGGGGGGTCTTATGCTGGCGTTCTTCAACGCGGACGAGAAAGCCACTCGAATCCCGATTTACAATTACCGCATTCAGGATTCAAAAACGCTTCTGCAGGTTCCCCGGGGCGGCTCGCAGAAAGCACAGCACTTCAACAATCGCAGCCTGGAGAAGCTCTTTGAGCGCTCGTCGTCTTTAAAATTCTTCCTCACTCGCGACAGTTTGCGCGAAGTGATCGTTCGGAAGTAGCTTCCTATTCTTCTCGCAGGGCCTTCACAGGATCGATCCGCATGGCGCGGCGCGATGGCAGATAACTGGCCACAAATGCCGAAAAGCCAAGGATTCCGGTAAACACCGCAAACGTCCATGGATCCACTTCCACGACGCCGTAGAGGGCGCTTGCCATAATCCGCGCCAAAACGATAGAGAGAGCTAGCCCGGCCACAAGACCCGCCGAGGTCAACCGTAGCGTCTGGCGCATGACCATTTTGAACACTTCGGCCCGGCCGGCACCCAGAGCCATCCGTACGCCGATATCGCGCGTGCGCGCAGCCACAAAGTAAGAAAATACGGCATAGACTCCCGTGATCGCGAGTAGCAGCGCAATGATTGCGTAGATGGCCATCATT
Source organism: Bryobacteraceae bacterium (assembly GCA_025980435.1). Classification (GTDB taxonomy): domain Bacteria; phylum Acidobacteriota; class Terriglobia; order Bryobacterales; family Bryobacteraceae; genus Bog-105. The sequence goes on from JAICXK010000268.1 coordinate 2,810, forward strand.
CTGGCCGCAGCGCGAACTCCGGATATTTGTTCAGCGATGGACTGTTCCATTGTCTTTACTTCATAGACCGGCAGATTGCGATCGACAGCGCCAATCCTGGAGCGGGCGGCCTTAGCGGTCTGCATCGGATCGCCGCTTGTGCGCAGAAGAAATTCGGCTGAAGGCGCCGGGAACTGCGCATAAGACACATAAGCGGCCGGCAGAGGTTGGCCGCTAAACCGGTCCTTGATATCTCTGACAACCCCGACAACAGTCAGCCAATCCGATTTACCGTTCAGTTGGACACGGCGCCCGATCGGGTTCGAATTCGGCCAATAGTGCCGGGCAATCGTTTCGCTGATAACGGCAACGCGCTGCGACTGTGGACGGTCCCCACGAGAAATGGAACGGCCTTCTATTACGGGGATGCGCAGGGCATCCAGATAGTGTTCATTGACGGCGGTAACGTCGGGACGCGGCTCTCCCGCCCGGGGTTCGGGTCGTCCTTCGATCTCCAGGCGCTCGGCAGGCCCCATTTGAGACAAAAGCCCCGCGGCAGTGACATCATGCATTTCGCCAAGTTCATCCAGCGCCCGATCGTAGAACGACCGCATCTGTGCTGCGTCCCGGTATCCAGTCGCAGGTAGCGCCACCTGCATGGTCAGAAGATTCTTCGGATTAAAGCCCTGATCGCGGTCGAGCAGGCGTTCGAAAGTCTTCACCATCAGCCCGGCGCCCACTAGCAGCACCAGCGCAAGGGCGAGTTCGGAGGTAATGAGTACGGTGCGGAGGCGATTGCGCGGTGAAGATCCGCCAGCGCCGCCGCGCTCACGCAGAGCATCGCTCAGGTCATGCCCTACTCTTCCGTACAAAAGTTGAAACATAGCCGGCAAGCTGCACACAACGCCCGCCACCAGCGACACGCCGATGGTAAACAAGACAACGGTCAAATCCACATGCATGTTGCGAAGACCGGGAACGATTCGCAGCGCAACCGCGGGAATGCCGGCTTTGGCGTAATCATTATTCCAGCCCGCGAGCAGAAGCCCAACCCCGCCGGCTACCGCCGAAATCAGTACGGTTTCGGCAAGCAACTGGCGCGCTATATGAAAGCGGGTGGCTCCAAGCGCTGCGCGCACCGTTATCTCCTTCTGGCGCGTTGCTGCCCGGGCCATCTGCAGGTTGCCAATATTTGCGCACGCCAGCAAGAGCACGAATCCGGCAGCGCCCAGCAAAGTCAAAAGGAAATGGCTGGTCACGCTGTCCGTCAATTCTCGGAGCGGCACTACGGCAAAGCTGCGGTCTTCATTCGTGCCGGGGTATTCCTGCGCCAGCCGCGAAGCAACGGCGGCTGCTTCGCCTCGAGCCCGCGCGGCCGACACGTTCTCCTTCATCAGGCCGATTACCATCAGGTTGCGGCTGCCCCGCTCATGCTGCTCGGCCGGAGTAAGGATCAGTGGAGACCAGATGTCCGTCAACAGCGGATAATCGAAATCGTCCGGCATCACTCCGATGACGGTGTATTTCTGCCCGGAAAGAGAAATCGATTTGCCGATGGCGTGGGGTGAGGCTGCCAGGTGGCTCTTCCAAAACCCCTCGCTGACAACCACCACTTTTGAGCGAGCGGGCTGCTCTTCCTCCGACGAAATCGTCCGGCCCAGTTCCGCGTGTTTCCCCAGCACGGCGAAAAAGCCGGAAGACACCTGAAATGCTTCGACACGTTCCGGGTTGCCGCTTCCAGTTAGATTCACATCCCAGTTCCGATAAGCCGCCAGCTTCTCAAACGAATGGCTTTGAGCCTGAAGGTCCATAAAATCGGCCGGCGCCAGCGCGTCCCGTTCGGCGCGAAGCTTAGGCGCCGTTTCCCATACCGTGACAATTCGCTCCAGGCGCGGGTAAGGGAATGGATGAAGAATCATCGAGTCGATCAGAATGAAGGAGGCGGCATTCACTCCAATGCCCAGCGCCAGCGCGAGGACCGCAACCGTCGCGGCCACCGGACTCTTGAGAGACATCCGGAAGCCGTAGCGAAGATCCCGCAGGAAATTGTTCATTGTAAATAACTCACACGGAATGTCAGCAATCCGGCTACAAGTGTATGTGATTGAATAATCAGCTTCCGCCGTGCATAGCACAAAAGCATTGTGTGATTGTGGGACAGCTCTGTCCGGAAATGACCCGGCCCCGCCGCCCTCTACAATGTAAATTCGAGGAGCGCCATTGTCGTTAGAAGATGAACTCTTACGCCAGCGTCATGAGCGTCTGGCGCAAATCCGTGAACTCGGTTTCGAGCCATACGGCCACGCGTTCGAATACACGCAAACAATTCCAGATATTGTGGCCGGATACGGATCGAAAACGGCCGAAGATCTCACCAATCCTGTTGAGGTCCGGATCGCAGGAAGAATTCAGACCATCCGCCGCATGGGAAAGGCCGGCTTCCTGCATCTTTCGCAAAACGGCGAAAAGCTTCAGGTCTATATCAAAAAAGATGCGGTCAGCGAAACAGATTACAAGCTGTACGAAATCCTCGATATCGGCGACATCATCGGCGTTCGGGGATATCTGTTCCGGACCAGGACCGGCGAGCTCACGGCGCATGCCGAAGAGCTTTTCTTTCTTTCGAAGATCATGCTGGCGCTCCCTGAAAAGTGGCACGGGCTCGAAGACATTGAAACTCGCTACCGCCAGCGTTATGTCGACCTGATTGCGAATGCCGAGGTACGCAAGGTATTTGAGACCCGGGCACGTATCATCCGTTCCCTGCGCCGGCAGTTGGATGAGCGGGGCTTTCTCGAGGTGGAAACACCGATGATGCAGCCTCTGCCCGGCGGGGCGGCCGCGCGTCCGTTCATTACGCACCACAACACGCTCGATATGGATCTATATCTCCGCGTCGCGCCCGAGCTCTACCTGAAGCGCCTGGTGGTAGGCGGCCTGGAGCGCGTATACGAGATTAATCGCAACTTCCGGAATGAAGGCATCTCCACGCAGCACAACCCTGAATTCACGATGCTCGAGTTTTATCAGGCGTACACGGACTACCGCGGCATGATCCAGCTCTCGAAAGAGCTGCTCCGCCAAGTTGCGATCGACGCGATTGGAGGAACCCAGGCCACTTATGAAGGCCGCACGCTCGACTTCGCGAATTTCCGGCAGTTCACGATGCGCGAAGCGCTCATCGAATTCTGGCCGCAAGCAGACAAACCGACTCTCGACAATGTGAAGGATCCGGAATGGCTACTTCGCCATTCGAAAGAGAAGACGCCAGGCGCCGCTTTGGCCGATCTGTTCGAGCAGCACGCCGAAGATCATCTGTTCGAGCCGACCATCATCTATGAATTTCCGGTCGAGATATCGCCGCTGTCTAAGAACAAACCGGACGAGCCCGATTTTGTCGACCGGTTCGAGATCTATGCGGCTGGGATGGAGATCGCCAACGCCTTCACCGAGCTGAACGATCCACAAGAGCAACGCCGCCGGTTCGAGCAGCAACTGGCCCGACGGGCGGGCGGCGATGAGGAAGCTCACGTCATGGACGAAGATTACATCCGCGCTCTCAGTTACGGGATGCCGCCGGCGGGCGGTGAGGGGATCGGCATTGACCGCCTGACGATGATCCTCACCGGCTCAAAATCAATCCGCGACGTGATCCTGTTCCCGCTGCTAAGGCCGGAAAGCGATAGCGGACTGCTCGGACGACTGCGCGCGCTGGCGCCGTGACCTCGCCCCGCCGTCAGGCGATTGCGCAATTGGAATTTCGATCCAGCCAGCTCTGCGCGTGTGCGCAGGCAGACTGGAAAGATGCCTTCAGCCGCTCAATGTCTGTGACCAGAATGGTTTCCGGACCCTGCCCACAGGCGCTTTCAACGCTCTGCAGTTCGCTCTGAAGGGCGGGATTCAACGTCCGGGTAGCGCCGCCTTGCAGCCAATGCGCAAGGCGCTTGGCCTCCGGCCAATTCTCACTTTGGAGAGCATTCATTAAGTCAAGGAAAACCGGCGGCGCCGTTTCAAGAAAGATCTCCATCAAGCTCACCAGGAACTCCGTCGAATAGCCTTCCGAATTCCCGGCACCCTGCATTGGGGGTTGGTTGACAAAGTTATCAGCGATCGGCGCATTTGAGCTCGGCTTGCCCCAGGCCAGGCATTTGGCAACCAGTTCCTGGGCGCGGAAGGGTTTTGAGACAAAGTCGTCCATTCCTGCTTGCAGTACTCTCTCGCGATCTTCCTTGAAGGCGCTGGCGGTTAA
>JAICXK010000192.1 GCA_025980435.1 Bryobacteraceae bacterium
GCGCACTCGATGATATAGTGTGAGTGGCGGCGACCGCCGCTGCCCAATCTTCCCACCGAAACGGGCGCGTAGCTCAATTGGCAGAGCAAGTGACTCTTAATCACTAGGTTGAAGGTTCGATTCCTTCCGCGCTCACCAGAATTTTCACTTGCTTACGGCTTACTGGACTGAGGATGGCGTGTCAGGTACAGGGACTTTCACAGGGACGACCGCCAAATTCTGCTCCATTGGGCGGAGCGTTAGACTTGCAACAGCGGCAACCTTAGCGGCCATCCGAATATGGTTGTATCGCTCCAGCATCGCCCTGCTCATGTGTCCCATCAGAGCGAGCATTGTGCTTTCGGAGACGCCGCGTTCGGCTAAACCGGTGGCGAAGGTATGCCTGAGATCGTGGAGGCGGCATTGCGCGTTCGCGGTTCTTCTTAGTTCCGTCCACGCCCACTTCCAGTCCGTAATATGGCGGTTCGGATCGAGTGGAACCGGATGTCCGAAGGGGAATATGTAGTGTTCTGGTTTTGGTTCGCCGAACGTGTTTTGTTTACACGGTCAAATAACTATCGCACTCCACGTCTACTGCCGGGATTACGTCACCGTGTTAACCGAAAACCCCCACCAATCATGGCATGCTCCTTCCCTGCAGATTGCACGGAGCGAGAAGCCAATTACTTTGACTCCTTCTTCTTTTGGTGAGCAGCGTAGATGCGGTCACGGACAGATTTCGGCGGAATGCCGCCGATAAACTCAAACCCGCCCGGTTCGTTTGGATCGTCCGTGCAGTCTATGTACCAATCATCGTCATTGGTTTTCGTAGTCGGAGAAGATTTGTCCGTAGACTCCATGTGGGTCTTCCTACGTCGCGCGTACAACAGATTTCGCAAAGCGCCCAACATTGGTATCTGGCTCACAGGCTAGCACGCCAAGATGTTCTACCGCGATTGCTTGAGCGATTGCGGTTGATTCACTCTCTGCTCGTTCTACGTTGCCGCTGCCGAAAACGATGAACAGTAACAGCGCAGGCTGATTCTACTCCCGGGGAGAGGTTTACGGTTCTGCCGCACGTACCGCAGATGAAAGCCAGTAGCTTCGAGAATCCTGGTGCGACATGCACGGCTCGTAGTGCGAGCATTTTGCCGTCGCAAGGTCAAGACTTAACTACATCTCGTCAAGCGTTCGTAACTCAGAAGCAGGCACGATACGGACAACCATCCCGCAATTTGGTTGCAAACAATATTGGCTTCATCCCCTGAACAATTCAATTCAGGCATCCGCACCACGCGGAAGCGACTTGCTTACCGGTTTCACACCGTTGCGTTTGCGGCACGCGGCACCGTCTTACAGAAGAAACCAAACCTGAAAACCGCTAACCGTGTGACCAACTTTTGGCGTACCCTGCTTGCCATTGGAACCGGCCTACTCTGGGGGGTGCCGGGTGGCCTGCCAGGTCTAAAATCACGCAACAGCGAAGCCGGTGGGTCCCTGGCAAATTCTTTCGCGGCAAAGCTCAGATGTCTTCCGGTTCCGCTTCAGTTGATATGAGAGATCGAAAATGTCCAAAGTCGAGAGGCCGATTGGACAATCGGCCCGCAGGTTGCCTTCGGCCAACCCGCCCCACAACATCCCTCAAAGGAGTTCTGAAACGGCAGACTAGGTTGTAGGTCCGATTCACGGGATCGTACTCATTCGAGATCGGCCTGTGTATTTTGTTGCGCCGGCGTTGCCGGCAAAGAATGCCATGGCAAAGGCAGGGAACGCCGATTAACTTGTCGGTACGGTTGCGCCTCTGATTTCCGCAGGCGAACGCGCCTGCCCAGATGGTGAACTGAACAGCACCGCGGCACGGTTTTCTACGTTCGTCGAGTCGGAACTTGTCTGGGAACGAAGCCGTAAGCGAATTTGACTATGCTTCGGCCCAATCATGCGTCGCTCACGCTCCGGGCTCAGTTTCAGTACTTTCCGCGATGGAAAAGTGACCCGGTATCCGAACCTTTGCGGTAGCTACCATCACCCCGGAAGAGAACTTATCTCCTAATTAAGAACTGTTATGAGAGTGCAGGCTCGCCCTCAAAGGCTCGCCTGAACCCAAACAACACACTGGCTCTAACGGCCAACTAGGAGTGTCGTGGTTCGTTCTTTTCCACTTGCCTGTCTAGGCCTGATTTCAGCATTGTTTTTGCAAGCGCAAACGCCCACTGTCAGCGGGTGTGCCGTATTTCCTTCCAACAACGTTTGGAATGTCCGGGCAGATTCCCTGCCCGTCGATGCGAACTCGGACGCGTATGTTCAAACGCTTGGAGCGACAAATAAGGCTCACGCGGATTTCGGAATGAGCCCCGCCAATGGAATCCCGTACGCGGTGGTGCCGGGCAGTCAGCCCAAATTCACGGTTAAGTTCTACTATGACGGCGATGCAGGCCCGTACCCCATTCCTCCGAATCCGCCGATTGAAGCCAACAGCGATCATCATCTGCTGACCATCGATAAAGACAACTGCATACTGTACGAACTGTTCAACTTACAGAAGCAGACGGACGGATCGTGGTTAGCGGGGTCGGGAGCCATCTTTCCTTTGAATTCAAACCGGCTGCGGGCAGCCGGCTATACGTCCGCGGATGCGGCCGGCCTCCCGATGTTTCCCGGCCTGGTGCGCTACGACGAAGTGTTGTCCGGTCATATCGATCATGCGTTGCGATTTACCGGAATGCCGACCGGAAACCGGTTCATCTGGCCCGCTCGCCATTTTGCATCAAGCAACAGCGGCACGAAGTACCCGCCCATGGGCCAGCGTTTTCGGTTGAAACAGTCGGTCGATATCAGCCGTTACGGACCGCATATGCAGGTGGTGTTGCAGGCGCTGAAGGCTTACGGGATGATTCTTGCGGATAACGGCGCATCCTGGTTTGTGACAGGAGTACCCGATCCGCGCTGGAACGACGATGAGATGCACCAGTTCACCTGGCTGGTAGGGGCTGACTTCGAAGCGGTGGATGAGTCGAGCCTGATGGCGAATGTGAACTCGGCGCAAGCCGGGCCGAGCAGCGGCCCGATTCCGACGGGATGGGTCAATATCGTATCGAAAAGTAGCGGCGAGTGTCTGGATGTAAGCGCAATGTCGATTGCAGCCGGCGCTCCGATGCAGCAGTGGGCGTGTTGGGGCGGCCAGAACCAGAACTTCCGATTGACCGCGGTGCAGAATGGTTACGAGATCACGGCAGAAAACAGCGGTCTGCAATTGGATGTTCAGGGGGGACAGGGAGCGACGCAAAATGGCGCGCCGATTGTACAGTGGCCATTCTGGGGCGGATCGAATGAGATTTTTAGAGTTGAGGCTGCTTCGCCCGGCTTCTTTTCGATCGTTGCACTGAATAGCGGGAAGTGCCTGGATGTGAGCGGCCAATCGACGGCAAACGGCGCCGCTATTCAGCAGTGGGCGTGTTGGGGCGGCGATAACCAGCAGTGGAGCCTGGTAGCGGTTCAGTAAAGCGGCCGGAGGTCCGGTAACGGCGGACCACAACGACGTATAATCGCGTGAATGAGCGATCAGCGAAGTTGGTGGACCGCCGTATTCCGTGATGTGCAGTTCTGGATACCCTTCGCCGTTCTGGTGGCGGGTTTGATGCTGCTGAGTTTCGTCCAATGAGCAGCACGGAAAAGAACGCGTTGAGCCGCTCCGTAACGGAAGCGCAGACGGACCGGGCTCGGCAGAAGAAGCTTCACCGGCTGGGAATCTTTTGCGGCATTTCCGCCGCGCTCTGGCTGGCGGGCGCGGAGGCGCCGACAAAGTTAGTAACTGTTTCGGTCTCACCGCTGGTGATCTCTTTCATGATGGTGGCCGGCGCGTTCATTTCGCGCTGGAGTTTACCGGCGCTGATGCGCGGCACACGGGATACTTTTACGGATACGCGGCATGTTCCGCACCTGGTGATCTGGGGTGTTATGGCCGGGTGTCTTTGGGCGGTCGGAAACACGCTCACAATTTTTGCGGTCAAAGACATCGGTCTGAGCCTGGCGTTTCCGCTGTGGAATTCAAACAGCCTGATCGGCATTCTGTGGGGCACGCTGCTGTTCAAGGAGTTGCACCGGGCGGCCTGGTTCCGGAAAGTGGCAGTGGTGGGCGGAGGGCTGGTTATTTTCGTCGGAGCAATCCTCATCTCGGCGGCTTCGACATCCGGGGCGGGAGAAGGGAATGCGCTGCGCGGGATCGCGGCGGCCCTGGGCGCAGGCCTGATGTTCGGATCGATGTACATTCCGTACCGGAAGGCGTATATCACGGGGATGAATCCGCTGACATTCCTCACTTACTTCACAGTGGGAGAGATGACCACCGTCACAATCCTCGCGATTGTGTTTCTTGGGGGAGCGGCGCAATTCTGGCAGCAGCTTTCGGCAGATCGCGCGATTTTATTCTGGCCGCTGCTGGGCGGCTTTATGTGGGTGGTAGGCGACCTGTTTCAGAACTATGCGACGAAGTACGTGGGCATCAGCCGCGGAATTCCGCTGTCGAATACGAACCAGCTTTGGGGACTGCTCTGGGCGATCTTCGTTTTCAAAGAACTGCATGGCTTAAGCGGGCACATTTATGTGGAGGTGATCGGCGGATCGCTGCTGATGGCGGCGGGCGCTGTGGCGATCGCGTCGTCGTCAACCTCGGACAGCGAATACACAAGCTGGAAAGAAGCCGCTCAGCGGGAAACGGAGTTGTACGGGATTAATCCCGAATACGTGACGGCCAGAATGGAGGGGCGCGATCTCAATGCGGCCGGCGCGGGCCGCAAGTGGTTCGATTGGCTTCTGGTAGCGATTGCCACACTCATCTTCGTCGTGCTGGGCTGGATGGCCCGAGTGCCTCACATGGAGATCGAGATGGGTTGGCTGACGGGTTTGAGCGCCGCGATGCTGCTGGTTCTGGTGGCCGCCGGGGTCGCGTTGTGGCGGTTGACGAAGTTTACATAAGGAAAGAGCCGGTGAACTAAAGTTCACCGCAGCACGCTGAAGGCGTGCGCCACTTCAGGAACCGGAGGCTACGGTCGCCTGCATTCCGGCGGCAATGACTTCCTGGGCGCGAAGACCGTCGCGGTGGGTAACCAGGAAAGGCGCTCCCGTTCTGCAGCATTCGATGAAGGCGGCCAGTTCGGCCTTGTACGCGGGTCCGAAGCGGTCGACGAACTCGGGCAGGGGCCGCGCGTAATCACGCATGGCAAACGTGCGATACGCAAGGGGTGCACTGCTCCCGCGCCGGCCGTACGCCTCGACGACAATCTCAAACGGCTTCTGGTCGAACCGGCCGACATGGATCTGCCCTTGCTCGCCGAAGATTACGGTCTCGACGCGATATCCGGAAACGTGGTTCCGGCTGACCTGAATCTGCGCGACCAGGTCGTTCTCAAACCAGAGATAGAGCAGAGCGTCATCGAAGTCCTCCACACAGGTAGTGAGCGCATGACTGTAAATGCGAGCGCCAATCGTCAATGCTTTCGACGGAGTGCGTCCGGTTAACCACAGGACCTCATCAACGTTGTGTATGGACATGTCGGGCAGAATTCCGCCGCTTTTGTAACCATTCGGAGCAGGATTCGAATCCTCGAGCGCGGAGTAGATTTTGAAAACACGGCCGATTACGCCGCTTTCCATGAGTTGTTTGGCGTAGCGAAGGGGCTCATCGAAACGGCGCTGGAAAGCCAGCATGAGGGCGTGTGGATGATCGCGGTCGAGTTTAGCGGCGAACTCGCGATCGGCTTCGAGGGCGCCGGTAAGCGGCTTCTCTAAAAAGACGCGATGCCCGGCCGCAATCATGATCTCGGCATGCTCCCGGTGATTTTCGGTGGGAGTAACGATTACGACGGCATCGCAAACGGCCGCTTTGGAGAGTTCTTCGACAGAGGCGAAAACAGGAATCTCCTGTTCGATATCCGCACTGAAGCGGCGCGCGCGTTCCGTATCAACATCAGCCAAGGCTGCGAGCTCGCAATTTTGGGTGTTTCGGGCCAATTCGTGCACGTGGAGTGCGTGAACGGTTCCCATGCGGCCAAGTCCGGCGATGGCGAGTTTCAAAGGTCCAGGCATTGTTAAACTTAAGAAACTGATGAAATACATTTTTACATCCGAATCCGTAACGGAAGGTCATCCGGACAAAATTGCCGATCAGGTGTCGGACGCGGTTCTCGATGCTGTTTTATCCGATGACCCGTACGGCCGGGTCGCCTGCGAGACCCTGGTCACCACCGGAATCTGCGTGGTCGCGGGTGAAATCACCACGAAGACGTACGTGGATGTTCCCAAGCTGGTACGTAGCGTGATCAATCACATCGGGTACAACGACGCTACGTTCGGATTCGATTGCAAGACCTGCGCAGTGGTCAACATGATTCAATCGCAATCGCCCGATATCGCGATGGGCGTGGATACGGGCGGCGCGGGAGATCAGGGCCTGATGTTTGGCTACGCCTGCGACGAGACTCCGGAGTTGATGCCGCTGCCGATCATGCTTGCGCACAAACTGGTGCGGCAGTTGAGCGAGGTCCGGCGCTCCGGTGAGGTTGGTTACTTACGGCCCGACGGGAAGAGCCAGGTCAGCGTAGAATACGCGAACGGGCAGCCTAAGCGGATCGATGCAGTGGTGGTCTCGACCCAGCACCACGACGATGTGAGTTCGGAACAGATTGCCGCCGACATCAAGAAATACGTAATCAATCCGGTGGTCCCGTCAGGGATGATCGACTCACAGACGAAGTTTCATATCAACCCGACAGGGCGGTTCGTCATTGGCGGGCCGCATGGGGACACGGGACTCACGGGCCGTAAAATCATCGTGGATACCTACGGCGGCATGGGCCGGCACGGCGGGGGCGCTTTTTCGGGCAAGGATCCGACGAAGGTGGACCGCTCGGCTTGCTACATGGCTCGCTATGTGGCCAAGAATCTGGTTGCGTCCGGCCTGGCATCACGCGCTGAAGTGCAACTGGCGTATGCCATCGGAGTCGCGCATCCCGTATCGATCCACGTGAATACGTTTGGGACCGGCAAGATTGAGGACCAGCGGCTGGCGGAACTGGTTCGCGAGAGTTTCTCTCTGACACCGGCGGGAATGATGAAAGAGCTGAATCTCCGCAGGCCGATTTACCGGCAGACAGCGGCTTTCGGTCACTTCGGCCGTACCGAAGATACCTTCACGTGGGAAAAGACAGACAAAGCGGAAGCGCTACGCGAAGCAGCTCAACTGGCAACCGCCGCGGTGTAATTTTAAATCGTGTCAACAGCCGTAGATTGCAAGCGCTCGCTTGAGGTTGAAATATCTCTCGAAGAAATCAATAAGGCAAAAGAGCGCGTAACGAATTCGATCAAGCAGCGAGTCCGGCTGCCGGGATTCCGGCCGGGTAAAGCGCCCGTCAGCATGATTCAATCGCGCTTCGAGGGCGAGATCCGCAAAGAAGTTCTTGAAGAACTTGTGCCGCAGGCTTTTCGCAACCGGATCGAAAAGGAAGAGCTGAAGGTTGTAGGGACGCCCGATATCACCGATGTGCATTTTGAGCCGGGGGAGCCGATCCGCTTCAAGGCGGATTTCGAAGTGGCGCCCGAGTTCGAAATTTCCGAATACCGCGGGCTGCCGGTGAAGTACGAAGAGCCGACCGTGGCGGACGAAGAAGTCGACAAGCGTCTGGAGGCGATGCGCGAAAGTAAGGCTGACTACGTCAACCTTGATCCGCGTGCGATTGAAAGCGGCGACTACGTTTTGGTGCATCTGAAATCGCTGGAAGGTCTGGCGGAGCCCATCGATCAGGACGTGCAGATCCAGGTGGGCGGCGAAGAGACATTGCCTGCCTTCAACGAGGCGCTGGCGGGCGCCAGCCCCGAGGAAGTGAAAGACGTAAATGTCACGTATCCTGAGGATTACGGGCAAGCGCGGCTGGCGGGGAGGACGATCCGGTTCGAACTGACTCCCAAATTCATTCGCAAGAAGGAGCTTCCGGGGCTGGATGACGAGTTCGCCCGGGATCTGGGCGATTATCAAAACCTGGGCGAATTGAGAGAAGCGGTCCACAAGTCGATCTTTCACGAGAAGCAATACGCGGCTCAGCAGTCGGCTAAAGAGGAGTTGATCGACAGGCTGGTGGAACTCCATGATTTCGCGATCCCGGAAGTGTACGTGGACCGGCAAATCGAAAATCAGGTGCGAATGCAGTTGAGCGATTATGTGGGGCACGGCGTGGATCCTGCCTCGATCAAGTTGGATTGGCAAAAGATCAAAGAGAGCCAGAAGGAGAAGGCGGCCCGGAACGTGCGGGCATCCTTGCTGCTTGAGAAGATCGCCCAGAAAGAGGGTATCGGGGCAACCAAGGACGAGGTGGATCGCGAGATCCAGCGGATCGCGCGCCAGGAGCGGGAGGCCGTCCCCGTTACGCGCGCCCGGCTGGAGAAGGAGGGGACGATCGGCCGTATTGCGGGTCACATTCAAACCGAGAAGACCCTGCAATTTTTGTTCGACCAAGCCGAAAAGAAGGCCTGATAACCCCTGAAAGCTAGTACAGCTACGCCGTACTTTATCCGGGTTTGCTCGCGTAAATGTGACCTACTGTTGATATACTGGTGATGAAAATTCTTCCGATCAGGGCAAGGGATCTCTCGATCTCCCTTTTTATAGGAGAACCAGCTTGAAGCGCGCCGGATCTGACGACTCCCTCCGCTGTTCTTTCTGTCATAAAAGTCAAGACGTTGTTGGGAAATTGATCTCGTCGCCGAGCGATTATCCACGCGCATACATCTGCGATGAGTGCATCGCGGTGTGCAATTCCATCATTGAAGATGACCGGCACGAGCAGAGTTATGGCAGCCCGGGCAAATTGCCCAGGCCTTTGGAACTGAAGGAGTATCTGGATCAATACGTAATCGGACAGGAGGCGACCAAAAAGAAACTGGCGGTCGCGGTTTACAACCATTACAAGCGCATTCAGATGAACAAGCAGCGCGGAGGCGAAGTAGAGCTCTCTAAATCAAACATTCTGCTGATCGGCCCCACCGGGACTGGAAAAACGCTGCTGGCCCAGACGCTGGCACGAATCCTGGATGTGCCGTTCGCGATTGTGGACGCGACGACGCTCACTGAGGCAGGCTATGTGGGCGAAGATGTGGAGAACATTATTCTGCGTCTTTTGCAGAATGCAGATTGGGACGTCCAAAGGGCCCAGACGGGCATCATATACATAGACGAGATCGACAAGATTGGCCGCAAGGACGAGAATCCATCGATCACGCGGGACGTATCCGGCGAAGGAGTGCAGCAGGCGCTGTTGAAGATCCTGGAAGGCACGATCGCCAATGTTCCTCCCCAGGGCGGCCGCAAGCACCCGCACCAGGAATTCACCCCGGTGGA
>JAICXK010000250.1 GCA_025980435.1 Bryobacteraceae bacterium
ACGATAACCGGCAGCAGCGAAACGCGATTGTCCTTAACGACTGGAACGCGCAGTCCTTGAGACCGGAAGACAAGAGATGCAGACGGAATAATCAGCGTAGAGCCATTGGACGGAATATCAAAATGCACTTCGGTGTACGCGCCGGGGAAAAGAAGTCCGGTGCGGTTGACAACGTCCACCTCGACCAGCAGCGTTCGGGTATTCGGATCAATGGAATCGGCGGTTCGAACCAACTTTCCGGGAAAGCGGCGGCTGGGCAACTCTGGAAGCGTGAGATCAGCTTTAATGCCGGGCCTCGCGGCGTGTGAATAGACCTGTGGCACATTGACAAACACCCGAAGCCGGTCAACAGCGGCAATGTGGAACAGTTCGCGAGTGGGCCCGCCGGAAGAGCCGGAATCGATGAGCTGCCCGATATCGGTGTTTCGGGCGGTAATCACACCGTCGAACGGCGCATAGATTTTCTCGAAATCGACCATCTGCTGCAGCCGCTGCACATTCGCCTGGGCGGATTTCACAATGGCGCCTTTCGCCGCTGCATCCTGGACGGCATTATCCACGTCCTGCTTGGCGACTGAATCGGTTTGGAACAGACCCACGTAGCGTTTCGCCGTGATTTGCGCCAGGTTGAGATTCGCTTCCGCGGTGGCGAGATCCTCCTTAGCTTGCGTGAGCTGGTGATCCACCTCGGGGCTTTCGATTTCGGCCAGAAGCTGTCCTTTCTTAACGTGCGTTCCGATATCGAAGTACCAGCGTTTCAGATAGCCATTTGTGCGCGCATAGATGGGGGCATCGATGAAGGCCTGAATGTTGCCCGGAAGAATCACTTCTTCGCCGGGATTGGCTCGTTCCGGACGTGTGACGGCAACCACCGGCTGGGCGGCTGTTTGCGTTTCCCGGACTAGCGTCTGGCGAGCGCGGAGGCGAGGAATGATCCCCGCGGCCACAACCACCGCGATGATCACGAGCACGGCCATCAGACCGGCCAGCGCCCGGAGACGCCGCGCTTTAACGCTCATGCCGCTTCCGTTTGTCGTGCAGGAGGCTGAAGAAAACCGGAACAAAGAAGAGTGTAGCGACGGTTGCAAATAAAAGGCCGCCGATAACCGCGCGGCCGAGAGGGGCGTTCTGCTCGCTGCCCTCGCCAATCCCAAGCGCCATGGGCAGCATGCCGATAATCATCGCAAGCGCGGTCATCAGCACGGGGCGAAAGCGCGTGTAGCCGGCAAGCACCGCGGCGTCGCCGGCACTATCCGCATCGGGAAGCTGCTCCTTCGCAAAACTGACCACCAGGATGCTGTTGGCGGTTGCGACGCCCATGCACATGATGGAGCCCGTCAGGGCGGGAACGCTGACGGTGGTGTGCGTTACAAACAGGAACCAAACGATGCCGGCCAGGGCGGCGGGCAGCGCAGAGATGATGATAAACGGATCGAGCCAGGATTGAAAATTAATCACGATAAGCATGTAGACGAGGATGATGGAGAACGCGAGCCCGGCGATGAGGCCCTCGAAGGACGAGCGCATGGTTTCAATCTGGCCGCGCACGACGATGGTGGATCCGCGCGCCAGGTTCTTCCTGTTGCCCGAAACGAGTTGGTCGATTTGCCGGGCGACGCTTCCCAGATCGGTCCCGCGGACGGAGCCGTAGATGTCGATTACGGGCGCAATGTTGTAGTGAGAAACGGATGCGAGGCCGGCTCCGCGATGAATGCTGCCCAGACTTGCCAGGATTTGCGGAGAGCCGTTCGGCGCCGTAATGGGAATGTTTCGGAGGTCCTGGAATGAGTCCATCTGATACTGGGGGGACTCCGCGACAATTCTGTAGCTGACGCCATTTTTGGGGTTCAGCCAGAACGATGGGGATGTCTGAAAGCTTCCGCTGAGCGATACCAGAATGTTGCCTGCCACGTCCCGCGCGTTATAGCCAGCCTGCTGCGCCTTCGTCCTGTCGATATCGACATTAAGTTCCGGCTGGTTGAAGGGTTGCTGAATACGCAGATCGGTGGTGCCGGGGATGGTTTTGACCTGCTGCAGAAGGCGATCGGCGAAGACGCGGTTTGCTTCGATATTGCGACCGAGAACCTGGATATCGATCGGCGCGGGAAGTCCGAAGTTCAGAATCTGGCTGACCAAATCGGCCGGAAGGAAGTAGAACAGGGTGCCTGGGAACTGGGAGGGCAGTTGACGGCGCAGCTCGCCGATGTATTGATTGATGGGGTGATGTTTTTCGGTGAGCGACACCAAAATATCGCCATCCGCCGGACCGATGGTTCCGTTATTGCTGTAGGAGGTGTTCGTTCCGCTATACGGCACGCCGATATTGTCGAGAATATTCACCAGCTCGGTCCGCGGGACCACGGCGCGGATCTGCCGCTCGACCAGATCGAACAGCTTGGCGGTTTCCTCAATACGGGTTCCGGTGCGGGCGCGGACGTGGAGCCGGAACTGTCCGCTATCGGTATCGGGAAAAAAATCCTCGCCGAGCCAGGGCACTAAGGCAAATGAAGCGATACACCCGAGGAAGAAGCAGACGGCGAAAATCCGGCGGTGGTGGACGCAGCGCTCGAGAACAGCGCGATAGCTTCGTCGGACCCGCTCGAAACCATTCTCAAACATAAGCTGCAGCCGCACGAACGGGTTCCGCAGGTTGGCATGAGACACGGCATCGTGATGCGAATGTCCCTTCAAAAGATATTTCGCCAGTGTGGGGACGATGGTTCGGGAGAGCACGTAGGAAG
The DNA here is from genome assembly GCA_025980435.1 of Bryobacteraceae bacterium. Classification (GTDB taxonomy): domain Bacteria; phylum Acidobacteriota; class Terriglobia; order Bryobacterales; family Bryobacteraceae; genus Bog-105. The sequence continues at coordinate 2,742 of JAICXK010000250.1, forward strand.
CGAGCATGGCAAACGAGACGGCTTCCGCGAGAGGCACAAACAGGTAGCGAGCCACGCCGGTAAGGAAGAACATGGGCACAAAAACAATGCAGATGCTCAACGTGGAAACGAAGGCCGGAACGGCGATTTGCGCCGCGCCATCCAGAATCGCCTGTTCGATCTCCTTGCCCATTTCGAAATTGCGATTGATATTTTCGATTTCGACCGTCGCGTCGTCTACCAAAATTCCGACCGCCAAGGCGAGGCCGCCGAGCGTCATGATATTGATGGTTTCCCCCAGGGCGCTGAGGGCAAAAATGGAGCACAGAATGGAAAGCGGGATGGAAATAGCGATGATGAGCGTGCTGCGCCAACTGCCCAGAAAGACCAGGATCATGATGGCGGTCAGGCAGGCGGCAATCACAGCTTCGCGAACCACCGCGCTGATCGACGCGCGAACGAAGATGGATTGATCGGCGATGGGGGTGATTTTCAGTTCCGGAGGCAAGGTCGCTTCGATCGAAGGCAGCATTTTGCGGATGCTGGCGATAATGTCAAGCGTGGAGACGTCGCCCGATTTCAGGACCGTCATCAGGGACCCACGCTGGCCGTCGGACCGGACCACGTTGGTCTGCGGCGGGTAGCCGTCGCGCACGTGGGCGACATCGCGCACGTAAATGGTTGCGCCGTTCTGGGTCTTGATCGGCAGATTGTTCAGGTCGGAGACATTCTTCGGGCTACCGTTAATTTCGACGTTATATTCGAGCGGGCCAATTTTCGAAGTTCCGCCGGGAAGAATCAGGTTCTGGTTGCCGATGGCATCTACCACGTCGGATGCTCCAAGCCCCTTGGCCTGCAGAGCCTGCGTGTTGAGATCGACCATAATCTGGCGCTGTTTTCCGCCGTAAGAGTACGGAATGGACGTTCCGGGAATGGTCACTAACTGCGTGCGAATAAAGTTTTGCCCCAGATCATTCAACTGCTGTTCGCTGAGCCCGTTGCCGGAGAGAGCGAGCTGAAGGATAGGGACCGTAGAGGCGTTATAGCTGATAATGAGCGGCGGGTTTGTGCCCGGCGGCAACTGCTTAAGCTGCGTTTGCGAAATGGCGGTAACCTGCGCGATGCCGGCATAGAGGTTGGCATGCGGCTGGAAGAAGATCTTCACCACTGCGATGCCGTTCATCGATTGCGATTCGATGTGCTCGATGTTGTTGACGGTGGTGGTCAGGGCGCGCTCGGTGATGTAGACGATGCGCTCCGACATATCCTGGGCGGACAGTCCGGAGTACTCCCACACAACGCTGACAACGGGGATATCGATGTTGGGAAAGATATCCGTCGGCGTCCGCAGGATCACTACGGGCGCGAGGATGAACAGCATCAGCGATAAGACAACGAAGGTGTACGGTCGCCGCAGCGCGAGGCGAACGATCCACATAATTTCTCCCTGAACGGCTCCCGGAAAGTAAACAACAATTATCGTTTATGGTGTTTGCGGGGTAAGCCCTCGTCCGAGTTCAAGGCCCTGCACGGCAGGCGGGTCCAGGCGGACCCGCGCGGACCAGGGGGTCCGCCCCACCAGTTACGCGGCTTCGCGGTCCTCTTTGAGTTCTGCCGCGTGTATGCGAGCGAAACCGGTTTTGACGGCTGAGATTTGCGCTTGTGTTGACATGAAAAAAGGTCCTGAAATAGAAAAAGCGCCAACTGCACGGTCGCAGCGGCGCTTCATATTGACTCTTCGCCTCGGACCCAGAGGGTACCCCGAGGCGCGGCTCATCCAAAGACCAGGATACGGCGCGGTTCCAAGCGATTCCTTGTAAGTGGATGAAAATACGGACGATTTAGGTTGTGATTGGTCCACAGGGCGAGGGTGCTGTAAAATCCGATAGCTATGCGGAGGCACTCGCCGGAGCAGATTCGTGCGGCACTGGGTAAGGTGCTGGCGAGCAGGGCATTCGCGAATGCGGGCAGAATACGGCGGTTTCTGGAGTTCTCAGTGGAGCACGCGATCCGCTCGCCGCAAGACGCGCTAAAAGAAATCGTTATCGGCAATGAGCTGTATGCAACAAGCGGAGAATTCGATCCGCGCCTGAGCGCCGTTGTCCGCGTCGATGCCACTCGCCTACGGAACAAATTGCGGGAATATTACGATACGGAAGGCTCGGGCGATTCATTCCTGATCGACTTACCGAAAGGAACGTATACGCCCGTATTTCGGTCGAGCGAATCCGAGCAGATACATTCCGATACCGCGACAGTTCATCGCGTCGAACCATCCATCGCAGTCCTGCCGTTTTCGAACCTCAGCCCCGAACCAGGCGATTATTTCAGCGATGGCCTCACTGAAGAAATCATTCACGCGCTTTGTTCCGTACGAGGCTTGCACGTCGTAGCCCGCACGTCCTGTTTCGCTTTAAAGCACAGGAATGCCGATGTGCGTGAGGTCGGTAGAACGTTGAGCGTTGACTTTGTGCTCGAAGGAAGCGTTCGCAAGTCCGGTGATGCTCTACGCGTTACCGTACGCCTAGTGAGCACAACCGACGGCTATCAACTGTGGTCACGGCGCTACGACAGGCGCATCGACGATATCTTTGCCGTGCAGGACGACATTGCCCGCGAGATTGCCGGTATGTTGCAGGCCAACGGTTCTAGTGCTTCAGCGGCCGTTACGTCGCGGCCTGCTAACTTCGACGCGTACACCTGGTATCTTCGGGGCAGGTTTCACCTGAATCGCCAGACGCGGGAATCTTTCCATCGGGCCATCGAGTGTTTTGAAGAAGCGCTGCTCCGAAGTCCCGATTATCCAGCGGCCCTCAGTGCGATGGGTATTGCGTGGTTCTATCTTGGGATGTTCTCGATGGACCGCCCCCTGGAGGCTCTGCCTAAGGCACGCGATGCGGCGGCGCGGGCACTGGCGATAAACGAAAGGGAGGGAGAAGCTCTCTCCATCTCTGCCTGCGCGAAAGCGATGTTCGAACACGAGTGGGCTTCCGCAGAGAAATTATTTCGCCAGGCTCTCGATGCCGAGCCCGGAAGCGAACTCTCCAAGCACTTGTTTGCGCTCTGCGCGCTGGTCCCGACGATGCGAATGGACGAAGCGCTTGAGATGCTGGACCAAGCAAAGCGGATCGATCCGTTGTCGCTGTTCGTGTCCGCTACAAAGACGGCCATTTTCCTGGTCTCGCGCCGCCCGGTAGAGGCCGAAGCGGAGTGCCGGCGGGCTCTGGAACTCGATCCCGATTTCTGGCGTGCGGCCGTTGCTCTCGGGCGTTGTTATGAAGCGCGAGGCTGCTATCAGGAGGCGATCGAGTGTTTTGAGCGCGGAACATCTCTCTCTGACCACGTCCCGAGCGCCATTGGAGCGCTGGGCCGCGCCTATGCGCTTGCCAACCGCAAAAAGGAGGCACAGCGCTTACTGGCCGAGCTCGATCAACTCGCGCAGCAGCGGTACGTCTCGCCCTATGCCAAAGCCCTGATCTATCTCGGATTGGGCGATGAACGCGTATTCGACTGCTTAGAGAAGAGCTACAGCGACCGGGCCGGATGGCTCATGTATCTCGGCAGCGACCCACGATTCGACCCCTTGCGTTCGGATGGCCGTTTTCGTTCCCTACTCGAACGGCTGCATCTGCCGGTCATTGACCGTGACGCGCCGCAAGCAAGAAACGCTCGCGTTTGAAACCGTTTCAAACTAGGCAATCAGCAGACTCTCAGGCATACTCGCAGGTGGGTTCGAAATAGTGCTCACGCCAGCTTTCCAGATTTCGGCCGATCGCAATCCGGGCAAGACGGCCATCGCCTTTGGCGCGGATGCCTGGACATTTTCGGAGTTTCACCGGCTTTCGGGAAATATCGCGCAGAACCTTGCTGCCGCCGGCGCGGAGCCCGGCGACCGCGTCGCGCTACATATGCTGAACGGGCCGGAACTCGCGCTCGCGATAGCAGGCTGTCTGAAAGGCGGATTCATCGTTGTACCTATCAATGCCCGGCTGAAAGGCCGCGAGATCGATTACATCCTCCGGCACAGCGGATCGGCGTTTTACATCGGGGAGCCACAGCTATACGAGGACATCGCGCATTCCTGCCCAGCACTCGAAGAATTGACCGCGCTTTACCTCGCCGGACGGCCCGGTCAGGCCGGACGACCGTTTGATGAGCTACTCCGGACATCCGGTCGTAACGGCTCGCTTGGAGACATACCGGCTGAACAAACCGCAGCAATCATGTATACGTCGGGAACAACTGCTCATCCGAAGGGCGTTGTACACACGCACGGCACGCTCTTCGAGACCACCCGGGCCATGCACGGGATGCAGCTCGACGAAGATCAGGTGGTTGTTGTAACGTCCTCGATGGCGCACCTGGTCGGTTTCGGGATGTGCTTTCTATCAGCTCTGGCAAAGGGCGCGACAACGGTGATCACCCGGCCACTCGACTTCGATGGCGCTCTGAATGCATTTGAGCGCTGGCATGGCACATACACCATGACGTTACCGGTTGTTCTTCAATGCCTGCTCGCACGGCAAATGCAAGCCCCGCGGGATCTCAGCTCGGCCCGATACTTTTTCTGCGGCGGAGACAGCGTCACACCGGCGCTGCAACACGCTTTTGCACGCTCAATTGCTCCAATTTGCGAGGTTTACGGCGCAACTGAAATCACACCTGCAACTTGGAACCGGCCAGGTGAGGTCCGTATCGGCTCTATTGGGAAGCCGGGGAACGGTATTGAATTCCACCTCGCAGGGGCACAGGGTTTTGAAGGCCGCCCTGGCTGTGCAGGTGAGATTTGCATCCGCGGCCCACATCTCGCCACGGGTTATTGGCAGGAG
>JAICXK010000213.1 GCA_025980435.1 Bryobacteraceae bacterium
AGGAGACCGAGTAAGCGCAGGAGCGTGCCGGCTCGCCATCGATATGTACGGTACAGGCTCCACAGGCTGCTATGCCGCAACCATATTTGGTGCCGGTCAGGTTCAACGTGTCGCGCAAAACCCATAAAAGCGGCGTCTTCGGGTCCACATCAACGGACTTCCTTTCGCCGTTTACCTCGAATGAAATGGACATCCGGGGGCTCCTTTCTGGAAGGCTTTTTGTATCTACAAAGATATACGAATTTCGTGCGGCGCAAAAAGGAGGGTTGCGCGCGTCCAGACGTTAGGAGCCGTAACTCGATTACATGGGCGCCCTTCAGGGACTCGTTCTAAATGGCGTGTTTATTGCGATCATCGCCCATGGGCTGATCGGCATCTCGTTAGTGTGGGACAAGGTGCTGCTCAAGCGGCCCCAGACGAAGAACCTCGCTTCTTACGTTTTTTGGCTCGGGGCTATCAGTGTCTTTGGCCTTGTGCTGATCCCGTTCGGCTTCAAAGTGCCGAAGATCAGTCTGGCGCTGATGGGCTTCTCCGCCGGCCTTCTCGACTTGATCGCGTCGTACTTTTACTACTCGGCGCTGAAGGCGGGTGAGGCGTCCGAAGAGCTCGCCGCAATGGGAGGGTTCAGTCCGGTCGCGACGGCGCTGCTGTCCATTCCACTTTTGAAAGCTCCCATCGGCGGTTTGCTTCTGGGATTCACGGTGATGACAATGGGCGGATTTGTTATGTTTTTCGCCGAAAAGCGCCCACTCAGCAAAATGCTCCCAAAGGTGATCATTGCTTCAGCTTGTTTCGGAATGACAAATGTGCTCCAGAAGATCGTTTTCAATGAAACGAATTTTGTGACCGGATACGTGTTCTTCACGTTCGGCACATTCATCGGCGCAATGGCGCTGCTGGTCCCTCCGGCATGGCGCAGGCAAATCTTCGAACACTCTGAAGAAGCGCCGCCCAGAAGCAAGTTCTGGTATATGGTCAACCGCTTTCTTGCCGGCGTTGGCTCGTTCCTCGTCGTTTACGCCGTCAGCCGCGCCACGCCCGCCTTGGTTGAGGCCATTTCCGGCGTGCGCTATGTCATCATCTTCATCGGGGCGTACGGCATCACGCGGTTAAAGCCTTCCTGGTTCTCTGAAGATTTCAGCAAGCGCGCGCTCGTATTCAAAGCGGCCGCAACTTGCCTTGTAGTGGCCGGCCTTGTCATTGTGGGCTTGCAGGGCGGCGCGGCCGGCAGTAGCGGACCACAATAGCTCACAAGGAAATCAGCACGATCCCAGCGGTCACGCAAATGGCTCCCCACCAGCGTCGCGGTGTCACGTTCTCACCCAGATACCAGCCGGCCAGGGCCGTTTTCACAATGTAACTTGAGGCCGAAGCGGGAACGGCAAAGCTGATCTCCGATACAGACAGCAGCGCCATCAGGGCGAAGAATGAAAGGGCATCGAAGAGAATGCCGAGCAAGACAAGCGGATGAGTGCCGATGTGCCGCAGCACAAGGCGCAATCCGCCCACCCCGAAATCCTCAATTCCGTGCGCCGACATTCCCTTAGCGGTCAGTAAATCGCCAAACGTGCCGAACACGACGCTGATGGTCAGCCAGACCCACCTCACGGTTCAACCCTCTCTTCGTGCTTAGTATCTTCCGGTGTCTCCGATACCAGCACGACTCCAAAGGAGATGATGACAATGCCGATCCAACGGGCGATGGAAATGCGTTCACCGAGGAAATACTTGCTCAAAAGGGCCGTTAGGATATAGGCGCTCGCTGTCACGGGAAGCACATATGTCAAATCCGCCCAGGTGAACATCGATAACTGCGCGATCATCCAGACGATCAGCAAAATGGTCCCGCCGACGACGAACCAGTTGGTAAGCAGGTCCCCTGTATAAGCCATCACAGAAAGGCCCTGGAAATCGGGCATCCGCTCCATCCCAATCCCAAGGAGAATGTTTCCGATCGTGTTGGTGATGACAATGATCGCGATGAAAAGGCGATTCGTGAACTTCGAGACTATCGCCGGAGCCTCTGGAGCGTCCACGTTCTTTGGACGCACGAAACCGCTGGACGAATACTTTGCATGCAGGCTTCCCTTTTTCGTGAAGTCAGCCTGCATCAAAGTGGGCCGTAGTCAATCAGGCGCGAATGAGTTTTCTCCATGGAGAGATGCCGTAAATGGCGGTTAGAATCGCGTCGGCCGCTACCGCTGCCAGGACTCCCTTCCACTTATAGCTTAGAGGCGCAAATATAGCGGCGCCGGCCGCGGCGGAACCTACCGCGTATCGGATCTTCTGCTCGACATCACCCATTTCCAGGTCTTTGCGAAGCTCGTTGACAATTTCGTTCATGTTTTCCTTCCGACCAGGCAAAGCAAAGACGGTTCTTCCCGCGCTATAAATGCCCAATCGCTTGTGGGATGCAGTTGCGGGAACCGCGTTTCAGATCCGCGCATGATTTTCGGATCCCACCCGTCCAGGAACTCTTACGAGTACAAAAGACCTCAGTGCTCTACCTTCTCGTGCAGATAAAGCATCTTCACCATCACCAGCCCCACCGCCGCGAGAGGAGTCGCGAGCGCCACGCCGAGAAGTCCGGTGATGATCCACATCAGTAACTGGGCGAGAATCGTCATGATCGGCGGCAGGCGCACGGCGCGCTTCTGTACAAGCGGCGTGAGAACGTATCCTTCCGCGCTGTGGATACAGATATAGAGAATCGCGACATAAGCCGCCTTCGTCGGCCCCATCTGGAGGGCCACCAGGATTGCCGGAATAGCGGACGCTAACGCGCCGAGATACGGGATAAATATCATCAACGCGGTAAATAACCCGAGCACAAAAGCTAAAGGAATGCCCAGAATCCACAAACCGATCATGGTGGCTATACCCAGGACGCTCATCGGAACTAGCTGCCCCAGCAGCCACCAGCGCAGCGTGTATATCGCTTCGCGAGCCACTTCGTGCGCTCGTTGCCGGTGCCTCTCGGGGAAAAGCCGCAATATCCCGCCGCTGTACTCGCCAGGGTTCAGAGCCGCATAAAAGCCCACCACGATGACCACCACGGCGGCTCCGACTGCATCCATAAAACTTGCCGCGATTGACGTGATGCGAGAGCCCTCCGCGCCCGAACTCATGGCCCGCTGAGCCACACGTACGAGAAACGACCCCCAGGTGGTCTGATTGAGATTTTCCTTCGCCTGGGCGAGCGATTTCGGAATGACCGCGACGACCTGGCTGCCCTCTGAAATCGCGGCTGGGGCGATCAGCCAAATCGCCAGTGCAATCAGAATCACCAGGCTGACAACCGTTAGCGTGAAGGATGCCTTCGGTCCAAGATGAGTGACTCGCTGGAATCCGTCGGCAAATGCATGAAGTATGACCGCCAGCAGCACCCCGGCAAAAGCCAGTAACAGCAGCCTCCAGGCATACCAGACAAAAAGAAACGCGATTGCTGTCCAGATTGCCCAGACCAGCGCGCGTCTCAGGCCGATGCCCAGCCCGAATGCTGGTGTTTGCATAAATGCGTAGTTCTCATTTGTTCCCGCGCACATTAGAGCGCGAAACAGCTTCACTGGCTACTGGCATTCTATGGATTTGCAGAGTTTGGCGGAAATCATACTCGTGGTTCATCTTGCCTGGATACTCTGGGTGATCTTCGGCGCGTTCTGGACTCGCGGGCATCCGTTCCTCACGGGCCTGCACATTGCTTCCATCTTATGGGGCATTCTGGTTGAGCTCACGCCGTGGCCCTGCCCGTTGACTCTGATCGAGCAGTTTTTCGAAGCTTCGGCAGGCATCAGCCCTTATCACGGCCCGTTTCTACTTCACTATCTCGACGCGATCGTCTATCCGGAGATAAGCGAATCCTTGCTCGCGTATTTTGGAGTCGCGGTGTGCACCGCCAACCTCGCGGTCTACTTCTGGCGTTTCGAACGCTTCGTGCGCTCCGGTAAAAGCCGGACAAACAATCGTTAGAACCTTCGGGATACAGTGGAGACCATGTTGCGCCTCTTGCTTCTGCTCTTTGTCTGCGTCGGGTTTTGCGCTGCTCAGGGCACTACCTACGTCGTCCTCTGGTTTGATACCGAAGATTACGTGGATCCGATTGCAGATGATGCGGCGCTGCGAATCGCGAATGACTTGACCCGTCTGGGGGTCCACGCCACATTCAAAGTTGTCGGCGAGAAAGCGCGAGTGCTGGAGGCGCGGCATCGCCGCGATGTAATTGAAGCGCTTGGCAGGCATTCTATCGGGTATCACTCCGACTGGCACAGCATTCAACCGGTTCCGGCGCTTGATCTCGAACACCTCGGATGGCTGGAAGGGGCGGCCGAGTTTCAACGCCGGCAGGAAGGCGGCTTCCGGGATATCAGTCGGATCTTTGGAATTACTCCGGTCTGCTACGGCCAGCCCGGATCGTCGTGGGCGCCTCAATCCAATCTCGCCTTGCGTCGCATGGGCATTCATGTGTATCTGGACGAGGGCAGCCAAGTGGGGCTAAACGGCCAGCCCTTCTGGTACGACGGTCTGCTGTATGTATTCAATATGGGCCCGTATCAGATGCGCGCGGACCTGGGTGGGAAAACTCCCTTCGCGGAGACAGCCCGTGAATTCGACGCCGCGGTTCGGCACTTCGCCGGAACGGGAGGCGGTTTGATCAGCACGTATTATCACCCCACCGAGTTCGTTCATACCGAATTCTGGGATGCGGTCAACTTCTCTAACGGCGCGACACGGAAGAGGAGCCAGTGGGTACTGCCGCACCGCCGGACGCCGGAAGAAGCGGAGCGCTGCTATCGGATCTTAACTGAATACGTCCAGCACGCGAAAAGCGCTCCCGGCGTCCAATTCGTGACCGCAAACGATCTGCTGCACATCTACGCATCGCCTATGCCGCCGACGATCGACCGCGCGACCCTCGCCCGGCATTTCCAGAACGGAATAACCTTCCTCTCCACGCCCTCGGGCGACCTCTCGGCCGCGGACATTTTGCTTCAATTGCTCGGGATGCCACCGGATTACGTCGACGGGCCCACCTTTCGGGGCGCCACGACGTACAATCAGCCGCAGATTCCCGAGCTCCTATTTGAAGGGACCGTGGAGGATGTCAAATCATTTATCAAGACCAACCACCGGCTGCCCAGCCAGATCTTCGTGGGTTCACAGACTCTATCCCTGGGAGACTTTGCGGCCACTGTGGCCGGACACCTGCTATCCGCGGGCCCTGTGCGGGTTGCACGCGCAAAGCTGCTATTCGAGCAATATTTCTCGAACGATGCCAAGGGTGCATTTGACTGGCCGATTCATCCGATAGGCTTTGCGCCAGCGGAGTTGCTGGAATTGGGGCGGCTGCAGGGCTGGACCCTGAAACCGGCAAGGTTGCGCTAGAAGGCGGAGGCGGCCAAACTGCCGGCTAGAGATAGAGATTTCACCTGAAGTTGTACTATGCCACCATTCAGCCCGGAATTGTTCCTTTCGACCTTGGCGCTCATCGGCGCGGTCATCGTCATATCGGCTCTCCTGTCCGGATTCATTGAGAAGAGCGGGCTTCCGCAAGTGGCAGTTTTCCTCGGCCTGGGCGCTGCTATTGGACCGGCCGGGCTGCACCTTGTCAATGTCGATCTCAACTCACCGATTCTTCGCGTCGTTGGAACGCTAAGCCTGGTCCTGGTGCTGTTTACGGATGCGGTCTCTCTCAATTTAGCGGAAGTCCGCAAACAGCGGCTTCTGTCGTTTCTGGTGCTCGTTCCCGGAACGCTCCTTTCGGCCTGCTTAATCGCGCTGTTCGCGTGGCTGCTGCTGGGCCTGTCGCTAGCGGGCGCTTTGATCCTCGGCGCGGCCCTTGCGTCAACAGATCCGGTCATGCTGCGGACCCTGCTCGTCAAGCCGGGCGTCGATCCGGCAGTACGCCAGGCGCTCCGGCTGGAGGGAGGCATGAACGACGCGGTGCTTCTGCCGATGGTGCTGGTCGGAATACTGCTGGCGAGCCAGGGCCATTCACCCGCACCCGGAGATTGGGCCCGCCTCGGTCTGGACATACTCATTCTCAGCCCGGGGGCCGGAACCATCGTGGGTCTCGCTGGAGTGGGAATGCTGGACTTAGTAAGAAAACGGATCGGAGTGCGCCGGGATTATGAGTCCATCTACTCTTTAGGGATTGCCTTTGCCGCCTATGCCGCGGCGGAGTCGGTCCACGGAAGCGGGTTCCTGGCTGCGTTCGCAGCAGGCGTCACCATCTCGGCACTCGATGTGGAACTCTGCGACTGCTTTCTCGAGTACGGAGAGACAACTGCCGAGATGGCCCTGATGTTCACGTTTGTCCTGCTCGGGATGTCCGTGATCTGGAAAGGTCTTGGAATCATCGGGACGATGACACTCGTGTTTGTGGCGGCGGTATTTATCGCGCGCCCCATGGCCTTCATCCCAGCCCTTCTGCCTGCGAAGCTTTCCTGGAAGAACCGGCTTCTCATCGCCTGGTTCGGGCCGCGGGCTTTAAGCTCGCTTCTGCTCGTGTTGCTTCCTGTATTTGCGGGATTGCCTGGAGCCGGTTATCTCTTCACGGTCTGTTGCCTGGTAGTGCTGTTTTCCGTTGTGTTGCATGGACTCTCGCCTAGCATACTGATCAAGTCACGCAAGATCGCTCCTGCTTCCGAAATCGAAGAATCTCACCCATCGCCGGCGCCTGAGTTCGAGCACGCCAAGTCTGAGCGCGCAGTGACAGACGATCACCAACAATGCTCTTTGACTGGAAATGACTGCAGCAGCGCGGAACCTGTTCTCTTGAAGCCAACCGATCTGGAGTACATCTCCATCGCTGAAATAAAGAGCCTACAGGCGAAGCCGGGGCAAGTTGTGATCATCGACGCACGAACAGAGAGGACCTATACCGAGAGTGAAGAGGTGATTCCGGGCGCCTACCGCCTGCCGCCGGACGATGCAGTGAGAAGTGCTACAAACTTTAATTTCCCTAAAACCGCAATCCTCGCCGTGCTGTGTGCTTGACCGAACGAAGCCACAAGCGCCCGTGTGGCGCGAGAACTTCGGAAGGCAGGCTGGGAAAACGCCCGCGCGGCGCGAGGCGGATGGAATGCGTGGATCAAGGAGGAGATGCCTCACCGCAGGCGCTCGTAAAAGTTCGCGTTTCGCCGCTCTTCGCGCGTAGGCTTATTGTTGGAATTGATCCTATGTCTATCAAGCTGATCGTGAACGGGCATGCCGAGACCGTTGATGCACCCGGCGACACACCGCTGCTTTGGGTAATCCGAGATGTGCTGAATTTACACGGAACGAAATATGGCTGTGGAATCGGGCAATGTGGAGCCTGCACCGTACACTTGCGCGGCCAGCCTGTCCGGTCATGTTTGATGCCTCTTTCAGCCGCTGCAAATGCGCCCATCACTACTATTGAAGGGCTTTCCCCCGACGGCTCGCATCCGCTGCAGCGCGCCTGGCTCGAGGTCGACGTGCCGCAATGCGGTTATTGCCAGGCCGGTCAGATCATGTCGGCTGCGGCGTTGTTGGCGAAACATCCTAAACCGACAGATGAAGAGATCGACGAAGCCATGAACGGCAATCTCTGCCGCTGTGGAACCTATCTCCGCATCAGGACGGCCATCCATAAGGCGGCCGCGATGGATGCGCAGGGATCCGCTCGTAGCGAAGGAGGCCGCTGATATGCGCGTCACACGCCGATCGTTTCTTCAAGTCACGGCCTTATCCGGGGGAGGCATGCTGCTGGGGACCTACGTCGGCCCCAAAGCCTCGGCACAGAAACGGCCAGCGCCACCGCCGTTACAACCGAACGCGTTCATTCGCATCGATCCGGATGGCACCGTCACGCTTATCTCCAGAAATCCGGAGATCGGACAGGGTGTCAAGACGATGCTGCCCATGCTGATCGCCGAAGAACTCGAAGTCGACTGGAAGAGCGTAAAAGTAGAGCAGGCCGATTTCGATCCGAAGTACGGGCTGCAGACAACCGGCGGCAGCCGCGCGGCATCGAACAACTTTGTCCCGATGCAACAGGTGGGCGCGGTGGGCAGGCAAATGCTGATTAAGGCAGCCGCGAAGACGTGGGGCGTACCCGAATCGGAATGCTACGCCTCCAACGGACGCGTGTATCACCGCTCAACGGATCGCTCGCTCGGTTACGGCGAACTTGCCTCCAAGGCGGCGCAACTCCCGCCGCCCGACCTCAATTCCGTCCGGTTAAAAGATGCGACCGCCTACAAGATCATCGGCCAGTGGACGCCAGGCGTAGACGTGCCGGAAATCACCACCGGCAAGCCTATTTTTGGAATCGACTTCACTCTGCCGGGCATGCTGTATGCGGTCTATGAGAAGTGCCCGGTCTTCGGCGGCAAGGTAACAAGCGCGAATCTGGATGAGGTGAAATCGCTGCCGGGCGTGCGAAATGTCTTCCATATCGAAAGCCCGCTGAAGGTTGGTCCAGTGATGAACGGCGATCCCGGGCTGGAGCCAGGCATCGCGATCCTGGCCGACACCTGGTGGGCGGCACAGTCGGCCCGGAAGAAGCTCGATGTGAAATGGGATGAGGGTCAGGCTGCACAGCAGAGCAGCGACGGTTTTGCGCAGCGCGCCCAGGAGCTGGCGCGGCAGACGCCCCAGCGTACGCTGAAGGACGACGGTGATGTCCAGAAAGCGTTCAAAAGCGCCGCCAGGACAATTGAGGCTTCGTACTCCTATCCCTTCATCTCGCATGCACCGCTGGAACCGCGGAACTGCAGTGCGCGCTACAAGAACGGAAAGCTGGAGATCTGGTCGAATACGCAGCAGCCGG
>JAICXK010000261.1 GCA_025980435.1 Bryobacteraceae bacterium
ACCTACCCTCTGCGGCTGCCGCGATCGCTGAAAGAGGCAGTCGGACGACTGAGCCGGGAGGACGGAACGAGCATAAACCAGTTCGTAGCCACCGCCGTTGCGGAAAAGGTTTCAGCCCTGCAGACTGCCAGGTTTTTCCAGGATCGCAAAGCGCGGGCTGACTTCAAGGCTTTCGACAAAATCATGAAACGGCGCGGCGGAAGGCCACCGCGCGAAGGCGATGAACTTGCTTCGTAACGTGTGGGCATCGCCCATTTCCGCGAATGAATATCGCGGAATTCAGCGACCGGATCGCTGGTTAGCGATGCCGCTCTCGCGCTGGCAATCGAGAATGGAGCGGTACTTGCGTCCACGGACCGGGATTTCAGCCGGTTTGCGCAGCCTCGCTGGATAAATCCGATCCGGTAACAATAAAGCGGCCGGAAGAGCTTCTCGCTCTTCCGGCCGTTTCTGTTTGTTGGGCTTGGGGCCGCGTTACCAGTTAATCGTGCCGGAGTACTGCAGCCGGCGCATGGTAGCGCCGTTGCCGTTAAATGCGATGTTGGTGATCTGACCTACGGTCGAGCTTGTCACGGTCGTATTGGGGTTATCCAAGTTCGTGTGATTCAAGGAGTTGGTTGCATCCAGCCGCAGCGTAAACTTGATCCGTTCGGTAATGCTGAACTGCTTCATGATGGAGGCATCCAGATTCACGTACTGTGGCCCGAAGAGCTTGGAGTTGACCGGGTAGTTTCCGAAAGTGTTCGAAGCGGGTGACAGGAACGGGCCACTCTTTAAATCGGGGCTGGCGGCGACGATCCAATGGTCGCGATTCTTATCCGAAGGGTAGGGACTCCCGCTACCGAGATCGGGAACATTATTTGGCCCAGTATAAGGCTTGGTAACCCCGCTAGCGTAATTGTCTATGCTCGGTGTGAGTGGGCGCCCGCTGTACCAGGTGAAAATACCACTCAAATTCCAGCCGCCCAAAACGGCGTCAACAAAGCGATTTGTGTTTGCCCCGTACTTCCGGCCCCTGCCAAACGGGAGGTCGTAGTTGGCCGCCCACACTGATTGCTGCCGGGGAAAATCCCCGTTATCCGTGTACCCATACGCGCGATCATAGAGGAACGTGTATCCGCCGTCCGGTCCAAAGCCATCTCCTTGCGAGATCTGGTACGTGTAGTTACCCTGCAAGGTGAAACCGGAGGAGCCCCTGGCCGTTACAGTAGCTTGGAACGAGTTGTACTGATTATTGGCGCAGTTACAGTAGTTATCGATGGGGGCGGTGTTCCCATAGTTATATCGTGGGCCCATAAGACCGTTAAACGGACGGAGTGTATTTTGGTCCCCAGTAGAAGGGAAACCCGGAACGAACAAGACTGCGTTATTGTCAAAGCTAATATTGGTACTACTGTGCCGGCCAGAATTCCCGACGTAACCGGCAGTAACCGCAACCTTGCTGGTCAATTGTCTCTGGACGGTTAAGTTATAGGCGTAAACGACGGGCATTGTAAAGATGCCGGGCCGCGTCTTACAGTCAACTCCCGAAGGACACGGTAACGTCCCCTGCGGGCTGACAGCAAACGTTGGTAGCGCCGGCGCGCCGGCCCCGAGATTGAATACATCGCAGAAATTGTTGCCGCATGTCCCCGTTTGATCGAGTGATTGGTTCGCAAGAACCGGCGGGTTTTGCGTAACATTATGGCCGAATGTGGAACCGAAGGTACCGAGACTATAAGACCAACCATACCCGGTGCGGATTACAGTTTTCGGCGTGAGTTGATAGGCAATGCCGAAGCGCGGTGCGAAATTGTGCCAGTTCATGGATTGATAGCCGTGGTTGCTGACCAAGCCAGTGCCAAAGACTTCCAAAAGGCCCGTATCGAGATTGTATTCGGCGCCGTTGCCCGGCCCGTTAACTGTTTCGGGGAAAACCATTTCCCAACGGACGCCGTAAGTAACCGTGAGTTTTGGATTCGGCCGCCACTCATCCTGCGCGTAAAAGAAGTCGCGCTTCTGTCGTTCCTGGGCGTTCGTGCTGGTGCTGACGTACCGGTTGAAGCTGGTTACATCGCCCAGCAGGAAGGTTGCTAAACCAACACCGGCGGTGTATGAACCTGTCCCATCACCCAACCCAGTCATGCTGTCGTTAAAGTGGAGCTCGCCGGAACGATGGCTGTCGCTGGGAACACGGAGATTCAGGGCGTAGCGAATATCGGCGCCGAATTTAAAGCTGTGATTTCCATGCACTTTGCTGATGTTGTCAACAAACTGGTACTGACGCTCATTTTCGTCCAGCGGACAGTTGCATTGGTTGATGCCGAGAGCATAACCGAGTTGCATGGCGTTACCCGTAGGGTTATCGATGTAGAAGGCGGGCAGGCCGGATGTGAAGTTGTCATCTCTGTTAAGACCGATGATGCCGGCCTGAGTAGCGGGTTGGGTTCCAAAACCGTTGGGAACGTCTGTAATGTGGTAATGCAAGAAACCAAATCGGAACTCGTTAATCAGCGTCGGATTGGCCGTGTAGGTCCAGCCGCCTGCGATGCTCTGATTCAAGGTGCTGGAGCTGCCGGCATAGTTTGTACCGCTGAATGCAGGACCGCCGGCTACAAGACCGAATACTCCGGGAGCGCCCAGATCGAACCCCGCATAGCTATAGCGCCCGAAGAACGTGTTTTTCTCGTTCCCGTAGTAATCCCAACGCGTGTTCCACTGATTGCCATTGTTCGTTAGCGCTCCGCTGGCCGTGTAATTGTTGTAAGGAACGTTTCCGCTGAGGGCCGAGTTTGGCAAGGGGAAGTAATTCATGATCGCCAAGGCTTGCGGGCTTAACCGGAACTTCGGAATTACATTGTTCGGGAAGGGAGTGCGCCCGGTCCCATCGGTTTTACTGCCCGTATTTGGATCATAAATTTGATAGAGACAGTTGTTGCTTCCACCCGCCCCGGCCGTTAGACACGCGGGGTAATTCGGCGAAGCCCGCAGCCAATCGCTCAAATCGCCGGCGCGGTTCGCCGCGGTGGGAACGCTTGCACCCTGAGAGCCGCCCTTTTGGTTGCGGGTCAACTGGGCATCACCAAAGAAAAACAGTTTGTCCTTGATAATCCGTCCACCAATGGAACCGCCGAATTGATTCTGGCGGGTGGTCGGCGTGAACGCGTCCGTGCGTCCGCCCAGCGGCGTATTCTCAGTAAATGGGTTACGACCGAAATCCTGGAAGCCGGGCGTGTTCACATACAAGTATTCGAACACATCCCCATGGAAGGAGTTCGTGCCGGATTTTGTAGAGTAGGTAAGGAGACCGGCGCTGAAAGTGTCAAACTCCGCGTCGTAGTCCTGATTCGCCTGCTTGACCTCGTTCACGGAATCAATAGTAGGATTAATTACAATAATTCCGAGAATCGGGTCCTGGTTCACGGTTCCGTCCAGGTAGTAGCCGGTCGCGTAGAACGGCTGCCCATTCACCTGGATCTGTACGCTGCCCTGCGGATTTTCATCCGCCGCATGTGCCCATCCCAACTTCACCGTGCCGGGATCCAGCAACTCAAATGATTGCAAGTTGCGCCCGATGTTGGGAAGCTGCGAGAGTTGCTGTGCAGTGAACGTCTGCGCCACGTCGGCACGGTCCGTCTGGAGCAGCGGCGCGGCGGCCGTTACTTCCACCTGCTGCTGAACATTGCCGACCTGCAGGGCCGCATTGAACTGCGCCGCCTGGTCGACTGAAACCCTGATATCGCTGGAAACGACTTTGTTAAACCCCGGTGCCTCAATCGAAACTTGGTAAGTGTCCGGAATGAGCTGGCCCTTCGTGTATTGCCCGGAATTGTTCGTGGTCACCTCGAACGACGTGCCCTTGGTGATGTCGGTTATCGTGACTTTGGCGTTGGCAACGGCCGAACCGCTCGGGTCCGTAACCGTGCCGATGATACTGCCGAAAACCTGTTGCGCGTTCGCGCCGTTTACCGCCCCTAATAGCAAAACAGCCGCGAGAGAAAGGGAGTGAAGCGCTCCCCTGCGAAAGCTGACCATACCTTCTCCTTAAGAAAGCAGACTTACAGCATCTTGTAAAAGAACAGAGTCGGCCCTTTCGGGTCAACACAACTCACACCATCTGGAATAGTGTAAACGATTATCAAGAATTTGTATCCCACCAAGTTGCAGAAAAAATTACAACTTCCGGTGGAGGACGCGCCGATCGGCCCTCGGCCCACAGGTTTTGCAGCCCGCCCCGCATGATCGGCAGGCTGGTGAATGTGGTCCTATACTCTTGATTTATGCTGTCGCTTGCCTTGGCCGTCCTGTTAATCGGCAACACGGCATCGGGAGATCATCAGCGCGGCGTCCAGCTCTATAAGCAGCAGAAATACGCCGAGGCCATCGCGGTGCTGCAGGAAGCGGCAAGAACCGAGGACCCGGCCGGCCCCGATTATAAGGAATCGGTCCTTCTCATCGGCCAGAGTTATTTCATGCTGACCCAGGCGCCGAAGGCGATTCCGTGGCTGGAGAAGGTCACAAACGTGAATGAAGCCAACTACATGCTTGGCTACGCCTATTTGCAGACCCGGCAGCAGGATCAATCCGAGGCAGCCTTCGCCCGGCTCTTCAGCGTGAAGCCCGATAGCGCCGCCGCCCATCTGCTGGCGGGACAAATGATGCTCAAGCAGGAATACGAACCTGAAGCGGTCCTGGAAGTCAAAAAGGCGCTCGCAATCGACCCGAAGCTGCCGGGAGCCCGGTTCCTGCTGGCGGAAGTCGCGATCCATCGCGGCCAACTGGACGACGCCATCGGCGATCTGAAGCAGGAACTGGCCGCCAATCCCGGCTTTTCGATGGCCTGGTACCGGCTGGGCGATGCCCATTGCCGCCAGGAGAACTGGGACGCCGCCATTCCGGACCTGCAGCGCGCGGTATGGCTGAATCCCGATTTCAGCGGGCCCTACATACTGCTGGGCAAGTGCTATTTCAAAACCGCCAACTATTCGAACGCGGAAGGAATTCTGCGACGCGCGCTGGCCTTGGATCCCCGCAACTACTCTGCAACCTACCTGCTGGGGCAAACGCTGATGAATGAGGGCAAGAAGGACGAGGGCCGACAGGTTCTCGAGAAGCTGAAGGCATTGCGGCAGACGCCATGATCCGGCGTCTGGCGTGTCTCCTGATGCTGGCAGCAGCCGGGTCGGTCGCCGCCGAGGCTCCGATCCCGGGTACGGAAGCCTGCGCCACCTGCCATCCGGCGGAAACCGGGCTGCACGCGCGCACTCGAATGGCCCGCGCGATGACGCCCGCCCTTGAAAGCGCATTCGGCCAGAACCTGCCGAATCAGCCTCTGCGCGAAGCGGGCGACGGATATTCGTTCGTCTACCGGCGGACGCTGTCAGGAATCGAAGTGGCGGCGGAACGCGGGGGCGATCGGGCAACGGGAACGATCGAGTGGGTTCTGGGCGCGGGCGTGCAAGGACAGACGCCGCTTGTGAACACCGGGAGCGGCCGGGTGGCCGAGTCCCGCGTCAGCTACTTCCCGCAATTGCATCAATACGGAATCACCATCGGCCAAACTGCCGGAGCATCCGCAAACGCCACCGCGGCGTTGGGATGGATGCAGGCCGGCCGCGATCTGCAGGCGTGCATCGGTTGCCACTCCTCTGCCATCACTCGCGATCTGCAGCCCGTAATACCCGGCGTCCAATGCCAGCGGTGCCATCTGGGAGCGGAGGAGCACCTTCACGACGTCGCCCATCGTCCCTCGAATCCCGGAAAGCTGCCGGCACCCGAGCAGGTCCGCTTCTGTGGAAATTGCCACCGGGTCAAGCCGCCGGTTGATGACGCGCAACTCGAGAACGTGCGTTTTCAACCGTTGCGGCTGATGAAAAGCCGCTGCTTCCGGTCGGGCCGGTTGGCTTGCACAACCTGCCATCCCGCGCATCAGGATGCCGTTCGAAACCAACCCGCCTTTTACAACGAGAAGTGCCTCTCCTGTCACAGCAGCCCCGCCGCTCACCGCGATACCAGGCAAGCCGGCGACTGCATCGGGTGCCATATGCCATACGTGCAGTTGCATCCGGCGCTTCGCTTTACCGACCACTACATTCGCGTAGTGAAACCGGGAGACCTTCCGGCCGGCGTAATCCGGCAGCGCGGAACAGGCGGATAGCGTTTCCACGGCTACTCAGCTTTCGATCGCGCGAACCGTCGACTCAATCGCATCGCATGCTCTGGCCAGCCCGTCCTCGGCGGCGATTTTTGCGCCGAGCTCGGCAGCGCGCTGCTGCATGGCCGAATCCCGCAGCAGACGTTCAACCTCACCTGCTATCATCCCCGCCCGGTATCGCCATCGCGGAATAGTTCGCGAAACGCCCAGCTTGCGCAGCCGCTCCGCATTATCGGGCTGATCGTGCGACCAGGGAACCACGATGGTTGGATGCCCGGCACGAAGCGCCTGCGCGGTCGTGCCGACGCCGCCCTGATGCACCGTTAACGCGGCACGCGGCAGCAGTTCGGAATAGGGCACATACTCGGCAACCAAAATTGAGTTGGGCAGATTTTCAGGGAGATGGTCGCGCTCTTTGATCCCTGCGAGCAGCACGGCCCGTATACCCAGGCGCTGAGCAGCCCCGAGGCTCTCGCGATAAAAATCGCCAGGATGCATCACCGCCGATGATCCCAGCGTAAAGACCACCGGGGCAGGTCCGTCCTCGAGAAAGTGTTCGAGATCGCTCTCCGCATCCTGCCCGGAAAATCCTTCGCCGCGGCGATCGTAAAACACAAATCCACAGACCGTAACAGGAACCGGCCAGTCGGATTGCGGCCTTGCGAAGTGCTCCGAAAACAGCGCCAGTGTTCCGAAAGGCGAATATTGGCCCTCAAAGACCGGGTTAGCGGTGACTGGCAGCCCCAGGCGCTCGCGAAGGCGCAGCAGACGCCGGGCCCAGCTTCTGACACGCCGCTTTCCCAGCGCAAAGATGGCCGTGGTCACGGGAGATCCCATCCGGTACAGATGCCGCAGCCACAGCGGCGGAAGAACAGGTGGATCTTCAACCGACAAGAAGATGGAAGGCTGGAGCGCAATCGAAAGCCACGGCAGCTTCAAAACCTCGGCAACCGTTGCACCGGCGTAGGCCGCGAAGTGGGTTAACAGCAAATCCGCTCCGCTGCAGGCCGCGAGAAGATCCTGGTAGCTTTCATTCACCTGCGGCATCAGATAATCGCGAATCAGGTACTCGGTGCCGCGCGCCGGATGCCAGAGCTTCTTGAGCAGGTCCTGCCTTTCAACCAGATCGCCCACGTTGGGCCGGACC
>JAICXK010000215.1 GCA_025980435.1 Bryobacteraceae bacterium
ACGATCGCCTGGACTCTGGACGATTCCGGTCTGGATCAATTCCCGCTAACGAACGATTTTGAAGAAGCCGTTTTCCGCATGCATCGAGAAGTGTCCTCTTCTGTACGAAAACTGCGCCGGTTAGGGGCGAAGCCAGTCCGGATGACGGGCAGCGGTTCAGCCGTTTTTGGCATTTTCGCCACCCCCTCCGATGCCCGGAAGGCGGCCGCCGGTTTTCACCCGGGCACCGCTTTCCCTGTTCGTTTCGTGTCGCGGCGGCAGTACGGAAACCTTTGGCGTCGCGCTTTGGGCCCGGCTTCTGACGCAAGCTGGTTTGCCCTGTGAGGAGATTTTAAAGCATGTCCGGCCCGGTACGGTCGTTGTTCACGGATTTCAAGGTCTTTAGCGGCACGGCCAATCCGGCCCTGACCGCCGAAATCTGCCGGTGCCTGGAATGCCCGGTCGGCGAGGCCATGATCCGCCGTTTCGCCGACGGCGAGACGCACTTGCAGATCCAGGAGAACGTTCGCGGCGCGGATGTTTTCCTCGTACAGCCGACCTCCGCTCCAGTCGACCACCACTTGATGGAACTACTGCTGATGATTGATGCTTTCAAGCGCGCCAGCGCGGAGCGCATCACTGCAGTGTTACCCTATTATGGGTACGCGAGACAGGACCGCAAGGACCGCCCGCGTATGCCGATTTCCGCGAAACTGGTTGCCAGTCTCCTGGAAAGGGCGGGAGCGAGCCGGGTTCTGGCGCTCGATCTGCACGCCGCTCAAATCCAGGGTTTCTTCGATATTCCTGTCGATCACCTGTTTGCCGCTCCGGTGATGGTCGAATATTTTGATCAGCGCTTTGAGCGGGGCGCGCTGACGGTTGTCTCGCCGGATGCCGGTGGTGTGGAGCGCGCCCGATCGTTTGCCAAGAAGCTGAATGTACCGCTCGCCATTATCGACAAACGGCGGACGGATGTGAACGTAGCCGAGGTGATGAACATTATTGGAAAGGTTCGCGGGAAGGACTGTTTGATTGTGGACGACCTGGTGGATACGGCCGGGACATTAGTTAAAGGAGTGGAAGCGCTACTTGAACAGGGCGCTACGAGCGTAACGGCTTGCGCGACGCACGCGGTTCTCTCAGGTCCGGCGGTGGAGCGCATCAGCAATTCGCCCCTAAAGGAACTGGTGGTTACAAACTCTATTCCGCTTGAGCCGAGCGCGGCTGCCTGTTGCAAGATTCGGGTGCTTTCGGTCGCGCCGCTGCTGGCGCGCGCCATTCAGTCGATTCATGAAGGCGGGTCGGTTAGTACGCTGTTTATATAGGTGAAGAATGAGGAAGGATATTACAATCGCCGCCGAGTCACGCGACTCGCGGGGTAAAAACGAGGCGCGGCGTTTACGCGCCAACGGGTCCATGCCGGCGGTGCTCTACGGCGGTCCCGACGGCGCAGCGGCGGTCGCGGTCAGCCCGAAAGAGGTGACCCGGATTCTCAACAGTAAGACCGGCCACAACACCATTTTCAATTTGAGCATCACCGGTAAAGAGAACACGCCGGTGATGATTGTCGACTGGCAATACGATCCCATCAAGGACTCGCTGCTGCATGTGGATTTAAAGAGGATCGACCTCAGCCAGCGGATCACGGTCAAGGTGCCGGTTGTGACGCAGGGCGATCCGAAGGGCGTGAAAATCCAGGGTGGTATCCACGAAATTGTCACTCGCGAAGTGGAGATTGAATGTCTGCCCGACGATATTCCGGAGCAGTTCGTCATGAATGTGACCGAACTGATGATCGGGCAGAGCGTGCGCGCGGCGGATATTCCGATGAGCGGATCCATGAAGTTGTTGAGCCCCTCCGACGCCGTGATTTCCCACGTTGTATCGCTGCGCGCCGAGGAAGCCCCGGCAGCTGAAACGGTAGTTGCAACTCCGGCCGCTGCTGAGCCCGAAGTCATCAAGAAGGGTAAGAAAGAAGAAGAGGCTGCAGAGCCTGCTGGCAAGAAAAAATAAGGCATGCCTGCTGAGCCGCGGTTGGAGGAAGCGGTTTCCTGCATCGTCGGCTTGGGCAATCCGGGGCCCCGTTATGAGGCAACGCCTCATAATATCGGGTTCCTGGTAATAAATGAATTGGCGCAGCGCCATTCCATTCGAGTTTCGAAGAAGGAAAGCGCCGCGGTGACGGGTAGCGGCTACATCGGAAACAAACCGGTTATCCTGGTGAAGCCGCAAACTTTCATGAATAACTCAGGCGCGGCTGTCGGCCCGGTGCTGAATTACCGCAACCTGACGAATCATGATCTGATCGTGGTTTATGACGAACTGGATCTTCCCTGGACCGCCCTGCGGATCAAGAAGAACGGTTCGGCGGCTGGACACAACGGTGTCAAGTCGATTATCGCCGCTCTGAAGACGGACGTCTTCACTCGGGTACGGGTGGGTATACGCCCGGATCACCCACTAGACGCGGTGCAATATGTTCTCGCTCCGTTCGAGCGGGAGCTTAGAGATGACGTGGATGAGATGGTGTCCTATACCGCCGACGCTGTTGAATCCATCGTTGCCGAAGGCGCCAACAGGGCCATGGCGAAATTCAATCGCCGCGCTCGAGGCATACAAAAAGAGGAAGAATGAGAATCTACGAACAGTTGTTCATCGTTCGACCGGACGCCACGGATGAAGAAGTGGATCCGCTCGTCGAACAGTTGAAGAATGTGGTCACCCATGCGGGCGGCGCCATCGAGAAAGCAGAAAAGTGGGGCGTGCGAAAGCTCGCCTATAAAGTTCTGAAGTATAACGAAGGGCAGTACGTGCTGTTGCAGTTCAGCTCGGGTCCCGAAGCGGTGAAAGAAATTGAGCGCCGGCTGCGGGTGGCAGATCTGGTCCTAAAATTCCTGACCGTTCGAATTGACGAAAAACTGAAGCGTATCGAGAAGCGGCGAAAGGCGCGCGAGAAGCGCGCGGCCAGAAAACCGGTTGCGCCGCCTCAGCCTGCCGCGGTTGCCTCGCCTCTACTACCGCAGGAGTCGCCCGCTCCCGTGCCTGGCGCTCCAGCAGCGCCGCTTGAGGCCAACGAGTAAGCGCCGGGGAACGAAAGAGAATCAACATGCCAGAACAGAGAAGTGGACGTCCGATTGCGGCTTCACAACGGCCGACCGGCGGCGACAAGGCAATCGCGACAGGCAAGAAACAGTATTTCCGGCGCAAAAAGGTTTGCCGCTTCTGCGTCGATAAGGTTGACGACATCAACTACAAAGATGTCCGGCTGCTTTCCAGCTTTATATCGGAGCGCGGGAAGATCACTCCCAGGCGAATTTCCGGTGTCTGCACACCCCATCAGAAGCGTTTGAGCGAAGCCATTAAGCAGGCCCGCAATATTGCGCTGCTTCCGTTCGCTTCGAGAGTATAAACGGAGAAAACATGGAAGTCATTCTAAGAGAAGACGTCGAGAAAGTGGGCGCGCGGGGATCCGTGGTCAAGGTGGCCGACGGGTATGCGCGCAATTTTCTGCTTCCCAAGCGGCTGGCGGTTCGCGCCAGCGAGGCGAACAAGAAAATTGTGGAGCAGGAGCGCGAAGCGTATCTCCGGCGTGAGGCCAAAGTCAAAGGCGAGTCGGAAGATCTCGCCAAGCTGATGACAAACCTGACGGTCACGTTTCATCAGCGCGTCGGCGAAAACAACCAGCTCTTCGGTTCGGTCACGGCGAAGGATATCGCGGATGCCTTGGAAGCCCAAAAATTCCATGTTGAGCGCCGCAAAATTCAACTTGACGAACCGATCCGCACGCTCGGCGAACACAAGATTACTCTGCGGCTTCATCGCGACGTATCGACCGATATCACAGTGATCGTCGAGCCCGAGCAGTAGTAGCCGCACGGTGTTTCCCGATCCCGATCGATTGCTCGAGTCGAATCCGGCCGATGTGCTGGACGCGGCTGCCCGCGGCCATCTCGGCCTGGATCACCGCTTCCTGCACGCTATAGTAGACCGGCCGGCGGAATCTCTACCCGCTGTGGTTGCCTTCGGTGAGCGCAACCGCGACAAGGATGCCGTTGATCTTGCGCCCGAACTGATTGCAGTCATCCGGTTCTGGAAGGCGCCGGAAGGCATCCCTTTTCTTATCCGGTATCTCAGAGAAGATCCCGAAGCCGTGCCCGACGAGGTGACGGAAGCGCTTGTTGAGATCGGCCGGCCTGCGCTTGAACCGCTACTCGCACTGTACGAAGATCTGGACGAATCCGAGGGCGGGGAAGTCGCCTTCATCCTGGCCAGCCTACCCATCCGCGACGAGCGGATCTTGAAGTTACTGTTGGATCGGCTGGAGTACGATCTTTCGGATGCTGTACTGCTGCTGAGCATTTACGGCGATCCGGCGGCGATCGAATCGGTCGAGCGCTCCGCGGCCGATCTTAACGACAGCGATGCAGAGCTGAAAAGCGAAATTGCCGAGGCGCTTCAATCGCTCAAAGGGAAAGCGCCGGAACTGGTACAGCCCGCTACCGAAGAGGGCTTCGACATTTGGGCGCTTTACCCGGAACGCGCCGATTTACCGGTGGACATGCTGGACGAAGACGAGCGCACCCAACTGCTCGAGCATCCGGTTCCATCCGTTCGTGCGGCTGCCGCAAACTCGTTCTTCAATCGCCCGCTCACTGCCGAGCAGCGAGCGAAGCTTCTGCATCTTGCCAGGACCGATGCGACCGAAGCCGTTCGCGCTCGGGCCTGGGAGGCGCTTCTCGATTCTACAGAGAACGCGGAAGTCGTGGAGGCCATGTTAACCGCATTGCGAAAACCGGACCTGTCAACCATCGAGCGCGGTGGCCTGCTGGTGGCATTGTCCGCGGAAGCCGACCGCAACGAGGTTCGTACGGCCATCGTGGACTTGTACCGTTCGCCGGAGGGCCGCCCCAAGGCGCTGGAAGCGATGTGGCGCTCCATTCACCCGAGCTTCCGGGATTATTTCGGGAAGCACCTGGACGATCCCGACGTCGAAGTACGCCGCGGCGCAGTCTGGGGTGTCGGCTATTACGCATTGAGAAGCGAACTGGATCGCATCCGAAAGCTCTTCGATGATGACGATTTACGCTCGGATGCCATCTTCGCGTATGCGCTTGCTTTGCCAGGCGAAGTGTCGCGAGGGCGTGTGAAAGGGCTTCTCGCCCGCATCGAAAAAGACGCGCACGGCCTGTCCGAGATGGAAGAAGACCTGGTGAAGGCGGCTCTGGACGAACGTCTGATGCTAGCCGGCAAAGAGCCGCTGTTTCAGCAGCAGGAAGACTAGAATGGCTTGCCGCCTTAATCTTCTGTTCCAGTCTGCGCCACGGCAATTCCTGGAGAGAACGGTCCTTTTCACCGATGAACTAGCCTCTCCGGCATCGCTTTCACTCACGCGAAACCGCATCGCGCATCATCTCGATATTCAGCCGTTGAACGAACGGGCGACCACGCGAGTTCTGAGTGGTCTTCACCAATACACGGATGCGCCCCTGACGAGCTATTTCATCCCGCCCGGTGTCTCAATTCTTATCCCAAGAGAGGATCCGCCCTACCGTTTTGTGTTTGTCCCGGAATTCAATAGTTCCCGGATACTGCTCAGCGCCGAGAGCGGAGCGTTGCTCCGAGTGGAGTGCGAACGTAACCTATCGGGTCCTATGCCTGCGCCGGAGCTTGCTCCAGGCTCTCGATATCTCGATTCGTTCGCATATTGGGATCACAGCGGCGGCGATCTGGTGGGAAGGATTCGCGCAACCGCCGTGCTGGCCAAGGAACCTGGCAAGCCATGGACCATCTTTATGCAGCAAATCGTCGGGACGCCGGGATTGGAGCTCGTACGGCGTCTGGAAACGCGGCCGCTCCGCTATTGAGCCGTCCGGCTGCTTATAGGCACGATTGAAAAATTCGATTGCCGCGCTTGGCCTGATACTTTTACCCTGATAACGTAAGAACCGCCGCGACCGCGCCACAGCAACGTGTTTCCGTGCTGAAAGATTCACATTTTATCGGGAGCCAAATGAATCCACAGGAAGTCTTAGACCTGGCCAAGAGCAACGAGGCCAGGCAACTCGATCTCCGCTTCAGCGACATCCCCGGGCTGCAGCATCATATTACATATCCGATCGGCCAATTGAGTCTCGATTCCTTTGAAAACGGATTCGGGATCGACGGGTCGAGCATCCGGGGCTGGGCCGCCATCAACGAAAGCGACATGCTGTTGATTCCCGACCCGGCGACCGCGTTTATGGATCCGTTCTATGAAATCCCTACGCTGGTCATGCTCGGCAATGTCCGCGACCCTCTGACGCGTCAAAGTTACGAACGCGATCCGCGCTGGATTGCGCAAAAGGCGGAAGCGTACCTGCAGCACTCGGGCATCGGCGATACGGCATACTTCGGCGCCGAAGCGGAATTTTTCATTTTCGACAATATACGGTTCGATCAAAACGCCCACTCCGGCTTTTACTTCATCGATGCGGAAGAGGGCCGCTGGAATTCCAGCCGGGAAGAAAACAATCTCGGATATCGTCCGCGCTACAAGGAAGGCTACTTCCCGGTCCCGCCGACAGACCACTATCAAGATCTGCGAGCCGAGATGGTCGAAACCATGGAACAGTGCGGGATCGTGATCGAATGCCATCACCACGAAGTTGCGACCGCAGGCCAGTGCGAGATCGATCAGCGTTTCGATACGCTCGTCAAGTCAGCAGACAACATGATGCTGTACAAGTACATTGTCCGGAATGTCGCGTATGAAAACGGCAAGACCGCGACTTTCATGCCGAAACCGTTATTTGGAGATAACGGCAGTGGGATGCACACGCACCAGAGCATCTGGAAAGGCGGAAAGCCGTTATTTGCCGGGGAAGGGTATGCCGGGCTGAGTCAGACCGCGCTCTGGTACATCGGCGGACTTCTGAAGCACGCGCGCGCTCTCTCGGCCATCATCGCGCCGACCACGAACAGCTACAAGCGGCTGGTACCCGGTTATGAAGCTCCGGTCAACCTCGCGTACTCGCGGCGAAACCGATCCGCCGCCTGCCGCATTCCAATGTATTCCGCCAGTCCGAAGGCGAAGCGTGTTGAATTCCGGCCGCCCGATCCCTCCGCGAACCCCTATCTGTCCTTCGCAGCCATGCTAATGGCTGGTCTTGACGGCATCTTGAATAAAATCGAGCCCGGTGAACCGCTCGACAAAGATATTTACGATCTGTCACCGGAGGAGATGAAGACGGTGCCTTCCATGCCCGCATCGCTGGACGAAGCGCTCACCTGTCTCGAAGACGATCACGAATTTCTGCTAAAAGGCGAAGTGTTCTCCGAAGACCTGATCGAAACTTACATCGCTTACAAACGCAAGAATGAGTCCGACGCTGTTCGCTTGCGACCGCATCCGTACGAGTTTTCGCTGTACTACGACATTTAGGCTAGTTTCGAGCCTCCTGACGTAAACTGGTTCTTCTCCATCGTCAGGAGGTTCGCCTGTGCAAATCGCTCAAGGCATTTTTGCTCTTGTGGGCATCTCGTCGGTTCTTGCGGCGGCACCCGCAAGTCTGAAGCCAGCGCCTCCGCCGAAGGCGCAGACCGTGCCGGTTACTGAGACCATTCACGGCCTCTCCATTACAGACAATTATCGCTGGCTGGAGGACCAGAACAGTCCTGCGACCAGGGCGTGGGTCGCCGCGCAGCAGAAGTATACGGCCGAGTTTTTCGCCGGAACCCCACAACGCGCCGGGATTCGAGATTCTCTTGCTAAATTCGAGCGGCTCGAGACCCGAAGTGCGCCGCTGGTTGCGAACAGCAGATATTTCTTTACACGCCGGGCGCCCACGGAAGAGCAGGCTTCCCTCTACATGCGTCATGGAGCACCTGGACTGGACGAAAAACTGGTCGATCCAAACCTGCTCTTTCCTGATCATTCGGTCTCCGTTGGCATTGACGCAGTAAGCCGGGACGGACGCATTCTGGCGTACGAGTTCCGCAAGGGCGGCCAAGACGAAACCGAAATCCATTTTCGCGATGTGACGGCGAAGCGGGACTTGTCTGATCTCTTGCCGCGCGCCCGCTATGAGTTCGATGCCGGGCACGCGTTTACCTCTGACGGAAAGACGATCTACTATTCGAAACGGCTCGCGGAAGGATATCGTATTTACCGGCATGAATTCGGCAAGCCGGTTTCAACCGACAAAGAGGTCTTCGGCGCCGGCTACGGACCGGAGTACGTAGCGGGATGCCTGCTGACCTCAACCGGAAAATACCTGCTCTGCACGGCGGGACGAGGGCTCGGTACAGCCGAAGAGGATTTATACCTGCAAAAATTGGGCATCGATGCGAGACTACACGCGATCGCCAAGCATGTTCAGGCCGTGCTGGGGATGGATGAATACCACGATACGGTTTACTTGCTGACCTCTGCGCGCGCGCCGAATGGCAGAGTGATCGAGATCGATCTGGACCGGCCGGCTCAAGGCGATTGGAAGGAAGTCGTTCCCGAGGGGCGAAATCCGATTACAGCGATTGGAGTTGCTGAAAGAAAGCTCTTCGTTAAAACGCTCGAGAATGTTTCGGAACACCTCCGGGCTTATGAACTGGACGGCCATTCTTCGGTCGATGTAAAGATGCCCAGCGTGGGAACGATCGGTGAGATCACGGGACAGGAGGACGGTTCGGAAGCGTTCCTTTCGTTCTCATCGTTTGCATACCCAAAGGAGATCTTGGAAATCGAGCCAAATGGTTCGAGCGTGAGTTGGTTTCGGCCGTCGGTCCCACTTAGGCCCGATCAGATTGCGGTGAAGCA